>NZ_WUTY02000002.1:300000-535303 GCF_009828925.2 Methylicorpusculum oleiharenae
CCTGATTGAACAAGAGTAAGGGGTTGTTCGCCCAAACCCTCGGAATTTTCGATTTCGTCTGAAAATGTCGTATGAAATATAGAAGAAATGATGAAACAACTCTATCTCGGATTGATCTTAATCACAGCAGAAATTTGTTAACATATTGTTTTTTATTGATTAAAAAATTCCGAGGGTTTGGGCGTAGACCCCCATTTAGTGATCACTCTATATCTGGGTATGATTTATCATCCCAAAGCCACCCCTAACAAAGTGATGTCACATGAGCAACGTCTATCCCTTACTTCCACGGCTTACTGTTAATAGTCAGTTTATCAATGATTTTCCGAAAAATGGCGGTTATCTCGGCAAAAGCCGACTCGGAAAAGCAGGCTGAGTTCTTGCTTGGCTGACTTGAGCCGTTACAGGAAGAAGAACAGCAAGTCAAGCGCAAGGTCTTCTTCGTTGACGCCGCCCACTTTTTAATGGGCGCTTTTTTGGGGATGCTTTGGTGCTTTGAGAGGCTATTCCTCAAGTCATCCAGGGGACGGAGGCGTTACAAAAGTCTTGGGGGCTTTCAGCGTAAAAGGTACCGACTTGATCACTGTAACAAATGATGCCTAAATCAACTCCGACACGATTGTGGACTTGCTCATCAAGATCAAGCAAGCACACCCTGACATCCCCGGTCATAGACAACGCCCGTAATCAAAGGTGCAACAAGGTGACGGAGCAAGCAGAGGCACTGGGCATCGATATCCTTTTCCTACCCCCTTAATCACCCAATTTGAATTTGATTGAACGCTTATGGAAGTTTACCTAAAAGAAGTGCCTTTACAATCGGTCTCACGAGACATTTTGTGCTTTCAAGGAGGCCATTGACGAATGCCTTGAGAAAGTAAACTCTGTTTTCAGCGAACAAATAAAAACACTTTTGAACCAAAAATTCCAACTGTTTGGAAAATCCGCAGGCGTGACCGCGAGAGGTATACATTTCTATCTCGACCTCGTTTTACTTTATTAATCATCGGCTAAAAAATCCAAATAAATTTGTTTTAATTCTTTACGTAAAGATTGCCGATCACTAGCGTTTATAGTGCGAGTACGACCTGCGATATTAACCTCGAGAAAACGTTGGCGAGCATCTAAATCTGCGCCGAATTGTGAATAAAAGCTCTGTTCTATTTCCGAGAGCTTGCTTTGATATTGAATTTCACTTTGTAACGAATTTGTCACCATCTCCAAGTAATTGAAATTTCCTGTCAATGCCCCGGATTTGACGGTCGACATTGCCAATGAATTAAGCTGAGCCTTCGAAGCGTCCTCTTCCTGTTTTACCATTTCCAAATAACCAAGGCGAGTTGCCCGAAAACTTTTTCCAAATGCGCCATCAAGGATATTATCAGCAATAAGCTTGTCTTGCTTGGTGATAAATTGTTTTTCCAAATCGGCTAGTTGGGTTATCACAGCAATCCTATTTTGATCTTCTTCCGACTCAATCGCTTCTAACATAATTTTATCTGAAAGCGGTTTATCGTATTCCGCTACATATTCGAAAAATCCTGCTTGTGTGGCTTTCTTCAAATCATAACGGGATATACCATCGACTAGGGCTTGGACATGAATTTCAATTGCTCGATTCTGTAAGGTATTTTTGTTGCTATCAAAAGTCGGCGCAGCCGATTGGACAATATATTCATCGGAAAAATTCTCCCCTATCCTGGGAAATAACATAAGCTCATTAGGTGTTAGAGGCAGCTTTTCCCGAACTGGTACATCAGAAAATTCATTGATTCGTTCATTTTCCGAATAAAAATGGTCCAATAATTCAGGCTGTCTGGCATTACGAGACGATAAACCTTTACAGACCGACTCGATAAATTTTTCTATTTTGATATAACTGTCCTCAGAAGAAACTGCTCCGCAAGTTTTAGGTGATGCTAAGCCGCCAGTTTTTATGGCAATTTTGGGGTCTATAAAAGGTGTAGGTGTTACGTGTGGTAATTGGTATAAATCCACTGTGAATGAAACAGGTATCTTTGATACAACCAAGGAGGTAATTTTTAAGCTTCCGGAATTAGCTGTTAATAATTGAGGCTCAAGAAGAATTTGGCTTTCTGGAATATACTTAGATAACTGGCGATAAAATTCCATTGCATAGTAGGTCGAATCCTCGGGTATTTTCTTGTACGCCGAGTGGTCAAACTGTGCACGGGCAATCCATCCTCCGATTGTAATTTTACCAAAGATCATAACAGCACCAATTGAGGGAGATAGCGCACTTACATACGATTCCCAGCCACTTACGTAATTATCCTCGAAAATTGTTTGAGCTTTTTCATCCATAGCTACCGGCCAGCGGATGGCTACTAACGCGGAACCCGGAATAGGCGTTGGTATATTGACCGTATTTTTTACCTGAAAAGCATCTGGAATATTTTTTGAGGAAACACCAGCACAACCCGCTATCAATATTAACGAAACTCTCGATACTACCACAATACTCATGTCAATTATTTGCTTTAATATCGTTTTGTTATTATTTTTCATATTATTAACCTTTGGTGCTAGTTGATATTTGGCCACAAACTAAAGTCAGGGATGGAAATATACCTCTCGTAAATCAAATTTTGGTTTAGATATGGCAGATAACAAGCTGATTTATATATAATCAAGCTATGTCAAATCGCTACCACCTGACACCACAATAAATCAATGGGGTGCAATATGAGCTCTCCATATTAGCGACTAGCGCTTTGCGGACCGCCTTAAGGCGGTGAACTTGCTCGGCAGTAGATGGCAAGTGAGTCAAGTCGCTCAAGCGCTGATGATTGACCGCGAAAGTGTGCATAACCATTACAAACGCTATCTCTAAGGTTGTCTGATTGCGTTACTTCGCAACGATGCCGGTGGCAGCGAGTGCGCATTAAAGAGCGAACAATGCCAACAGTTTTCCGACTATCTGCAAACTCATTTATGCCTAACCGCCAAGCAAGTCAATCACTCTGTTCAACAAACCTGGCAGATCACCTATAACTAGCGTGCTCGGTATTACCATGCCCAATTAATGAAGGATTATCTGACAGACTCTAAAATCGAACTGGTATTTCTTCCGTCCTCTGCACCTAATCTTAACTTGATTGAGCGGTTCTGGAAGTTTTCAAAAAACCGTGCTCTATGGGCGGTATTACGAAACCTTTTGCCAATTTAAAACGGCTTGCGACGACTTCTTTGCCGAAATCCCAAGCACTTTAGCCAATGAGCAACCATCCCATGTCGCTTGACCATTGGGCGGCGTCTGTTCAATTTACTTAATCAAGCGATCTGTAGTTCCGGTACGGAATATAAAGGGGACTTTCCAGACCTTTCGCGGTCATGAAGGCCTTTTAATCCCTCCGTTGCAAAGCGTTTTCGCTAAGCTGCCACGGTCCCTGGTCCAATATTAAACTCTTTTGCAACTTCATCATTCCGCTTTCCGCTAAGGCAGCTGATGATAATTTTGGCTCGCTCTACTATCCGGATTTCAGAGGTGCGACTATTACTCAGTCGCTCAAGCTCCCGAAATTCGTTATCTGTACAACTAACTGGTAATGCTTGCGTGGCATGGTCCGTTCCAATATCAAGCGGTTAAGTAGCCTAAATGTGCCTCACAATAGTCTTGCATTTGATGCCGCATATGCTTAACATGATTGACGACCGTGGACATCGAAAAGGCCGTTTCCACGAGCATTCGATCATTCCACTCCCCCCCGTTTACAAATTTTGAAATTAGGCGGATCTCCAGCCTCCGCATGAAAGCCGGTATCCGCCAACAATACCGTCTTATCCTGAAGTACCTCAACCAAAGGATGAAACTAGTGTTTAATTGCGTAAATTAGCTATTGTATTCTTTATCTGACTACCCTTTAACTCTCTTCGGCGCCATTTAAAAGGTTGAGCCTTCTGATTATGCCTCACGATAAAGGCCTCTATCGCACTCTTTAGCTCCTCAGCACTTGTAAAACTGGCTCCTTTGAGTGTTTTGCGGGATAAAATTCCAAACCATATTTCAATCTGATTTAACCAATTGGCTGAAGTCGGCGTAAAGTGAAACTTCACCCGATCCTGATGTTTTTCTAACCACGCGTCGTTTTACTTATGCGTGCAATAATTGTCCAGTATGATATGCACTTCTTTGTCTTCGGGCACGTCCGCCATGACCAGATCCATAAAGCCTTGAAAGTCCTCGCGCGTTATAGTCGCCGTGGTCTGTGCCTTGATTTGTCCGGTTGCCACATTCAAAGCCGCAAATAAATTTAATGTTCCATGCCTTTTATAAGTGCTTTTACAGGCGGTAACAATGGTTTTATCTCGCGTTTCAACAAACCCTGTGGCGCGCTCCAAGATTTGAATGCTGGGCTTTTCATCGACACTGATCACCAAAGCGTTCAACGGCGGATTCAGGTACAAACCAATAATATTCGCCGATTTTTCGGTGAATTCAGGATCCGTGCTAACGCACCAACTTCGTGAGCGATGCAAATAAATCCCTTCTTTTTTTAAAACACGCCAAACAGCATGATGACTGGCGTTCAATGCTTCCGCCAAAGTCGGACAATCCCATCGCGCCAAACCTTCCGGTGGTCTTTCTTCTAGTTTCGCTAACAAGCGATTCCTAAAGGCTTTTCCATAGGTTTCAGGCTTACCTGGGCGCGGCTCATCATCGAGTCCGGTAAGCCCTTTTTCCGTAAACCGCCTTCGCCATTTGCTGACACGAGGAATCGAACAGGCTAATGTCACGGCAACCTCTTGATTTTGCTTTCCTTTTGCGCATTCTAAAATAATTTGAGCACGCTCGACCAGTCGACGCTCGGCACTATGGCTGCGGACTATTTTTTCAAGCTGTTTTTTTTGTTCGGTGGTCAGTGTTATTTCTATCGCTTTTCTAGGCATAATGCCTAGTATAGCTGATAGACTATGTTATTTTTGCAATTGAACTCTAGGTATCGTGCGCATTGGCTGGTGCCCAAACTCAACCAATAATCTGCCCAAGATGATTAAAGACAACACATCTTTTCGCGCCCACGATCCAGCGATGATTGGAAATCCCGGATGCACAGAAGAATTCAGGATTGCGACCTCGGCGAACCGGATGGATCAATTCGATGCCATAGCTACCGATAAACCATAACAGCGAAGGCTTGACCAGAAAACGGTATGTCCATTGACGCTGATTTTTCAAACGCAGGAACAATCGGGGGCGTTCGGGCAACAGTGGAAACCAATGACCATAAACCCGGCTTAGCCTGCGATAGAAGGCACGGCCCGGCCACGCCTTTTAGCGCAAACAGCACACTGATGGTCACTATCTCGCTGGGATAGAGTCCTGCTTGACTGAAGCGAGACTCATCTTTCATTTGGTCAAATACTTACCGCTTTATCTTCTTTCCATGGCTTCTTTAAATCAACTAGCACCAAAAGTGATTAGGAAAAAATACATAACTTAGATCGCCTTACCTAATTATTAGCTTAACTGACTGCCAATAATTCGTCAAAAATACAAAATCTGCTACAGCTCTTAACGAAAATGTCGTTTAACTTTTGTGGTATTGTTGAACATGTAAGCACCTTTGAAATGGTGTTTTTCAACAACCAAAATAAATCGGCCAAGTAGTGGACGACCTTAAATTATCGGTTGTGCCCTGGACCCCAAGCGGTCTCTTTACGCCGGTTGTTTTTATTAGATTCTTGTTGGTTATTTGTAGCTACATTTGAATAGTGGTTACTAGTTTGTTTTGGTCTTTTAGCTGCCTGCTGAGAAGAAATATTAGTAACAATCCCTAGCGCTGCATTACCCAAAGCGGATATCGCATCTGATCCATCATCCTCACCATAATTACCAGATGACATTGAGGCGCTAGTATTTACCTCACGAACTCGCTCCAAAGAATTTTCATTTTGTTGCGCTTGTTTATCGAATATTGCATGTGCGGCTTTACCTTCACCTAAATCGCCTTGATCAATTTTTTGCTGGAGGGCGTTAAGCTTGATTTGTAATTTAGTCTGGCGATCCGATTTTAAGTCATCGACCTCATTTTTTACATTAATTCGTTGATCTTCGTATTTTTTCTCCTGTGCTTGTCTACGTTTCTGAGCTAGAAAATCTTTCTCATAGTCAAATTCATCCATGGCACCACCTGGCTTTGTGCCACTAGGACGTTTGTTCTCCAAAGATTTAATTCTGTTTAATTCGTTTAAAGCGTCATCTTGCGGTGTTATGACTTTTTTCGTGCCGGGTGACACTACCGATACATCCAAAGGTATAATATCTAGGTTGTGTCCTTGGTGGTTTTTCTTAAACTTAAGTGAGACCCCAATACCCATTTCATCTTCTTGAGTACGGTACATGCCTTTGTCTACGCTCATCCCGCCCGGCCTTTCAGAACTCAAATCTTCAAATTGACGGGACTTTTCTTCATCGTGCTCCTCGCAACTTGGATAACACTTATTTTCTCGGCGCCAACTAATTTCACTTTCAGCCTTTAATCCACTGTCTTTCAGTTTATCTGAAACAGCATTTTTAGCATACGAAACTTCTGTGTCCGAAGAGCTTGTTCCTGAAGGCTTTTTACACGATGTGGGGTCTTGTTCGCACAGCTTAGCTTCATCGGCAGAGATGTTCAGTGGCACATTACAGGTTTCATGCTTTCCTTCCAAACCTAGGGCGCTTAATTTGTAGGCTTCACAATGTGTATTGCTACTTACAGGTTGTATTATTCGATTGTTTGGGTGTGGGTTGTTATTTTTGGCGGTATCGAAATTAGAACGATCGGTTGAGTCGTCCCTAATTTTTTCACCGATCTTGAAGGATTGCGCACCCCCGTATTGAATGGAATCTGTTTTTTTATAGTGTCCTCCCAGGAATGATTCAGAACTTTGGCATTTCTTTTTGTCTTCAGTGCAGTTTATACTTTTGCTTATAGTGTCATCATCGTTGCCAATTTTAATGCTTTCTATAAGTTTTCCCGGTTTTCCTTGATTATTACCTTCTAAGCTATATGTACCATACGGAAAATTAGCTGATCCTGTGACCTGTTGATTTCCGTTACCTGCTTGGCCGCTTATTTCCCCTCCCCATTTGTCAACTTTAAATCCCGACGAAGCTTTGATTGTTAAATCCCTTTCCTCGGTTTTTGGGTATCTGGAGGTCTGCGTTTCTGAAGAAACTTCCTGCACAACCGTTACAAGAATAAAACCCAAACAAACATAACAAACTGAAAGTTTCATGGAATTCACCTCCGAATTATCGTAGAATAAAAAGAGTATTTGAGTGCACTCGAAAGCTATCACAACTTCCAAAAATGATTAACGTATAGCGTTTATACGTAGCGCCTCTCAAGTTGGATAGAAGTGATGAGTTGAATTGCAACATATAAAGCTTGTTGAACTAAGTTGCCTTTAATTCACTACGTTTTAACGATTGATACTCTAGATCGTGGATAGTGTCAAATTCTTGAGCAAGATTGTATTCAATGCCTGTATGAATTTATTGGCAAAGTGATGCGGATCGGATGTTAAGCCCGAGTGCGTCCAACTGGTCTTCCTGTCCTTCCCGATAGCTTATGCGCAATTCACCCCCTTACCATGGAAGAGTGCCCTGGCCAAATTGTGCCTGCCTTCACCGCGATTGAGTTGAGTCAGATTCAAACTATGTTTATCTTCGTCGTCAAGCATGGTTAGCATTTGCAGCGCCTTGGATTCTTCTATCTTGGCGCCTGCATCGAGCGCTTGTTCAGGCGTATGAGAACCCTAAAGACATTAAACATCAGACGTAGGTAGTTATAATTCCACCCCAAGCCCCGTAATCCTTAATATATATGGGAAGTACGCCACCCATATGATTTGAAATATTTGTCATGTCAACATACCAACGTTGCATTGCTTCACGAGCAGAAGCATTAGGCATTTCGTTACTAATCGCAAATTGCATTTCGGTTTCCAACTCCCATAAATGAATAAAGTACTTTGGAACACCTTTAGCTCCTATATTGACCTGAGTCGCCCTCTTTAAAAACGAAAAAATAGTTATCTTCGGATTTAACTGCAAAACAGATATATTATCCTTAGCCAGAAAAACACTTTTATACCCTTTATCAGTAAACAAACTAAATGAAAACTTTTTTAAGTCTGACCTCTCAGGATTTGAGTCTCTTAGGTAATCACCAAGCACTCGTTCTAAACGCAATAGTATCTCAGCCGAAATTGTCATTATTTCACTCATAATTTTTGGGTTTTAAGTCATGACTGCTAAGGATTTAGTTATCAAAAAATGCACTTATTTCCATACAGGTTAATTGTATTTGGTTGATAGATAGGTGTTTGCGGCAAGGGGAAAAACCGCCAACAATCCAGTGTGTATTCACAGCGTCCTGTCAATGGAGTAGCCGAACCCTTTACAAAGCTCATAGTTTTAGAAATTTGTCACTAAATACTTAATAGTCAGACGGCCCAAGGGTCTAAGATTATTGTACATAAGGTCTAGTTTATTGGCTTGACTTGGGATAAGACTTCATTATTTTCTTTTTGTTTATTACTTAGGATATTGTTTTACACTCGTTCATATGCCATCTTCGAACAAATGATATTGCTGTTTTAAAGATTCCAGTTAATACTCATTTCCATATCAATTGTTAGAAGTATTACCTATTTTTTCTAAGAAGTGTTTTGAATATCTTTAATGACAGTATCCGAAAAGAAATCTGTATCATTTTAACCATGTTTTTGCATGGATTCCATGCTATGCATATGGTCTGTATTTCGGCATAATCTGCTGAAATGACGCGCTCAAAAAACTGATAAAGAGAAAGAGCTGAAACATCTTGCTAATCAGGTCAATTTTTAATTTAACGATAGCTCCATTATAAAATCGATATCGCACCAGTCGCATCACCCAGATGGGTGATGCATAAAATTGCGTTTTGGGGCAACTTCATGTCTGAAGAATCATTGGATCAGGTTATTAACGCGTTATATGAAGTGGTTCTTGAGCCCGAGAATAAGCGCTGACGATTTAACAACAAGAGATGTTCAGGCACCATTATCTTAAAAAGAGGAGTAACAGTAATAAGACTAAGTGGGCACCGCACGTTAAAAGTTTACATGCTACGATCTAATTATCAACAATGCAGACAGAGGAATAGCCGAGCGCACTCGTGAAATGAGGTGTTTGCCCACTTCTGCAAGCCGTTCGCACCCAGTGACCATAATTTTCTTCACAAAAAATGTTAGAGTAAAGATCATAAGTATCATCATTTGCGTTAATTTTATACAATCCTGATTCTGGGAGACTGTAAACACCTTTGTATGGATAATCAGGTTTTGCCTTTGTGTAATCTCCTTTTGTTTTGCCTACACATCCATCTCTTACGTAAATATCAAACGGACATATGTTCCTTATTTTTTTCTCTCGACTATCTGGGAGATACATTAAACAATGATTAACATTATAATCTGTTTTATGGCCTCCATAACGAGGAGTTAATTCAAGGTGTTTTTCTAAATAAGAACTGTCGGTAATATAGGAACTCTCAGAATCAACGTTGGTGTTGGATTCTGAAGTCGTGTTCGAATCTGATAGACTTGAATATTCTTTTAGGTAATCGGGTGTCGTTTGTTGCGACATTTGTGAAGCTATAAGCACACCTGTACCAACGCTCGCTGCTGCTACTACAGCTGGCATTGCGGATAGTGGTATCATATCTGTTGCAAGGCCACCTAAAATACCAACGGGTGCTCCTATTAATCCCAGTATAGTTTCGAGGAGTTTGCCATCCGAAATGGGTTTTACTATTGCTGTGTTCGTATAACCTAATGCCATGCTTTTTCTATTTTCATCCATTAATACACCGCAGCCACTGATGCTAATGTATACAATTGAACTGATAATTAAAGTTAATGGTTTCAGCGTGTTCATGTTTGTGTACCTATTGACAATTATGAAAGTTAAGAACAAGAAAATAACAAACTTACAAATTTTCCCTGCCATCCTTACACTGTCCGCTGGGCGACGGTTACATGACCCCGGCCACCGTCCACTTCGACCAAGCGGCTATGGTATACCAAGCCCGCGCCAAAACTCTGGAGACGGCTTTCCTCGCCAATCCTAAGCGATTCAAAGGAAAGTGCCCGCTGCCACCCGAGTTGCCCAACGCTGCTTGGATCAATCCGCCTACTAATACAAAAGGAGAAACTTGGCCCATAAATACACATCAGCTAGATACTAAATAAAACAACTGGGTGTCTCAAAGTCATTGACACATTCCAGCCGTGTCATTACCGACACTAATAATCCCTCCTGTTCCTTCTAAATAAAAAATACCCACTGAACTCGCGTCGATTCTCATATTCCAGGCGTTACCTGGTAATAAGGGGGAAATGGCCTCTGATTGTATGTCTAATGTCTGATCGGGGTGAGGAACGGTTTGTGCACTCGGGTTGAAAGTATAAGTACCAAAATATTTATCTCCGCTATTGAACAGCGAGTGCCGCGATTCAAATTCTCCGGAAAAATAATACGTTAGCATGCGAACTCACTAGCAACGCCAGGACATTCACTATCAAAGAAACGAGTGCTTGTTTGTATTTATGTAATAGTCATTGATCGGACCTCATAAGATTCAGTTGTTGCTATTGTTGATATTGAAAAAGACAGCCGACAGTCAAAAATTTTTGATTAGCAAGATATTTCAGCTTAATTCATAAACCCGTCATGCCCGTCAAGAAATGAGCGTCCAGAGCCATAGATGGTAAGCTTCGAGCTATCAATGGGGTCTGGATTTCGGCAATTCCCTGCTGAAATGACGTGATCGACAACCGATAAAGAGTTAGAACTGAAACAACTTGCTAATCAGGTCGATTTTAAATTTTGATTTAACGACAGCTCCATCATAAAATCGACATCGGGCCAACCGCATCACCCATATGGGTGATCAATAAAATTGCGTTTTGGGGCAGCTTCATGTCTGAAGAATCATTGGATCATGTTATTAGCGCGTTATATGAAGCGGTTCTCGAGCCCGATAAATGGCAGGAGGCTGTTGGGTTGTGTGGTCAATTTGCTGGGGGTATTGATGCGCAAATGTTAACCATCGACAAAATTCAAAATCGAGTGCTCTTTGCCGTGATAGCCGGAGAGGCCTTTCCTTTGCAATTTAATCTCGATTATGAACAGCACTATGTCAAGATAGATCCACATGTAACTCTGCTGCGTAACGCGAAAGTCCATGAGTGGAATTTTTGCCAGCGAACGATATTCCCCGGTGTAGTCAATAGGAGTGAGTTTTATCAGGATTTTTTACTGCCCCGAGGCCTTGGCTACGCGCTGCTGGCGGTGGTCGACGAAGATGAAAGTAGCATGACGTCTTTTGTTGCCATGCGGTCAAATGAGATGCGACCCTTCGATTCCGACAATAAAATGGACGCGTTACGATTTAGTTCGCATCTGCAACGAGCAATACGGATGCAGCAAAAAATGACAGGTTTGCTAAACCAGGTCGACTTAGGTGCTATGGCTATTGATGCATTGGCCATGGCGATATTGATAGTGGATGATTCAGGCAGAATTTTGCATCTCAATCAGAAAACGGAAGAGTTGTTTAAAGCCCCTGCCTCCGGTCTAAAAAGCCGTTTTGGATGCATCACGACTACTGAGCAAAACCAAAAGCACAAATTGAACAAATTGATTTTCGATGCTACTCGAACGCCTGCCTTCGGAGGAGCTATGGAATTGGGTTTAGCCGAACCAAGACATCTTTATGTAATACCGATGTCTGCCAGTTCTCCATTTATCCGAGATTGGCAAAGACCCCTTGCTTTAGTTGTAGTGACCGATAATCGAAACAATTTGTCAGCACTGACCTTAACAGGACGACTTTATAATTTAACTCAAGCTGAATTGCGAGTTGCGTCTGCACTCCTGGCTGGTAATTCACCAGAAGAATACGCGTTAGAATTCGGTGTAAAGCTAAATACGGTTCGAACTCAGCTTAAAAGTTTGTTTTCAAAAACGGGAACGCGCAGGCAATCGGAATTAGTGGCTGTTTTAGGTCGAACGCCTCCGTTAAAAAACGGCGATTAAATTCATTGTTATTGATTTGTTTTTCATCTGTTCAGGCCTGAAGATTTAACAAAGAGAGTTGTTCAGGTCTTTCAATCGGAACTGGGGTTCATAGCTATTAGTTTATTTATATCCTCAGGCAAGACCGCTTAGATGACCGTGCGGCCGATAAAGTGCGTAACTACGGTCAGAATAAAATAAATAACTTTAATCTGTGTTTCCTATTCAGCATATTCCGGACCGCACATCTTCACCTTGCTGGGCGCCAAGCTGTAAGCCCTGGTCGGTTATCAGCCAGCCTTTCAGGCCTTTCTTGATCCAGCCCAGTTCCGACAGGATGTAATTCATTTTATTGGGCGATAACTCGAAGTGTTTGCCAATAGCCGTTGCGGTAATGAACTTTTGATTCGATGCTTCAGCTTTTGGAGAGGGGCTACCCGCCGTTTGTCCGAAATTGAAATCGACATCGCTTGGCCAGGCCGCATATTTACCGTGTTTCCCGGTTAAATAGACGCCACCTAAGCTGAGACCTGTATCGGTTAACATCCATTGATCGTTTTCTTTTTTGAGCAAACCCTGTGTATTTAATTGGGCGAATAATTCGGTGGGGGTAATACCGCGTTGTTTGGCTAATTGGGTGGTGGAAAGTTTACTGACGTCTGTCATCCTGGTAGTTCCTTAATATCCTCTGGTTAGCAATGCTGATGAGTGTAGTAAAAAAACTGAAAATACACCCTGTATCTTCTAGTGGATATGTTTAGCGGTTTTCAGATCAATGAACTGCTCAGTGTGCTTACAAGAAAACTCGGAATCTTTCCGGAAATGTGAACACCCCCAAAACTCGCCATAGGGACCTTTTCTGATGCTCATTTTTCCGCCACATGCAGGACAAACCGGCTCGACATAATCGCAGCGTTTGTTTTCGCAAACCCGGAACCGGCCTTTTTCACGCATGCCGCTGCCGCACCATTGGCAGGCTGTTTCGGTATGCGTGCACAGCGGATACTGGCTGCATCCAAAAAAACTGCCGTGCTTGCTGTCCCTGGCCACCATATAACCCGTTTCGCATTCACTGCACAGAATGTCGGCGATCTTGTCCTGAAAACCCTCTCCGGTAAATTCGTCAACGTTAATCTCGTAGCACTGATCAACTAACTCGCGGACAAAATCAGAAGCCTTATTGGCATCGCTGATCAAATACACATGATGTCTCGCACGAGTCAGCGCGACATAGAACAAACGGCGTTCCTCGGCGTGAGCGAATTCTTCCGCCTTCGGCAAGAGCAGTTCCAATAACGGATGCGTCGCATTCTCCGAAGGTAAGCCGTGCTTGCCTTTTTCCAAGCCTAACACGACCACATAATCGGCTTCCTTGCCCTTCGAGCCGTGTACCGTCATAAACTGCAGTCTCAGATGAGGGAACTGTTGCTTCAAGCTTCGCAGCTCCGGTTTCTTGAAGTTGAACCGGGCTAAAATCAATACACTGGCCTGCTTTGTGGCTGTTGCTTTCGCGTTGATTGCCGATAAGGCGGCATCCAATCCCACCTGAACCTGATTGGTCTTGATTAACGAGACTGCAGCGCCTGCAATGACCGAGTGGCTTTGAATCTGTTTAGCAATTTGCGTCGGGTTTTGCATGACAAACCGGGAGGCCACCGCACCGATCTTGTTGTTGAACCGGAAGGTAAGATCCAGAATACTGATCGCAGTATCGCCAAAGTGCTGTTCAAACGCTTTGGTAAGGGTGACATCGCTCCCGGTAAAACGGTAAATCGACTGCCAGTCATCGCCCACGCAAAACAAGCCGCTGTCGGGGTTTTGCGCCAATAAGCCCTTGACCAGTCTCGCCCGGTTCGCCGATATGTCCTGAAATTCGTCTACCAGAATATAGCTGTACGGCGACCGGTAACGCCCGGCTTCCACATAGTCTATGGCTTTGCCGACCATGTCATCAAAATCGATGGTGTCGGTATCGCGCAATTGCTGTTGATAGGCTTCATGAATCGGATCGAACAAAAATGCCGCCGCCTGCATGCGACTATGATCCTCATGCTGCCTAGCCAGAGCCACCAGACGTTTGATGTCCGAACCTGCGGCTTTGAACAAACCCAGCATCTGTGCCATCAATTGACTGAATTGGGACACCTGCCCCAACTGGTTCAACTGATGAAGCAATTCATTATTGGGTACCGGATTAAACGCGACGCCAGCATCTTTGAGCCGCTGTTCCAGCGCTTGCGTCAATAGGCCTTGCTGTTTCTGATAACTGTAGGTTTCGATCAGGCGGGTTTTGTGTTTCAGATGCAAAGCCCGTTTCCAGGCCATCCCTTCCAAATACTTTTGCCGGTCGATAAACGGCGGCGTTTGGTTCTGTTCATTGACGGCAAAATGTTCGATATAAATGCCGTAATCGGGCAGATAGAAATCCGGTTGATACGCACGATAATCCGGCCCTGAGGTGTTCACCTGGTAATTGGCTTCATACTGATAAGCCACGCCTTGCCGGTACAGAAAGTTAGCGATTTCGCATTCCTCATAGCTTTTCACCAGCTCGCCCTGAAGCGTGCGTATATCGTTTTCCAGAATATACTGATTGTATTCGCCCAGGCTGTTAAAGTTAAAAACGCTTTTGAACGGATAACTGTAATACAGGAAATAAGACACTAACCGCGACTTATACTGCTCGTCCTGCAACAGCCGCTGAACCTGATCATCAACAAACTTAGCGCGCAAATGATCGTCTTCCGCCATCTTATTAATCTGCGGTACCACCCCTTCAACCTCAGCGATAATGTGCATGCCCAGACTGTGAAAGGTTTTCACTGTCAGCTTGTCGATGCGCAGCTTTGCCTGAATACGCTCATCCATTTCATCGGCAGCCTTACGCGCGTAGGCCAACATCAGGATTTGTTCTGGCTGTGCATGCCCGGCTTTGATTAAATAACCGGCCCGCCCGATCATGGTACTGGTTTTACCGGTACCTGCTCCGGCTAACACCAGATTATGCCGTTCATCAATCACGCAGGCCCGGCGCTGATTAGCCGTTAACGGATTGCTTTCCACACCATCGAAAAAAGCCCCGAATGACTTCATTTGACGCTCTACATAAACTTCGTTCAGCCGGTCAATCGCAGCCTGGCCATGGTTTAACAGTGGCCGGATAAATTGCAGTTCCTGTGCCGCATCGGCAGGCAAAAAACGTTGCATGTCCTTGCGTTGTATTCCTCTGGCCACTACTTCATGAGCATTCAGCCATTGCCTGGCCACGGCCTGACGGATATAACGATGCCCGGAAAACAGCACCTGAGCTTGTTGAAAAGCCGTTTGTATTTCCGGAACCAAGCGTTGATAAAACTCGACGAGGTAATGTTGAGAGGCTTTATCCAAACCGGCTTTTAACCGGCGAGACTGCTTTTTATTTATACCCCCGATGCGGATAATCTTGCCGTTCTCCAGGTGAACCGCCAACACATCCCAGAAAAGGCCGCGCTCTACCACTATGCCCGTGCCTATGGCAAGGTAAGGTACGTCCTTTCTGACGAGTCCATCCATCAATAAAATGCCGTCATCCACTACCGAAAATGAGTCATAGTCGCAATGTGCAGCGAATAAAGAGGCTAACCAGCTGATCGGGTAACTGGCGGTTGCGGTGGGTGATTTTTTCAAAGACAGTTCCTTTGCGTGTGTGCCTGGTAGGACGACTTGATAGTCATTTTTCGCGTGGTTCGAATTAATTATCGGAACCCGCTGGAGAGTATAGCAAACGGCTGTTTCTATCCGCCAAAACGCATGGTCATTACCCGCCCGATAAACACCCACCTGAATTCTCTTTCACTCTCTTTTTGTTTGCTGGACAAAAACAAACTACAATAAGAACCAATAGAGAACATAATAGCGTTTTACACACCTCAAAACACGACATCCCATGCACAGCTTTTCGGACAATATGCTCATCCCTGCACGAACACTGATGCCAGTGGCCTTGCCGCTGTTTTCCGGCAAAGTCGCTGCGGGCTTTCCTTCGCCCGCCGATGATTATGTCGAGAAAACGCTGGACTTAAACGAGCTGCTGGTACAAAAACCGGCCGCGACGTTCTTTGTGCGCGCGGAAGGCGAATCCATGCTCGGTGCCGGCATTCATCCCAACGATATTCTGGTGGTCGATCGCTCGCTGGAACCGGTGCCGGGAAGGATCGTGATTTGCGCGCTGAATGGGGAGTTGACGGTCAAACGCCTGGAGCGCAAAAACGAGCACTGGCAACTTAAAGCAGAGAATCCCAACTATCCGGATATTGTCATTTTCGATACCTTGGAGCTGGTTATTTGGGGTGTGGTCACCACTGTCATTCACCTGCTGTAATGCCGCCGCAACGGCTTATCGCCCTGGTCGACTGCAACAACTTCTATGTGAGTTGCGAGCGCGTATTCAGGCCCGACCTGATCGGCAAGCCGGTTGCCGTCCTCAGCAACAATGACGGCTGCGTCGTCGCCCGCAGCGCCGAAGTAAAGAAATTAGGGATCAAAATGGGGGTGCCGCTGTTTCAGATTCAGCAATTGGTTAACCAGCACCAGATCCAGCTTTTTTCATCTAATTATTCGTTATATGCCGACATGTCATCACGAGTGATGTCTACGTTAGAAGAATTCGCCCCAAATCTTGAAGTGTATTCCATTGATGAGGGCTTCCTGGATTTAACCAGCGTTTACCCTTGTGGCAAAGACCCGATTGCTTACGGCCAGCGGATTAGAACAACGGTGGTTCGCACCACCGGCATTCCGGTTTGTGTGGGTATGGGGCCGACCAAAACGCTTGCCAAACTCGCGAATTTTGCCGCCAAAAAGTGGCAAAAGACGGACGGCGTGTTGGATCTGTCCGACCCGGTACGCAGGGAAAAACTGATGCGCATCGTGCCGGTCGGCGAAGTGTGGGGCATAGGTTCGCGCACGACGGCCAAGTTAAACCAGCTGGGCATTCATACCGTTTGGGACCTGGCGTCCCAATCCAGTAAGCGCATTCAAGCCCAGTTCAATGTTGTGGTGGCCAGAACCGTGATGGAATTGAACGGCATTGCTTGCCTGGCACTGGAAGAAATCGCCCCGGATAAACAGCAGATTGTCTGCTCCAGAAGTTTTAGCCGCCGCTTAACGGAATACAGCGAGCTGTCGCAGGCCATGGCCGAGTTCTGCAGCCGGGCCGCCGAAAAGCTCCGGAAGCAAGCCTCCGTGACCGGCTGCGTTACGATATTTATCCGGACCAGTCCCTTCAACCCAGATGAACCGCAATATCAACGGGCGGCCAGTATCAAGCTGAATGCTGCTACACAAGATACACGATCCATCATAGCTACCGCTAACCGTATGCTCAAAGAGCTATACAGGCCAGGCTATAACTATCAGAAATGCGGCGTCCAGCTGAGCCACATCCAACCGGAAACCACGCCAGGGCAAATGGATGTATTTGACTCGATAGCTGACGGCCTATCCACTGAAAACCGCCACTTGATGAAAGCCATTGACCAGATCAATCGGCGCTTTCCGAGAGCTGTTTCTATCGCGGCTACAGGTTTTGATAAAAGCTGGAAGCCAAAGGCGGAGAGGATTTCGCAGCGCTATACAACGGATTGGAGGGAGTTGGTGGGGGTAAAGTGTGCGTGAAATAGATGGCTGTTGAGGACAAGTTGCGACCTATTGCTTCATGTATTCAATTACTGCAAACTCATCCTTACCGCCCAATAACACTTCTCTCCGGTGATATAATGGGAAACTTGTTAGGCTTCACACTCCACATTGAACACTATGATTTACGATAATCCAGCCGAACGTCTTCACAACATACTTGAGAAAGGCTGAACTATTAAAAACGACGCTCAATGTCGCCGAGCGTGGTGTGATTTGTTCGCTATTGACCCTAGCAACGCTGATGAATTCTTTTCAAAATTAGGGAAGGTCATGGCACTCCCGCGTGAAACGATAACCATACTCAACACAAACTTTCCTCGGCAAGTCAAAGCAGCTAACCACTGGCGTGCGCAGATTGATGCTGCTTTCAACAATCAAAATCTCGGAGGACAGTTGTCGACACTCATAAGTCATATCGATCACAACACAGTCAATCAGCTATCACTGACCGCAGATCTCATTGAATCTAGAATTTCCTCAAAAATTGTAAGCGACCAAGAACTGAACGCTATCCTTGCAGATTTTGGAGAACTTATTAAAGCTATTGACGAAAGTGACCTTTCTTCTTCTCTCAAAAATTACTTAACTAGAGAACTGACAGATTTGCAGTTCCACATCAAAGACTATGGTGTTTCTGGGGCGTTGCCAATACTTAAGCAAGCCGAATCAATGATGGGCCATGTTTTAGTAGACCCAGAATACAAGTCTTTTTTGACAAACCATGACCTCGGGAAGCGTCTCCTCGAAAATCTAAACGCAGCCGCAGCGTTGTTAACCATAGCACTACAACTTCCACAATTGGGGACGATTTTCTCAGTATTTATCAAGTAAGGCATAACCTTATTCGTTAGGCATCGCACTTGACCTTTTTCGTACCGGTCTTCCTCCTGCAGGAGGTAGCAACCTCACGGACCTCAAGAACCGCAGGGTTCATACCACACACCTTCGCGTCAGATTTCTCAGCGACGATGGGCTCCCAACTAACCTTGATCGTGCAAAAGTAGTTGTATTCGCGGGAACGAGAGATGGGGCCAGTCCAACGTGCGTTTTCAGAGGACCGAACTACGCCAGCCTCATGTTCAGGCCCAATGTTGCGAGAGGAAATGAAGGTTCCAATCATTCGGTTACACCAGTCCGGCTGACCTTGACCACCTGCCATCCAGCCGGATGAGCCTGTCACTTCCTGGTTGTACTTCCAGCCCTGCCTGCCGAAAGCTTCATTCCGACAAGTCTTTGGAGTTGCGGGGGTAACAACGTACTCTTCTCTCTTGGTACCGCATAGTTCTTTGTCGGTTACAAATTCGTAAACAGGCTCGTCGCACTCTTTTTGGATAACTGGCAGATGAAGAAAAAGTACGAGTAAGAGAAGTACGGGGCCGAACCACTTAAGGCGAGTGCGAGCTCTTTCCGAAAACTCTGGAATCTTAATGTTCCCGTAGTCGTGTCCTGCCGCGTAAGGAGCAATTGATACTATAAGTGCAAGCGTCAAGAGCAGAATTCCGAAATCGGATGGAAGATAGTCTGGAAATACCTTCACTGTGACTCCACTTGGAGGGTGAATGTGATACCTAACACTATGCTCAGGGGCAAAAAGGAGCGTAGCGTAGTTTTGTCCCTTGCAGCATGTTGTTATGATTATTTAATGCGCTCAATCATATCTACAATTATATCCGTCTTTCTATATCCATCGATGAAGCTCCAGCCCGTAAATATCTCCCATAGAAAGCGACAAAAGGACTTAACATCGTCATACTCCGGCTTTGTTGACTCCATTCGGTGGATAATATGAGATAAATTGTTTAGAAACTGAAATACGTCTTCGTCGTGTATATCTATGGCGCTCCGAACGAACTTTATTTCATCATTCAGAACTCTAAGTTCATATAGAATTTCACCCAAATAATACTCGTTATTTTGTATGCCATTTGCCACGGCATCCCATCTCTTTTCATTTTCTACATTGCTGTTCTTGAAGTAACGCTTGAATTCATCTTGATCCAAAAGCATTTCTCTGTGTTGATATTCTTGGGAACTGCTGAGTATAAGAAATGTACCAATACAAGATTTCTTAAAATCTTCATATTGTCTTTTCATGCTCCTATAAATACGGCTTCTTTTCTGGCTCTCGGGCAAGTACACAACAATAAAGAAAAATATCGCGCTAATTACGAACCCCACACTCAATGTATTGACCAACAGAATATAGTCTTTGTCCGGAGCGGTTATCACACTAACAGTCAAGCAAACCATAGTTGCAATGACCAAAAACCAAAGTATTTTTCTCTCAGGCATCCTCTATCCTACGTAGTACTCAAAAACATAACAAGTTATTAAGCTGTTAACAGTATATCTATCACAAAACCTGGGTTTCAACACCAAATTTATGAACTGCAATGGTTTTTCACTTCCGTATACCATCCAAACTGCGCGAATAGGGGAAATTGGAGGCCGTCATGTTGACTGTTACCGCATCCCTAAGTCAGACCTTCGAGCCGCAGCTTAGCTTACGCAATATTCCGGATCAGCAACGCTCCGAAACCTGCTTAATCAAAACATCCCCTCCAAAACCCCCGGTGTCGCAACCTTCCCTGCCCCACCGTAAAAACTCAACTCCACCGCCTCATCCCCCGGCCTTAGCCAAAACTGCATCATCACCTCGCCCCGGATCGCGGTCAGCTTCAGATACTCTCGCAAATCCTCGGCTTTTGCATAATGCAGCTTAACCGTATCCCCGCCCCAAAGTACCGGGTGATAGGTTTCGATCTTGCTGACGTTGACCACCTTATCGGCATCCACATACAACTCACCCAAAAGGTAATAGCCATGGTTCGCCTTCAGGATTTCCACTAACCAGCGCAATGACCTGCCCTTCATGTCCACGCCCTGCGAGATAATCCGGAGTGGTTCGCTTTTAATCAGCACCGTGTCGACCGGATACAGGTTGTGGTGCATCTGGCTTTTGCCCACCGACCGGGCTTTACCGTGGTAATCGATCATCAAGCCGCCTTGCCAAGCCCCCAAAAACTGGACAGGTACAGGCAATATGCTCCAGGGTAAGACGTCAGCCGGCCAATATAGTTGACGCCAGACAGATGGCCAAAGCGCTTTTCCAGCGTGACCGAGATAAAGAATAAGGGCCTCCCAACTTTCGATGTCGGGATGTCAATGTCCGACATGAAAGAAAACAGGACCGCCAAGCCCCAGGAAACGGGCGCAACCGGATATTCGAAGACTGCGGCCCGCCCAGGTTGAGTGCCGTGGAAAAGGCCGCATGGGTACCGGCTTTAATAGCGAATTGGTACCAATTCGCTATTAAAGCTGTTAACGATCGGAATCAGTATTAAAATGACTCAGGATAAGCAAGGTAGTCACTGCGAAAAGAAAAATATTTAACCTGGCTAGCTGAAAATCGTATCATTGTGAGCTATAAATAAAGTTCTTTTTCAATTCTACACAGGATCCGCAGCATGAATAAATCCGAATTAATCGACGCCATCGCCCAGCACGGCCAATTAACCAAAGCCGATACAGCACGGGCATTAGATGGCTTGCTCAAAACCATCGAGATGACCTTAAAATCCGGGGATTCAGTCACCTTGGTCGGATTTGGCAGTTTTGAAGTTAAAGCTCGCGCCGAACGGACCGGTCGGAATCCACAAAACGGAAGCCCCATTACCATCCCGGCCGCCAATATCCCTGGTTTCAAACCTGGAAAAAACTTGAAGGACGCGGTTAACTCTTGACCTGAGAGCCGCTGACGATATTGGCACCGTATTATTCGGATTCAATTTGCTTGCAACTTGTCCCTTCAAGTCTTTTGTTTCAGGTTGAATTCGCCCACTTTCATTCGCCAAGTATCACTGCCGACCCCTAATTGACACTCGAAGCTTTGTGCTTAATGCCAGTTGGTATATTCAATGAGCTGCCATTTAACGTAAAGCTAGGGGCGCGCCTTTCATGGAAGATTGACGAAGCCACTGAAGCTGGAAAAATGACAAACCTTCAAAAACCGCTACGAAAAGGCGCGTCCCATTTGAGCGTAATGTTACGCATTATTCGATGCCCCCCTTAGCTTGTAATGCTTTTTGCGTTAGCTTCTGACGTAAGGGCAAGTCTTTTTCGTCACGGACTTCAATATTCGTGGCAAAGAACCATACATCCTTTGGAGTTTCGACATGGCCCACATACCAGCCAACTTGCGGCTTTACTCTTGTTGCCCAGCCTGTCTTGGCCCACAGCGTAAAAGCCGGCGTTTGATCGACAAGCATGATTTGTCGTAGCGTTTCGTAGGCCGATGCACTGAAGGGGAGAGTCCGCAGATGAACTTTCTTGAGGAAATTCACTTGTTCAATTGCGCTGATTTGAAGCGAACCATCAAGCCAGAATGTTGTTTCCTCAAAAGGCTCGCGTAATGCTCCGTAAACTGACTTGCGTAAATAATTTCGATACTTCTCCGCGCCGACCCGGCGTGCAAGCTCCTGAAAACACCAGACACAGGAAACCTTGAACGCACTTTCCAGCGTCTGGTCACGATTCCAATCTGGAAAATCGTAAATATGCCCGTCCCATTTCAACACATCGTCTTTTCCGGATATGACTTTTTCTTCGAGCGAGATCAGCGTATTCAGTATCTTGAACGTGGATGCTGTCGAGAATCTCTGTTTTGCGCGGAGTTCGTTGTGGATGAATGTCTTTCCGTTGTGTAGCGACGAAATCACTATAGTCCCGTCAATACCTTGTTGGGCAAAGAGCTTGGCAAGTTCCTGATCTTCAGCGACTGCTGGTACCGACAATAGAAAGGCTAAAAAAGCGATGAAGAACTTACTCATGTGTTTTTACATAACAAGTTATTAAGCTGTTAACAGTATATCTACCCCAAAACAGGGTTGTAATAATAAGTTTCTGAACTGCAGAGATTTTCCCCTTCCGTATATTATGCAAACTGAGCCAGTAGGTGAGATTGTAGGTTGTCATGCTGACCGTTACCGCATCCTTAAGTCAGGCGTTTGAGTCGCAGCTTAGGAATAAGCACAACATAAGACATTCACCAAACTGTAAAGCTAAATCATACAAACAGAAAAATATGTGGCTTCAACCCCATTAGCCCTGGCTTAGAGCCGCATTCAACTCTTGTTTTGAGTCAGTAAGTAGTAAGCTACTTTTGTTAAAGTTCCTGTATATCAAGCGGGTATTGGAATACTGGCCGGTCGACAGAGATGGTTTAGCCACTCAACAAGCCCAGGAAGGTCTTAATACCAGTGGTCCGAACCGTTTGTCATCGCCAAAAACGCGGGGGCCTTTACTTCGTTTTCTGCTAGGAGAAAAGTATGAGCCAAAAAAATCGCTTGCTGTGGACGGTTGCGCTCTTAAGTGGCGCTTTGGTTGTCGTTCTTGGCGTGCGGCTCTTTGTCGAGGTTTGGCACTATGCCGGCGAATATGACAAGAATCCGTCTCAACGTAACTTGAAGAACCAATTGATGCGTCGAAAGTCAGACTCGATGCAAGATATCCTCGATGCGATCGTTCGGGGCAGATTCAACCGTGTCAATGCCGCAGCCGTGGACATGGAAAGGTACGCCGCCACGATTGATGGCTATCTTTCCACAGACGTCTACGAGCAGCATGGCAAGTCCTTCAATGAAGCCATACACGACCTGAAACGAGCAACGGCACAAAGCGATGCCGAACTGGCCAAGGAGGCAGCGCTTAGGCTCGAGCGATCCTGCTTGGAATGCCACATGCTGATTAACGCGCACAAGGGCCAACAGGTGCAGGGCAACGAATGAGTGAAGGCCAAAAGATAGGAAATTGAAAGGCATTTTCGAACCTATTCTTGGGAACACGCCACGCCAAGCCGGCGTTTTGGTAAGCGCTTTTGTTCGTTTCCTCGGTTTCTGAGGATGTACAGTCTACTTGTGAACCAATAGGGTCAGACTCGATTGAAGAATTCTATGCAATAAAATCAAGAACTCATGCCTTATATAATGAAAAAACTACTGACATTGCCTGTTTTCGAAATTGTAAACAATGACGGATTGGACGTCTGCTGTTGAGAAAATTTTCTAATTTCATTGAATTTCCAACGGTCTGTTTATGACAGAGTCCTGTCTGTGAGCTTCTCGAAATAGTGTCGGTCTGAATCTCAGTTATACGGTATTCAACATGTGACAAGGCTCAATTGAAAGCTGTCTTTTCGTTGGTTTCAACAAGCCTTGAAACCAAGAATTGAAAAAATGAACCCTCCACTAGTCAACGCTTGCATATTTATAAAGTGGCAGATAATGGGTGAATAACTGGAATCATTAACCCCCATCCATAAACGAAAACGCATGTACATAAATTCATTAGATCAACTTGTTTTCTCCCCGTCCGATCTCGTTCTCGCAATGCGATCTCCCTTCGCATCCTGGATGGAACGTCTAGCTATTGAATCTCCTGCTATGATAGCCGGCATTGAAAAGGATCACGATCCCATGATGGCTTTATTGGCCGCCAAGGGTAATACCCACGAAGCGAACTTTCTCAAATCTCTGCAGGATACGCACGGCAACAAAGCTATAGCGATGGTTAAAGGTCAATCCCATCACGACAGAGCAACTGAAACCTTCGGTTACATGCAGGCTGGCTATCCGTTCATCTATCAAGCCTATTTGTCGCGAGATGGATTCGCCGGCAGAGCCGATTTTCTGGTCAAGGTTGAAGGCAAATCCAATTTGGGCGATTACCATTACGAAGCCTGGGATACCAAGCTCTCTCAAACCACACGCCCGTATTTTCTGATTCAGCTTTGTTGCTACAGTTGGATGCTGGCATCGATCCAAGGCGTCATGCCGATTGAGGCTGCCATTGTGCTGGGCGATCTGACTGAAGATCGTTTTCGTATCGCCCGCTATTACAGCTTCTTCGATCGCTTGAAACGCGACTTTCTGAATGCTCAAGACGCATTCACCGCCGATTTCGCCTGCATGCCTGATCCTGCCTATTGCAGTGAACATGGTGCCTGGGCATCTTTCGCTACAGACTGGATCGAGAGAACCGATAGCTTGGCGCAGATCGCTGGTATCCGCAAAAGCCATATTCGTAAACTCCGTGCTGCCGGCGTTGATACTATGACTGATTTTGCCGTTAACGACATCAAACCGGTCAAAGGATTTCCTAATGCGACACTGATAAAACTGAAAGCCCAGGCCGAAATTCAACACGCCTCCCGAGGCCTTGAAAAACCGCTATTTAAGATCCTCCAAAACGATAACGGTAAGGGTTTGTCCGCGTTGCCGCCGGCGTCTGCTTTGGACGTGTTTTTCGACATCGAGGGACATCCGTTGTATGACGGTGGTTTGGAATATCTATGGGGCACCAGTTATCGCTGCCCCGATGCCGCCCAAGGGAAGCGCTATGCTTTCAAGGATTGGTGGGCGCATACGCCTGAACAAGAAAAAGCCGCATTCGAAGGCTTTATTGATTGGGTCTATGCTCGATGGAAACGCGACAACACCCTGCATGTCTACCACTATGCCAATTACGAAGTGGCTGCCATGCGCAAACTCTCTACCCGGTATGAAACCCGAATCAAAGAAGTTGCCGAAATGCTGGCCAACGGCGTCTTCGTTGATCTGTATAAGCTTGTCATAAACGGCCTAATTCTTGGGGAAAAGTCCTACAGCATTAAATGCGTCGAGCATCTGTACCGAGGCAAACGAACCACGCAAGTCGCTAATGGCGGCGAATCCGTCATTTTCTATGAAATGTGGCGAGAACAAGGCGGTGTTACCAACTGGAGTGACAACGCCAATGGCTATCAGTCTTGGCTAGCCGAACCCGCCGCTTTTGATTGGACACAATGGCCTGAATTGAAGGATATTCGTGATTACAACATCGACGACTGCGAAAGCACGCTGGAGTTGGTGGATTGGCTGCGTCAACAGCAATCATTGGCCGGTATCGACTTTAAGCCTAAAACGGAACCTGATGAGTCCAGCCAGGAAAAATCGGCTCGGCAAATCCAGGCAGCGGATAAAAAAAAGGCGCTGCGTGACTGGCAGGAACGTCTTTCGGAACGGTTTGAAGCCGAAGAATCTTTCAAGAACGACCCCATTGCCCAATTAGTCATGGATCTGATTGGATTTCACAACCGCGAGCGCAAGCCAAAAATCTGGGCCTATTTCGAGCGTCTGGAAAAACCCGAAGAGGAATTGTTCGACGATGATACCTGCCTGCACAATGCCGTCATCATCGATCAACAGCCATCCGATGACGGCGTTATTTTCCGTTACCTATTCGACAGCAAGCAACCGGTCAGAAAGGACAAGTTTGCCACCGGAACCATCAGGGGCACCGACATTCGAGTGAAAGGCATTCGTTTCCCTGAATCCGAAACGGATGCGCTGGTTGACTTCATCGCTGATCCGGATCAAATAGCAAAGCTTGGTACCGATTGCATCACGTTGTTCGCCGACGAGCCGTTTATCAACACCGAGACGTTGGAAACCAGGCTGTGCGAAGTGGCGGAAGCCTTGTTCGATGGCCGACTGCCCGGTGCAATTCAATCGATACTGAACCGAGAAAAGCCGGTTTTCAAAACGGATTTTGAGGGCAATAACCATTACTTGCCGATCACTCGCTCAAGATTCCTTGAAGACGACGGGTATCTGCACGCCATCATTTCAGCGGTCGAAGCGATGGATAACAGTACGATGTGCATCCAGGGCCCTCCCGGTGCCGGTAAAACGTTCACCGCCAAGCACATCATCACTGCTTTGGTGAAAGCAGGAAAACGTGTCGGCGTCATGAGTAATAGCCATGCTGCGATCATGAATCTTTTGGATGCCCTCCACGAACCCACCGAGCACGCAAGGATTGCCAAAGTGGGTGGCTTTGGTTCGACACAGGACGCATTCAAGGAGAGATATTCCGAAGAGCATTTTCCGAATTACGTATACAGAGCCTCCATGAATTTCACCAAACGCGAGCCTTATCATTCGTTTGCGGTGATCGGGGCAACCGCCTATGCCTTTGCCTCCAGTACCGCTTTTGAATCCCCTATCGATTATCTTTTCGTTGATGAGGCCAGCCAAGTTGCCTTGGCCAATTTGATTGCCGTGGCAGGATGCGCAAGAAACTTGGTCCTCATGGGCGATCAAATGCAATTGGAGCAACCCATTCAAGGAAGTCATCCTGGGCGCTCGGGATTGTCAGTATTGGATTACATGCTTGGTGGACACGGCGTTATTCCTGAAGACATGGGAATCTTCCTGGAAAGGACGTATCGAATGCACCCGGCCGTGTGCCTCCCGTTATCTGAGGTGGTTTACGAAGGCAAACTCAAGGCAGCTACAAACAATGACCGGCAAAGGGTTTCGGTACCGGACTCCACGCTGATCAAGCAGACCCATGGGGTCATGGTGGTCAACGTTGATCACGATGGCAACCGACAAAGTAGCGAAGAGGAAGTGGATGTTATCCAGCGGCTCATCCATGACCTTAAAACGGGGTGTTTTACCTCTAAAAATGGCGAAGCTCGTCCAATCGCCGATGAAGATATCCTTGTTGTTTCGCCTTACAATATGCAGGTCAATTTGCTCAAAGATCTCCTCGGTGACCAAATTGCTATTGGCACAATAGACAAGTTCCAGGGTCAGGAAGCGCCTGTGGTGATCATTTCCATGGCCGTCAGTGATGTCGAGGAAAGCAGTCGAGGTCTTGATTTTCTTTTCGATATCAACCGGCTGAATGTTGCTGTCTCAAGAGCTCAGGCTTTGGCTATTATCGTTGCCAATCCGGGCTTGGAGTGTTGTCGGGTTTCATCGCTTCAGCAAATGGAAAAGGCCAGCTTTTATTCTCGCCTGGTGTCGTGATGACCGCAATTCCAATTGGCGTCGCTTGCAAGCATAACTGGTACTCTGCGCCTGGCGGGTGTTTGGGCAAGCCATACCCGCACAGTCATTGTCGGCATTTTCAACAGGACATACCTACCGTCGTTGAAAAACTGGTGGGCTGTGACGGCACCAAAAGTACACGCTGGATTCGTAGCGAAGTGCCGGCTGGCTGTCCAACTTTTGCAGGGAGGTAGAAAATGACCACAATCCCATCACCTTGTGAAAATATGTCTGGACATCAATCACAATCGATTAATGAACCGATACTAATTAAAGGAGAACTAAATGCAGCCTAATCATGATTTAGCAAAACGACTCATTGAAACTCTACCATACGGCTTGACTGGACTTTTCAATCCCTGGAGAGACCGCTGTGAACACCAGACCGCTATTAATGACTCAAATTCTAGATTTTTGCGGCTTTCTTATCATTTAGCATGCACCCCTGAATTTATCTTCATAGGCGAAGCAGCTGGTTATCAAGGATGTCGTTATAGCGGTATTGCTTTTACCAGTGAGCGATTGATACTGGAAGGCGCAATTCCTCGCATTCCCTCTGTACCGGGTCGGCTTTCAAGCAGAAAACTCCCTTTTTCTGAACCTTCTGCAACCATTGTTTGGAAGACACTTTATAGGCTGGGGATCGCAGAACAAAGTATCCTTTGGAATGCCGTTCAACTGCATCCCTACACAGAAGGCAAACCTTGGTCTAATCGAACACCAACTCAGGAGGAAATAGCCCTTGGGGTTCCGGCAATACGTATTCTGAAACAAAGCTTTCCTAATGCAAAGATGGTTGCAGTAGGTAAAAAGTCCGCTGTACTATTAGCAGGTATGGGGGTCGAAGTCACGTCAACTGTGCGACATCCTGCTAATGGCGGTGCTACGGAATTTGCGAGAGGTATTGACACGCTTATCGTTTGATGGGAGGTTATCTTGAGTTACTATTTTGCAGCATTCAAGAAATACAGCGTCTTTAAAGGCCGTGCCACCCGAAGTGAATATTGGTATTTCACGCTGTTCAATATTCTCGCTGTCGGATTATTTGGCCTAATTGATCAGCTCATGGGTACTTTTAACTTTGACGCCGGCTATGGGCCACTGAGCGCGATATATACTTTGGCGATGATTCTTCCTGGTCTTGGCGTTTCCATCAGACGCTTGCATGACACAGGCCGATCTGCGTGGTGGTTTTTGATTACCGCCATCCCTGTGTTAGGTCTACTGGTATTTTTTTATTTCGCTTTCCTTGATAGCGACCCGGATTCCAATGATTATGGTCTCTCGCCAAAATGGAATTACACCATTCAAAATATTCCCCACTGATCATTCGTGGTGATCAACTGTAGGAAGGAAATAAAGATTCTTACTGAACAAGTCATTGCTTCATTTTTTCCAAGATGGCGTATTTTTCGCCGGTCGATAAGGATTTCACCTTTTCGGCCAGCGCCACGTACTCAGCGATCCGCTTGCCCGGCTCCATATCATCGACCATATCTGCAATTTCATCGTGCAAATAATCCACCATCAACGTGTCAATAAATGACCAGCTCAGTACGTCGGTAACCATCTTTAGCTAGTCATCTGAAAGCGAAATTGGCGTACTTAAAACAATACGCCAAAGCGGTCGCAAACTTCGGATAACTGACCAGCAGCCTACGCATCCGGTTTTGATTTCAAAACTCGCTCAACGGCTGGCGACTTGTACGCCGTAAACGCCTTACTCTTCTTCTTATCGTCCTTATCATCACTCCTAACTCACCAATCTTAATAAATTTAATTGCAAAATATTATTATAAAATATAATAAATACTTTAATATTTTGTTATTAGATCATGGTTATTAAAGATGGACATCAATAGCGTAAAAATTAGTTTGTGCGATAAGCTTTTTTATTTAACAACATCTTTAGTTTGTTCAGCAGGTTTTACATCTTGTTTGGCGCTCATAGTGGATTACATAACAGATAAACCATCCGAAAATTTTTTACGGGAATGGTTAATTGTGGGTTATGTGCTTTCATTGTGCCTTTATTGCGCCATTATTAAATTACAAAAAAAAGCGCGTTATACCTACATTGTCTACAATTTAATCGACGAAGCATTATTTGTTTTTAGATCAAATGATTTAACCAATGAAAATCTAAATAAAAAGATTAAAGCTGTAATTAATATTGCTGATGACGTTATTTGTTATGTCAAAAATTTCAACAAAAGTTCTGAAGGGTTTGAATTCATTTACGATACTTACAATACCTATCTCGCCAAGATCGCTCAGTTAATTCAAACCTATGAGCGAATTGAAGGGGGTCAGCTTGATGCCAGTGATTACCCTGGGCTTGAGGCAGAGCTTAATGCTTTGCTGGATGTTGTAAAGGCCCAGTTGATCCTGAAAAACACAATAGTAGACGAAAATCATGCTCTGCGCATCATCAAATCATCATCCTACAACGCCAATAAAGAGATAAGCAAAAAAATTAAAAATTTAATAGCTATTTTGTCCGATATAAACAGCGCCTATTTACACAAGACAAACAATACCGATCAAACCAGGAAAAAAGTGATTGAAATTGTAACACGGCAGATTGCCCGAGTACTTCAAACCCATGATCGAATTGAAAGAGGTCAGCTTGATCCAAGTGATTACCCAGGGCTTGAGGCAGAGCTTAATGCTTTGCTGGATGTTGTAAAGGCCGAATTAATCCTGCAGAGCAAGGAGTTGATTAGACATGCTTCTATTCAGATTTAATTCAAAGTCCTTCAGGTAGCGCGTCACACTGTCAGCGCTGGTTCGGGCTATGCGTTCGATGTTCTTGTGCGCCAAGCCCAGTGCCTTAAGGTAGGAACATGCAGCTTTTTCTTGGTCGGCGTTGATAGATGCTCCATGAATTGTTGGTACACTTCGTCAATGGCCTTTTCGGAAAAGTCGATCTTTAGCATGTCTGGCTTTACGCTTAAATTTGCGTATTATACCGCTTCATATTCCGCAAATGCGGCCACGCTGCATATTCTGATTAATTTGAACACTGATTCTGGACGAACTTGAACAGTTAAACATGGCAGTCCATGAGATAAATGGCTACTTGCGTTCTGATTTCCAACCTCAGAATGCTAATAGCCGAAGTATAAAGTTTCGTTCTGCTCAATCCAAAGCAAATACAAATATCGAAATGAATAGTTTTAATAGTAAAAGTAAATTAAATAATATCGCTGGCATTGTTGCAAAAATGTACCAGTCACCGGGGTTCCATGCATAAGCAAACCCTGACACACCTACAATAGGGTTCCAGGACAGCGTACTTGTAAAGCGTTCCCCGATTTTATATTCTGTATGCCCTGTATTAACTTTTTGATAGTCCCCATTATCAAACTTAACAGTCGCAAACCAGGAAGATGAACGTCCTTTCGATTCGAATGCAGACAAGACGATACCGCCTTGCGGTTTTGCATACGTTGGCCCTTTTAAGTATATCTGATACTCACCATACCCAACGATAAAAGCTATCGTAGCTATTAAAACTAACCGAATTACTTTTTTCACTGCATTCTCCTTTTTACTCTCGGAAAATTGGCCCGATACCTTCTCATTTTGAAAATAGCCGAATTAAATGGCAAAAGTACATTGCACAGACACCGACTAACCATTAATTAAAACAGCCACCGCCAGACCCCGATTGAACTCGTCACCGTAAACCCCAATTGCATAGCCACTATCGACCAGGTTCTGGTTTTAATGCCGTAGCTGAGCCAAGCCGCATTCGATAGAAGAAACGCCACAAAACCCCAACCAGAGAATGAGGTGTTAAGCCCGAGGACAAGACTTCCAAGCATTCCGGTAATTGATCCAAACCATTCAACAAATTTGAGCATTAGTTCCCTGATAATTAAATTGGCAGGTGATTGTCTAGCCAAAAATCGTTAAAAATATCTTTCTGGCTCAATGCGTTATCATTTTTATCAATCGCGGCTTTAAAATAATCCTCAACGAAATTTATTGCTTCAACGTGAGCATTCTTGTAGCCGTATTTCTTGTACGAAAAACACTGTTCTGGCTCACCCTCTATTCTCGCAACTACTTTATTGCCGTCTATGTGCCTAAAAACTCTAGCCTGCGGCTTTCTATCAGCATGCAGCTTCGCTGTTGGATTCAACCCCACGTTATACTCCAATGATTCTTTTCCCCCATACAGGCCATACCAATTACCGCCGATACAATCAATATCCATCTCTAAACTCCAAATTATTCAACATTGCTAGTTTCGATAACGAATTCAATGAAATTTGCAGGCACATTGCTAGTTCGCGCTGATATTCCACAGCAATCGCATGGATCGAATGCCAGATACGAACCTTTCGGGCTCTGTTCAGTTATTGTCGCCAAACTCCCTGCTGAGATTTTCAAAAACGCGTTTAAAACATCTTTTGTCGTCCTGACTCTTTTTCCCCTGTAATCACGTTTCAACTTTGGATGCGGCATAGTTTTAATAGGCATTTTCCCTCCAACTCAGATACGCATCGGCATCACAAGGTACCAAAACAGAGAATCACTTTGACCCTCAATAAAACAAACGCTGGTATTTTCGGCAACCGTCATCTTGACGTCTTTGCCATCTATATTATTCACCGCATCGAGCATGTATTTTGCGTTGAAGGCTATTGAAATAGGATCGCCGTGATAATCGACAACCAAGTCTTCCTCTGCTTCATCATGCTCTGGGTTATCGGTACTTATCTTCAACGAAGCACTTTTTATATCAAAGCTCACTCCTTTGTATTTTTCGTTGGAAAGTACCTCAACCCGCTTTATCGAGTCTTTTAACAACCCGCGATCTACGATTATCGGTTTCAAAAATAATTGATTCACTATGCGATCAAAATTCGGAAACTTATCAGCCACCAACTTAGAAGAAAAAACAACGTTTTTATATAAAGCCTCAAGGGTGTTTCTCGAAACTCTAATTTCTACATCTTCTTCCAATCCATCAAGTAAACAACTTAATTCTTGAACCGCCTTTTTGGGCACTATGATTTTTGCGTTGAGCCCTGTTGACCCAATATCTTCCTTGTAAACAGCCAAGCGATTACCATCTGATGCTACTAGCTTGAGCATGGAGTCATTGATAGTCATTTCTATCCCGTTTAGGTAATTCCTCTCACTGTTGATCGCCATGCAAAAAGCCGTTTTATCAAGGCCGCCTTTCAATTTACCTGCATTTACAATGAAGCAAGTGTCTGCTTCCGTGTGATTGAATTCCGGAAAATCATCAGCGGGTAGCGTGTTCAGTATATAAGTGCAACTTCCTGATGACAGATTGATCTTGTCACCCTCCAAATCAAAATGGATGTCGCTACCGGTAGGTAACAGCCTGCAAATATCCAGTACCTTTCGCGCATCTAAAGTTATATTGCCTTCTACGCGGATATCGTTCAGATTCAATTGAATGACGATCTTAACTTCAAGATCTGTAGCCGTGATAACCAATTTGCTATCACGACATTGGAGAAGTACATTCGAAAGGATCGTACAGGCCTGCCTTTTATCAATGATGCGAGCTATTTGTTGCAGTGGACCTACTATCTGCTCTCGGTTTACGGAGAATTTCATCGGTTTTTCCCTTTTTTCTAAATTGGTTTCATTCCATTTTATGGACTAATTCAATAATGCAAGCCCATTTCAGTCCGTTTTCGCCAAGCGATTTAATTCACTGACCACGCAGCCAGAAACCGAAAAACCATCCACCCATTCGTCTTTTAAATGGCATTCGAATACGCTTTCGTGCGGCTTATGAATCAGACGATCCAGCAGCAAATACACGATATTTCCCTGCTTGTCTTTTTTAAAATCAAGTGCCTTAGCTTCAATGGCAGACGAGTTTTCCCGAAACTGAATTACTAGATCGCGGCTTGCTTCGTTTAGGCTGATGTTTTTAACTACGCGATTGTTGGTCATATTTTAATTTTAATATTCGAAATGAGTCAGTTGGAAAGACGCGCTTTTTCGGCCTCTTTCGTAGTTTTTGATTCTTTATTCAAGCCGCAAGCTTTTTCAAAGCGTCAATTCGTTCCTTTAGCTCAGGGATTGAATTTAAAAAACGGTACACGAACGCATCAAGATGCCGGCCCAAGTACACGATGATGACAAACTGTTGGTCGATCTAAGCGGGCCTTGTGTGAATTAGGAAGCGGTGCTGCATCGAATCGAGCGTGAAGTCATTAAAGAACAAAAAGAAAAAGTCGAAAGAGCTTTCGAGAAATGCCGTTGTGATGGCGAAGCCAAATGTTTGAAGCCGTTCGATTTTGAAGGGTTGGAAAAAGTCACCGATGAAGAAAAAATCTCCATGAAGGTGGATGAATGTCTTTGCAAAAATGGAGGCTCAAGACCAATGTCATTCGTCGGTAATTTCGTGGTCGATAAAAACGATCCGAGACTGCCGAAAGTGATTTTTTGAGACTTGCATTCCTGGCAACCTGTTTTAACCTGTTTCCAACACACTAACAGGAAGCTGAAATGACTATGACATCTGAATCAATCAAATCGACGATTCAATCACGCCTGCTCGAAATGGTCGAATCGCGACACGAGTTAATCAAGCATGCGAAATTTTTATCCCATTTAGGTATTTCCTTTAAAGAATCCAGGCTTTGAGGGAGCACAGGACGTGAGACGCCCCCCTAGCGAGACCGCGTTCGCTTTTCTTAGTGGCGAGCGCGAGGGTAATTTATATAGGCATGAGACATGACAATTCGCGCATACAAACAGGAAATCAGACCGAATGCCATGCAAAGGGCTGAACTAAACCAGTATTTTGGTGCTGGCCGATGGGCTTTTAATTTTGGGTTGGACATGATCAGCAAGGCTTATGCTCGCCGGAAAGATGGCGTCAATTATATTGGCGTGTCCAAGCTGATAACAAAACTGAAAAAAACCAGCCGTTACGCATGGCTTAATGAAATCCCATCCGACGTGGTATCGCAAAAGCTAAGAGATTTGGATAGGGCTTTTCAAAATTTCTTTGCGGGTCGCGCGAAATATCCGAGATTTAGAAAGCGCAAAGCGAGTGCTTCAATCCGGTTTAATTTTGATCCGCGTCACTGTGGCAAGGTGAAGGCATGGGCGAATGGCGAGATGGTTCTACCTAAACTTGGAAAAATCAAGTTGACCGAAAAGCTGCCAGCTGGCATGCCAAAGCTGATTACGATCAGCACCGACGGCACAGGAAGATATTACGCCAGTTATGCGGTCGATCAGGTGATTCAGTTTAAGCCAAAGACCAGCTCAATGGTGGGTATTGATATGGGCCTGAATCATCTGGCAACACTGTCTGATGGCCAAAAAATCGAGAACCCCAAGTTTTTAAAATCCTTGCTCAAAACCTTGCGAATCCGGCAAAAAAGCCTATCCAGAAAGCGAAAAGGGTCTGAGCGATGGAAATATCAAGCCAGGCGTGTGGCTAAAGTGCATGCAAGAATACGGGATAGTAGACGTGATTATTTACATAAAGCGACCACGGCAATAGTCGAGAACCAAGACGTTATATTTGTCGAATCCCTTCATGTGAAAGGCATGGCCAGGAATCCGAAGCTATCCCGTACCATCCACGATACCAGCATGGGCGAATTTTTATCCATGCTCAGGTACAAGTGCGAATGGTACGGAAAAGAGTTCATCGAAGTTGACCAATGGTATCCGTCATCAAAGACGTGTTCCTGTTGCGGTCATCGATTAGATGAATTGGATTTATCAACCCGAAGCTGGACGTGTCCGAAGTGCAAGGCGGAACACGACCGGGACGTTAACGCGTCTCGTAACATCCTCGCTGAAGGGTTGCGAATACGGGCGGGGAGCCCGGATTTTAAGCGCGTGGAGAATCGAGCGCTGGCTTCCAATCAATCATTGAACGGAAGTGAAACTCGTATCAATGAAGCGCGAATTGTAGGCGAACCGAAAATCCCGTATGGAACGGGATCGAGGGGGCGCATGACGAATTCCAGGGTGGCATTCTTGATGCTCAATAGCGAAGGTGATGCCGCGGATAAGGTGGTTGAGAAAACAGGCTTGCAGGAGGAGGTATGATGCTAGCGCGCTTTTATGGGCGGTACCTAAGTACAAAAAGTCCATCAATCCCTCGCAGGGGGGAAGGGGTGCTGGGTCCGAGAATGAAGCGGGCTGGTTCGCGAACATAGTGAGTGGCGCCTTCTCCGGAGACATAAAATGCATCGTTGCCGATAGCCACGGCTTTTGCTGCCCCTTCAAGAAAGGTGTGCCAGAAGAAGAGGCCATCTGCGGCATTCAAAGAAAATACCACGCCTTCCTGAAAAAAACTTGCAGTATTGAAGGGGGTAGCCGGTCCAGCGCCAGTGGGAGCCGCCCAGGAGGATTCGGCATAGCCGGTAATCACTAATGCTCCGGTATCCGTGAGTTTGAGGTCCGCAAGTTCATCCCTGTCAGCTGAGCCATAATATCCGTGCCATTGGTATTCGCCGTCTTCGGAATATTTCGTGACGAAGATGTCATGAGAACCGTGAAACGGCTCCAAAGGTTTGCTGCCGTCAGGTCCGAGCCGCGCGGCGTCAGCCGTGCCTGAAATCAAAACGCTTCGGTCAGTATCAGCAACGACTCTCATCCTTCGCCCGGCGCTGCTGTTGATCAGTGTGGCTAAACTTGCATCCTGGAAACTATGCCAAAGATAGCTGCCGTCGCTTTTCAATTTCAACAGGAATAAATCCGCTACCACTTCCGAATCGCTGCTTATGGGATGCAAGGGCATGGTGCCTTTGGCGCCTGGCCAACCCACGTTAGCCAGTCCGGAGACGTAGATGTTCCCATCACTGTCGATAGCCAGGCCACCGGCGTAAGCGCTGCTGTTTCTGTTGCGACCATAAAATGTATGCCATTGATATTGGCCCTTACCATCCAGCTTCGCCACGAAGGGGGCGAAGGAACCAGCCCCGGCCAGGTGGCTGGGTACCTGAAGGCTGCGGTTGAGTGGAGCACCTCCGCCATCCTGATTCCATTCCAGAGTGCTTTCACCGGTAACGTAAACGGCATCCGATGCGTCAACGGCGATGTCGTAAATAGCATCGTGCCCCAGATTGGTCCCTCCGCCGATAAAGCGATGCCATTGGTACTCGCCGGACTGATCCAGTTTAAGAACAAAGCCGTCGAGATTTCCTCCATGGAAGGCGCTTAGCGGATTTTGTCCCAAAGGCCCTCGCCAATTGGCACTGCTAGCCCCTCCGATATAGATATTGTTAGCGCGATCTAGCGCAAGCCTGAGGTGGTTGTAGCCCGAAACGGTATTAGTACTGCCCAGGAAGGTGTGCCAGAGATAATTCCCTTGGGAATCAAGTTTGAGCACCCAAAGGTTTCGCACAGCGGTGTAAGCATTGATGGGCGCCGCGCCGATATCGCCTGGCCACGCGCCGAACGCGATGCCGGCCACAATCAGGTTGCCGTCATTATCGACCACTGAGGTCTGGGTTTCCGGATTTCCCTCTTCCGGCTGGCCACCATAAAACGTATGCCAGACATAGGCTGGGGTTACAGCTGTCCCGGCCTGGCTGCACGTGTAGGACAGGTCGGTTACGTCTGCCTGAACTACGGTTCCGCTAGCCAATGAGGGAGTACAGATCTGCCCTGCAGGTTGGGCTGCGATCGTGATCGTAAACCCGGTACCCACGGATAGTCGGTCCGGGAATGCGAAGGATCCATTCGCCTTGATCGAAAAAGCCACGCCATTGTTCAGCTTCAGGGATAGTTCGCCACCCGCAAGCCCTGAAACAGTACCCCCAACCGTCGACCGGTCGCTAACAAGCGTTTTCGAAGCAGTGACCAGAGCTTCAACCATCACATTGATATGTCCTGCGAGATCGATAGGCGTTCGACCGACATAAGTGATGCCGGCTTTTTGTGCCCGACGGAGATGGCTACCCACAGCCGCCTCGAATTTTCTTTGAGCCCTGTTGAGGGCGTTGGTAAGTTTGCCGGCATTGACCTTGGCGGCGTTGGCAGCTTGGGCATTCAACGCCGAGGCACAATAAGTGGCAACACTGGAAATGAGGTTCGAATAGAGCCGTTTGCTCGATGCGTTGGAGTTGTCCCAAGCCGTCAGTACTTCACTCGTCAGGTCTTCAATTTGCTGGGACTGAACCCCAACGACTCCTGCCCCATCAAGGTCAACCCAACACGCTCCACCTTTTTTCCGTTCACGGGTTACTGCTCGATTCCAGGCCGATGTAAACGACGAGTAAGCCTTAGCCAGGCAAGCCTCACGCTTGGCGACGGCACTACCCTTGGCAAAGTTCAGAACGTAGCTGCTCTCGCAAGCCGACACTTTGGCACAGAGCTTCGCAGACACAGCCAATTGCGCTGATTGGCATGTGGCCGTTGAAGCCTGGGTGGCTGTGCACGCTAAGGCAAACACCACTCCGACGAATATGCTAGTTCTAAAATTTTCCATCAGATTACGACTCGCCGACTAAAGTTTTGAAGAGCTAAGTCCAGAAATCCTGCAATGAATTCCTGCATACGCCAGCACGTTATAGCGAACGACTTGATACGCTCTCTTTGGAATGTATAGGAATTTCAACAACCTTTTTCTAATTATTGAAAAATCAGAACGTAACACAAATGAAATCAATTTTGCAAGAATCCATGCTAAGGCGCTCACTGAGAGAGCATATTCAGCTCTTGGTGGTTTTTGGGGTGAAAAGGGAAACTCTCCCAGTTAGAATGGTTAGCTGGCAATGGCGTCGGGAGCCAATTATTTCATAGTCTGGTCAAACTCAAATTCAGGTAACATTCAGACTTTGAGCAAAAAGGATACAGCATCAATCACACACGGATTAAAAAGGTGCGGCCCAGACTTTTAACAGTGGTAAGTCGTTGCAACCATACGACCATCCTAAGTGCAATCTAAAAAATTCATCGAGGTGAAAGACGCGCTAAAAACGCCCCTTTTGATTTGATTTACGGAGTTCGCCTTAAATTTCTCAATGTTGAACAGACACCCAACAAAAAATTAAAAAACCCCCATTCATAAAAAGCCACCGGCCGTTTTACAAAAAAATGAGATGACTTTTCACCCCGGTGAGATTTGACTGACGCCTCAATCGGCAGGGTTAAAAGAAGGATAAAATAAGGTTAAAAGGATAAGGGCGAAAAAAACACTGTTTAATGAATATTAATCAATTACTTACAAAATTAACCCGCGACCTATACCTACCGAATGGTGCTGTATTAAGGCCAATTTTTACCAACCTGCGACATATTCCTACCTATGCCGCGACCTAAACCTACCGAAAAAAAGACGACACGCGACCTATACCTACCGAAAAAACTGCGAACCGCGACCTATACCTACCGACTCACTTGTGATTTTTTAGTTAAAAACCAGTGAAAAAATCATGCCGCGACCTAAACCTACCGATATCCGCGACCTAAACCTACCGAAAAAGGCTTTAACCCGCGACCTATACCTACCGTTCTGTCATACATTTTCTATTATTAACTCGTTTGTTTGCTGCTCTTACTTCAGAGGAAAATTTAGCTGTTGGTGTCAATGTATAAATAACGTCCTCAATTAGCTGTCTTGGACCAACGATTTTTTCATGATTGATTGTAAGAAGCAGTCCGTTTGCTTTTAACTCGCTCAAGGCATCAGTCATTGCCTCAATTGCATCCCGTTTTCTTCCATAGTTATCAAGTAGCGAACTTTCTCTTTTTACGGTGGTGAAACGAATTATGAAGGTTTTACCTACTTGTGCGTAAGTAAATTTGATGACTAGGTATTTGTGCAACCAGCGAGTTAGTTGCGTCTCGTGAGACATCATAAGTTCATAATTAAACTGTCGATAATCAGTTGAGCGGAGCGCCTTAGTTATTAGTGGGTGGAATTCAACATACCATTTGGCGTCTGGATCTTCGCCGAGATCAACTCTTGAAACCGAAGATAACCGACGGAAATAATTGCTAGCGTCATAAATCTTTGTTTGGTTGTTTTCTGTGCTGATCTCTATTGAACTGCGCGCCATGATGCGAAGGCTCAATACAATTTCTGGATAGGATCTAGCATGCCCCCTGTTCTTCAGTTCTTTTCGCAACTGATAAATTGAAAATGTTACCCCGTAACTGGGGACGGATTCGTCGTAGTAGCCATGATGCTGCATGGTCGCAATTTTACGAAGTGCCGCTTCGATCAGTTCCTCATTGCCACCTGGATAGTATTCAGTCACAACGCCCTCTTCAATGATTCTTGCCGGCTGGATTTCGATTGAAATCTCTCTGCCTTGATACATGCTCGATCTATGCAACAATTTAGGAAAAGTCCCTTCCTTTCGCATTTTGTTGGCTGATTGACGGGATATTGAGTAAAGCGGAAGGCAATCCCATAGCGGAAATGTATTGGACATCCTTTTGCGCTGCTCATCGTCATTGCATAGAAAGGTCTGAAAAAGGTCGATCTGCTTGCAACTGAACGCCTCCTTTGAGGGTGGGTCAAATTTGTTTTCTTTATCAGGTTTTTCAGAAGATTGCATAACGGCGAAACGGATTGCTTTTACAGTCTTCTATGGTAAGGAAGGTTTTACATGTGTGTCGGGGTGAAAGACGCGCTAAAAACACCTCTTTTGATTTTTTTTGGCCTCATTTCTTAATAACCATAGGCAAATATTCAAGTTTCAAACAAAAGGCGTGCTAAAAATGGCGTCTTTCGAATTTCACAGCCAGCCGGTATCGTGCATAATGTTCATACCGTCTTCCCAGAATGTTCTTTTAGAGTGCATTGTGGAAAGACGGAATTTTTGTAGTTCTCTAAGAGAGCTCAAAAGCAAGTGCCCATTCAGCACTCAAAATAAAGAACCTGTTAAGCGCCTTCGGCGTGATTTTTACTTTTACCCACCGGGGAAACACTTCTCCCGGTATGGGCGCTGGTGTTTCCCCTTTTTTTCTTGAATTAGGAGAAACACCATGAATGTAAAAAAATTCCCTATCGGCCAAACTTTCGCCATTGCCGCACCTGCAGCGATGACTGTTGACGGCTTTGAAGATGCTTCGCATCCTTCAATTCCGGCAAGAAAAGATTACGTGTTCAGAAATGAACATCTCAGGGATATCTTGGCGTACATCGCCAACCCTGTTGGCGACGCGTTGTATTTGACCGGTCCTACCGGTTCCGGAAAAACATCATTGATCTCCCAAGTTGCTGCCCGTTTGAACTGGCCAGTTCAACAAGTCACCTGTCATGGTCGTCTTGAGCTGAACGATTTGATCGGTCAATTCATGCTGGTTAACGGCTCTATGTCTTTTATCCATGGGCCTTTGGCTCAGGCCGTCCGAGACGGACATCTGTTGATCTTGAATGAGATCGATTTGATGGATCCCTCTGAACTGTCTGGTTTGAACGATATTATCGAAGGGCAACCTTTGGTCATTCCTCAAAACGGTGGCGAAATCATCAATCCTCACCCGAAATTTCGTTTGATTGCTACCGGCAACTCCGCTGGTCAAGGCGATCAATCCGGACTTTATCAAGGTGTCATGCAGCAAAACCTCGCTTTCCTCGATCGATTCAGATTAATGGAAGTGAGTTACCCAGATGCATCTATCGAGCAATCCATTCTCAAGTCTGTTTTGACCGGAATGGGCGTTCCTTTCGATTCTGTCATGGAAAATTTGACCGAAAAGATGATTCAAGTGGCCAATGAAATTCGTCGACTCTTTGTCGGTGGAACTGACGGTTCTGGCGAACTCAGTGTAACCATGTCTACTCGGACGCTTGTTCGCTGGACAAACTTGATGATTGCTTATAAGCGTGCTCCCAATGCGCTGGCGTATTCGTTGGATCGTGCGCTCACCTTGCGTGCAGAGCCTGCTCAGCGCGAAGCCATTCACAGGATTGCCAAAGATGTATTTGGTGATACCTGGGGAGATGATGCGTAATGACGGCTGCTTTAGCTTACGATCTGTATCGCTTCACTAATCCGGATCGTTCAACCAAAGATTGGGCTGTTCGTGATAACGGTGATGGTACCTATACCTCTCGTTGGGGCAAAACGGGTACCCGGCTTCAGGCCAAGACCTTCGCTAAAAATAGGCTTTCCATGAATGAGCATATCAGATCAAAGGTCTCAAAAGGGTACAAGTCCATTGGCCAGGTATTGATTGATGACGACGGTACAATTTCGTCAGCAGATTCCAAACCACTTGACCAGGACTCGTCTCCAACCGAAGAATCTTGTCTATTTTGGCGCCTAAAGATCAAACAGACAGATCTTTCAGACACTCAAGCCATTGGGACATTTCATGCAAATGTTTTGGCAATGAGCAGTGCAATTACCGACTGCTTTGGTCCTTCTGTCTGGATTAAAGAGTTCCTGCACGCCATGCTTAATGGCCATTTGTCTAATGCAGGAAAGCTATTCAAGCAACAAGGTGTCGCTTCATTATTGCTTTTTATGGCTATGATGAAAGTTGCGCCCAAACAAGTTAGCATTCATTTATCCCATGATGATGGTGTTGACATCAGTAACAAGATAAAGCTCGAATCCAAAGCGTTGTCAATATTCGATACCGATTTGGAAAGTGTCCGACCTGTTGCCGAATCACTCGGTCTTCTTGAGAAGCGCATCGATTTATCGCTTGTCTCATCTTCTCAGGACGATTTTTACTTTTAACTTATAACTTTTGCTTATCCCTAAAGGGGCAGTCTATCGCCCCATTGGGTCGTGTGCTGCCTCATATTTATTCATTTTTTGGAGGTAGTTATGTCACACAAGGCAGAAATGATTTTGGACCAAATCGATGTCGTTAAACTCGACATTAATCTTTGGACCAGCTCAAAAAAATTAAGACCTGAGGATCTTGTGTTAGCCGATGGTTCCAAACTTCCGCCGGAAGATTTGGCTTATCTCGGTACCAAAAAGACCATTGATCCCGACAAGCTGAAAGAATTCAACCGCATCAAAAAGGAAGCGGAAAGAATTTGCCTTCAGTCAGGTACTCGTTTCCTCGGTGGCTTTGCTAATCCGCGGGATGAAATTCCTCGAATTACTCAAGAGCTGGATGAGTTGTCTAAAGAGTTTAGCAAAGCCCGTGACCAGCTTCTGTCCACGTACCATCAGGACACAGAAGAATGGATAGCGCGTCATGCTGAATTTGGTGATGCAATTCGTCGTGCCATTGAGCCAGTTGATTCCGTTGCGGCAAAGTTGCGATTCGATTACGTTGTCTTTCGCGTAACCGTTCCTCAATCCGAGGTGGTTTTGCCGGATTCAACGCCGGCAGCTGTCGAGTCTCTGACGCGTCGCACCCATTCCATGAGCGACCAGCTTTTCCATGAAATCGCTCAGGAAGCCAGTCAACTTATCGATCGATCTTTCGTCGGTAAGGACACGGTGACCGGTCGATCCCTCAATGCTTTTCGGAGAATGCGGGATAAGTTGGACAGTCTCGGTTTTCTTGATCATCGGTGTATGCCGGTTGTCGATAGAATCGATGTTGTATTGGATGCCTTGCCCAAACAAGGCCCGTATAACGGCAGTCCTTTTAACAGCTTGTTTCACCTGGGTTTGCTGCTGTCCGATCCGGACAAGATCAAACGTCATGGCAGTGGTTTGTTGCAAATGGAATCAATCTCGGTTTCAGATGCAATGGCTATGACCGGATCTGATGGAGAAGATGACGATGCAGTAATGCCCGATTCATCCCCTACTGACGTTGCCAATGAAGTGCCTGTCGAAGCACCCGTTGCCGTAACATCCGCTGTTACTTCCGAAGAAGATAATGATCTTCCCGGTTTTGACTTCCTCTCTAACTACCATCCCTCAAAGGATGTATTTGATAGCGCACCTTCTGTCGAAGTTGCTCAAGATGTTCTGAATCCGGCTCCTGAAGCAAGCACCTTTATGGCTTCTGTCAAAGAAACTGTAAAAGTTGCCTCTGAAACCGCTTCAACATCATCAGTTCCTGTTCTCATTGAGGACGAGCCTGAAACGCCATCTGCTGCAAAAGTAGTTGAAGATTTCTGGTTCTAATTTTTCTTCCCTGGCGGACGCAATTCATTCCGCATGGGATGTTTGCCTCCTCCTCCATTTCTCTTTTTTGGAGGCCCTGTGGCTAATAATTATTCTCAAGCAACGGTTTCACCGGTTCTTCCTGTAGCTGCGGGGAGTCGCTATTTTTGCGAAAGCTTGTTTTGGGCATCCCAGCCCAATCAAGCAGCAAAAATTACGCGACCACTGATGCCTCCGGCGGCCCCGATTCGTCCGCGTCGCCTCGTTTCGACCCAACAAGGGGTCGAAACATTGGCTCTCGCATGACTTAACGCCGTTTCGCGATGCCTTGCAGGTTTTCTCCGCAAGCTCCGAAAACCCGCCCGGCGCTACGGCTATCGGGGACTAAAAATCTTCACTTCGCTAAAGCTCCGTTTCCAAGATTTTCAGCGCTTGTTACTGATTTTGAAATAGTCCTGCTCAACGCGTATGGATTTCATTTCGAAACACACGTATCCAACGGTGAGCGCTCCTACTATTTCTACGTTTCTGACGGCGAAAGCGATGAACTCGGTCATTTTGACCTTGATTTGATCGAAGAGTATGCCAAGCAAGACGATGAACTCGCCCTTGATTTACGGCAATACATTCTCGAAAACGGCGATGGTGACATTGACCAACACATTTCATTTAATTACAGCTGGCCTTTATTGTTCCAGCGCATCCTTAACAAACCGGGATGCACGATTGATGAAATTGTTGTCGAAGGCGCTTTTTATTGTGACAAGTTACGAGAAGGTGAGTTTGGTGGCTGGATTACCAGAATTACCCGGTTTACTGTCCAGCACGGTGGTACTCAGGCCATGTTGATTCAAATGCAACAAGAGTCTGCTTTCTTGGAGGCTCTTGATACTGTTTATCAATTGGCTTCGGCTAATTGTGCCGACAATGAACACGATCCTGAAGATCCGCTGTTGGATGAATGCTTGTCTGAAGACTGTCGCAAACAACGCGCTGCGCTCGACCTCATCCACGATTATTACGTCAATCATGAATTGAATCGTTAATTAACCCTCTAGGGGCAATCGTGCTCCTTTTGGGATTATGACTTACCTCTTGTTTTACTGGAGCAGTTTATGAAAAGAATTCTTACTCCTGATCAGGCAATTGCTTATTTTTCTATTGTTTTGGATGAGCTAAGTATTGACCCATTCAATGAAAGTTCTGTTTTCTGTTCGGAATATATCAATTTGGATTTTGCTGGTATTGCAATGCCGGCTATTCAAATAGATCCACCGCTGACTTATGAGCAACGTGCTTTAATCGGCCAATTGTGTGACAAAAATCGATCTTCACAAAAATATCGGTTTGCGAAACTCTTGCGTCATTTCCGGCACAAGATATCGAACTATCTTAATTCCAAGAACCTTCAAGATGCCCACTATGCATGGAGAAGAGATCCTTTGAATGTCGGTCTCGATTTTTCTTTAAGTCCACGAGGCATTGCAGAAATGCGATTCCTAAAACGGGTCCGGAGGGCATCCAATAACTCTATTCCCGGCATAGTTGGAAAGAGCTACACAGAATATCTAAATGGTGTTTTTGCCAGAATTTAACTTTTAATCTTTATTAACCCTTGAGGTGAACCATTTGCCTCTCGGGCCCATGGTTTGCCTCTTTTATGGAGAATGACTATGAAAAAAGAATTGTTCGAATCAGAACTGCCCAATGGCAATGTCATCAAATATGCTCGATTGCCTTCAGACACCTGTTACCACCAGGAAACGCCCGATCAAGTAATCCGCCTTTTGGAGAACCTTCAAAAATGCGGCACTGAAGTCAGGATTTTTTATGGCGATACTCAAACAGGTCAGTCTTGGCATGATGAATTTGATATGGTTGGTCGAATTGGACGTTCAACGGGAAGCATCAAAATTCCATTGATAGTGCCCAAGGGAGACTCTGGCGGTCCTGCTTTACTGGATCACTGCATTATCCGTATCGATACTCGTATGGAAACGCTCTATCAGCACAAGAAGTTTCGTGTTGGTGACATGACGTTAGCTCAAGGTAATGACAACCAACTACCCTGGGAAGTGTTTATCGACAGAGCTCTGCATGCTCGATTTGTACTGAATGCTGAAGCGACTAAATTCATGAGCTTCTTGCAAGGCAACTTGTTTGCGATGTGAGGTCTCTTATGTATTCGCAAGAAATTATTTTCTTCATTATTCAAAACCTCCTTCAATCAAACCGTTGGAGTAATTTTGAACCGCCATCAACCGCTTTGTCATTCAAGTTATATGACACAGCTGTTGGTAAAAAAGAGGCGCAAGTCTATTTTTCTACTGGCGATGAATATAATTGGGTTTTATCAGGCCTTTATGAAAGTCAAGGTCATAACATTCTTTCCACTGCTTCCGTTCTAATCCAAAAGGATTGCTCGATTGCAAATTTGATTGAGAGTTGCACCCAATTTTTAACGGATGTCGAATCGCGTATATCTCAAAGCTATGCCGTGAGATTGCTTTGACCCAATCTATTTTTAAACCCCTGAGGGAAACTATTTTTCCTCATGGATCATGGTTTTCCTCTTTTTTGAGAGTAAAACCATGGATACAGATTTGATCACAAAGGTTACCCAGGTTATCCCAAGGCAAGACGGTTCTGAACTTAAAATTGTTGTTGAACAGATGACTGGCCTTGGTTTGCATGGCTCCCTATGGATTTATGTTCATCGTCGCGAAACGATTGATCACCCTTGGATATTGCTTAGCGATAAGCCTCATCCTAATTGGCGATCTATGTCCGTAAATGACTATATTGAGCATGGTCGTTCTGAAATTTTCCAATCAGTTTCTCCTGGAGAAATCCTTAAATTGATCCACATGATTGGCAAACCAATGACTTCATTACAAGTCACTGTGTAATTTTTTAAATTTTATTAACCCTTGAGGTAAACCATTTGCCTCTCGGGCCCATGGTTTGCCTCTTTTATGGAGATACACACCATGAACAATCAAGACTTGAATAACGCCTTTCCAATCGTTGCTGCTGCTTTGGGCAACAAATTTGGCGTCAAAGTTTCTGTTGGCGGAGACGATGCTTATACAACTGGGGATCGCATTCACCTTCCAGCCTTAGACACGGAAGATAACAATATCAAGGATATTGCCTGGGGTTATTTGGCGCATGAAGCTGCGCACGTTCGTTTCACTGATTTTGGTGAGTTTCGAAACGCCGCAACAAATCCGTTACGTAAAAACATCGTTAATATCCTGGAAGATATCCGCATCGAGAAATCCATGCAGGATCCCTATCCAGGTACAAAACGGACTACGGAAAAAGTGGTTGAATACTTGGTGAAAACGGGTGGTTTTGGCTTTGTCACAAAAGATCAAGATCCTCATCCAGCCAAAGTGCTATCGCAATTCATGTTGTTCCGTTTAAGACACGATATTCTGGGTCAAAAAGCCTTGGCTTCGTTCGCGGATTCTGCTGAATCGCTATTGGAAGAAACTTTCCCAACCGGCGCGGTTACCCGATTGTTTGGCCTTTTGTCCGATGTGCCTCATTTGAATGAAACCCGTGATTGCGTTCGGCTTGCCGATCAGATTTTGCGGATGATTCAAGAAGAGCAAGAAAAGGCTGAAGAAGAAGCCAGGCATCAACAGTCGCAACAATCACCGAGCAGCGCTGGTGGACAATCAGATCCGTCTGATGACGCCACCGACGATCAAAGTGATGATTTATCGTCTGATACTGATGATTCTCAACAGAATCAACAGTCGCAGCCCGATAACGCCAATGGCCAATCAGATACGTCTGATCCTGCCGATGACAACTCGGATCAACAGTCTGGACAGGGTGCAACATCATCCCATTCGGGTGCCGATGACCCCTCTCAGGATGCCGAACAATTGGCGCAAATCTTGTCTTCCCTGCTTTCAGCCAGTCAAGATGATTTGCCTGATGATTTGTTTGAAGCCGTGCAAGAGTTGTTGGGTAATCAGCCAAGAAACAGTTACGACTCTGATATTCATTTGCCCCTGGCGATGGAATCGGCGCGTAATCCGTCGATTGGCAATGCGATATTGAATCGAGCCCTTTCTGAATCCGGCAAAATCCGGGCTTCGTTACAAGGCCTGATTCAATCCAGCCGTTATGAACGTCCGATCAACAAACGATCTGGTAACAGAATCGATGGTCGTAAGCTGGTTCGATTGTCTCAAGGGGATTCTCGTGTTTTCGAACGCAGAACTCACAAGCAGGCGCCCAATACGGCTTTACACTTGTTGGTTGATGCGTCGGGTTCGATGAATCGTTGTATCAGCTTGAATTCATCGATCACCCTGGCAGATCTGGCTATGGATTCGGCAGTTGCTTTGGCTTTGGCGCTTGAAGGCATTTCGGGTGTCAATCCGGCGATAACACGTTTCCCACATGAAGATACTGACAACGTCACTCCATTGTTGAAGCATGGCCAAAAGGTTCGTCCCAATGCGGCTGTGTTTTCTGCAATTACCAATGGAGGAACGCCGCTTCATACCGCAATTTGGTATGCCGCTGCGAGTGTTATGGCAACCAAGGAAGATCGCAAGGTCATCATGGTTCTCACCGACGGTGAGCCTGATGATTTCGATGCCACCAAGTCAGTTATCCGGCGCTGTCAAGCGACTGGTATTGAATTGGTGGGTGTGGGAATCTGTATCGACATCCGTCATCTGTTTGATCATTCGATCTGCATCAACAATGTGTCCGATCTGCGTTCAGAGCTGTTCAGAATCAGCAAGGATTTGTTGTTGGCTGCTTGATCTTAAAAAACCGTAGCCATTCATGTTTGAGTGGCTATTTCCTTTCCAGACATTGAGTGCTTTCCTTGTGAAAGCCTCTTTGTCTATTTTTCCCAAGAGGACGTTTTGGAAAGCGTTTAATAGTTTTTCTGATCATTTTTCAAAACGTTTTTTTGTAGTTCTCTAAGAGAACTCAAAAGCAAGTGCCCATTCAGCACTCAAAATAAAGAACCTGTTAAGCGCTTCGGCGTGATTTCTAAACCCACTTGGGAAACACATCCCCGGTGGGGTCTGTGTTTCTCTTATTTTATTTTTGGAGAACATAAAATGACGTCAAACATTCTATCTAAAGGAGTAGAAAAATCCCCTCGGATTGCTTTAATTACCTTATCTTCAGGTGATTGTGGATTGATTTTCAATGAACGTGTCATCATGACCGCTGATCCGAATTTCGAGCCTGTTGACCAGGTTGAGACCGTTGCATTTAATCTTGCCAATGCATTGCCATGTGACATCAATGTTTTCACTATGCCTGTGCCACTGAAAGAAGATTGGAATTGGAGTGATGTTTTGTCTCTTCATCTCAGACCCGATCTTAAGCTTTATCGAGTGGCATATCATGAAGAAATGGGTAACAAGGCCATCTTGCAATTCGATTGTTTTGCTTCTGATCCAGAGCATGCCATTGAGCAAGCAGAAGATGCTTATCCTGGCTCAGAGATTCTTTTTGCTGCTGAATTCGTTGCCACTGAGGATTGCTATCTATGGACGATTCGTGAGGCTTTGGAACAATCGAGGGCAGCATTGCCTGATCAAGCTTTTGCTAGGCAATATAGTGTTCAGCCTGACTTGATTTGCCGAATCAATTCAGCATTGGATGACGTTTCGGATGACGAACATCTCTTGCGACTGCTGACTGAAGCAAGAATTGCTTTGCCATTAGCTTGGAAAAATCAGGGCGGTTGTGATTTGAAATTACTCAGATCGATCGACTTGGTATTGCAGTCAAACGTCTTGCCAGTTCGTGAGTCTGTTATTGTCGAATAATTAATTCTATTAGTTTCAACCCATCGGGGAACATTATTTCCCGACTGGGCATGGTGTTTCCCGTTTCTTTTGTTTAATTGGAGAAATACTATGACTACCCGTCAAAAAACAATTAATTTGGTTATTCACCTTGAAGGCGGTTTAATTCATGCGGTTTACACCGATTCGCCTCTCAATATCCGTGTTGCTATACAGGATCTCGATGTTGAAGGAGCAGACTTGGACGAAATCGCAACTTTTCCAGACGGAACCGAGTTTGTCGGAAGTATCCAATCGGCTGTTTTCAATAGCATGTGTATTGATGAGGTATTTTCCGCTCTGGATTCGTCTTTTTTAACCGAATCCAAAACAGCCGATCCTCAACAGGAAAACTACATCAAAATGCACGCCAAATTCTGTCCAAACTGTGGCTCTGCAAACATTGAGTCTTACGGCGCGATGGAGGCAGATGGCGATCTGGCTTGGTCACATGTGACTTGCGCCAATTGCTCTTCAACTTGGCAAGACAACTATCGTTTGGAATCATTTTCTGAACTTAATGCTACTGCTCTAAAGGTCATTAAGTCTGATTCTGAGCGAGGCTATTGGTCTAATGGTCAGGGATGGGTTTTTGATGTTGCTTCTGCTACTAAATTTTCCATTTCAAGGCTTAGTCTTTATTTGCCAGCTGCCTCTGCTATGGACGCTGAATACATCCATCTTTCTGATGCTACAGACTACATCCCCAATGAAATTAATGTTGGTGATCAGGTTTTTTGGAATGACCCTGACCAAGGGCTAAGTAGCGGTATCTACACCATAGATGCCGTCCTGACCGAAAACGGTAAATTGCTCCACGGTAGCGACATCTGCCTTCTTAAAAATGATGTAGGCTCGCAAGCAGAAGTCTTTGCCCATGAGCTAAGTTAACATTCGAACGAAAGGCACGCTAAAACAGGTGTCTTTCGAATTTCACAGCCAGACGGTATCGTGCATAATGTTCATACCGTCTTCCCAGAATGTTCTTTCAGAGTGCATTGTGGAAAGACGGAATTTTTGCAGTTCTCTAAGAGAGCTCAAAAGCAAGTGCCCATTCAGCACTCAAAATAAAGAACCTGTTAAGCGCTTCGGCGTGATGTTTTTAACGGCATTGCCGTATTTTAACCCTCTGGGAGACTATTTCCTTTGAGGGTAATGGTCTCCATTTTTACTTTACTGTTATTAAGGAGCACCATCATGTACAACAAATCGCAATTAATTGGACGTTTAGGCCGTGATCCAGAAGTTCGCTTTACGGCGGAAGGCAAAGCAGTTGCCAACTTAGCCGTTGCGACCAAGGAATCATGGAAAGATAAAGCCTCAGGCGAGCGTAAGGAAAGTACGGAATGGCATCGAGTCGTTCTGTTCGGAAAGCTTGCTGAAATTGCGCGTGATTATCTTCATAAAGGCGCATTAGTTATGCTTGAAGGTCCTATCCGGACCCGCAAGTGGCAGAAAGATGGCGTTGATCAATTTACGACTGAAATTCATGCCGACACAATGAAAATGCTAGGAGGCAAAAATGATAATTCTTCTGGATCATCAACTTCCTCTATTCGTACAGCTAATTCATCCCCGTCATCATCTAAACAAGAACCTGCTTACAGCGCAGATTTTGACGATGATTTTGACGATATCCCGTTCTAGGAGTCACCTTAGACGCAAATTAGCCTGAACACTGTTCCGTCTTTTTTGAGCGTCGCTAACTATTAACCTTTGCCCTTTGGGACATCATTTGTCCCCTTGGGATTCGTGATGTTCCTTCCTTTTTTATCTTTTAGGAGTTACACCATGACTGTTAGTAAACAATCCCTGTTCAAGAAATTCGCCGATAAATTCAACTTTACCGACGAAAAAAAGCTCACCGACACGCTGAAAGCCACGGCTTTCAAGGTTAAAGACGGTGAAGTAACTGATGAACAAATGACGGCTTTGTTGATCGTTGCTGATCAATATGGGCTGAATCCTTTCACCAAAGAAATATTTGCTTATCCCGATAAGCAAAATGGCATTGTCCCTGTCGTATCAGTTGATGGTTGGTCTCGCATCATCAATCAGCACCCCGATATGGATGGTCTGGAATTCGTCTATGACAGCACCTGGATCACTGATCTTCCAGGCGCTAAACCCTGTCCGGCGTCGATCGAATGCGTCATTTATCGGAAGGGCAGAACTCATCCGGTTCGTATCAAGGAGTTTTTAGATGAAGTCTACCGGCCGCCGTTTCAAGGTACTAAAAATAATCAGCCCTATTCGATCAGCGGGCCTTGGCAATCTCATACCAAGCGTCTGCTTCGGCACAAGGCCTTGATTCAATGCTCTCGTATTGCCTTTGGTTTCACCGGTATTTATGACCAGGATGAAGCTGATCGTATTATCGAAGGCCAGGCAGAAGTTATTATCAATCCTGCTTCAGATCCAAGTGACAATGCCAAGCGCATTCTTCCCAAGCTCATCAAAAGAGCTTCTGAAAACGCTTCATGGCAAGCGGCAATTGATTACGCCGGCGAAAATTTCGCTGGCATTGATTTGAATTTCATTACGCAGGAACTCAATAAGGCTAAAGCAGCTGCTGAAGCCGTATTGCTTGATGCTCAGAATGAAACTCAATTGCCACTGGAACAAGGCGATTCGGCTCCCCATGAGAAAACCATGCCTCCATCGGGAGCCACTGACCCAAAAAAGCCAAACAGTCAGCATTTTACTAAAGCGCGCGAGGCTTTAAGCTGATTGTTTCGTTCTAACACTTAACCCTAATGGGCATCCTTTATGCCCATTTTGGGAATACAGGGTGCCTCTTTCTTTTGGAGAGTCATCATGATTAAAAAGTTATTTCTTAACAAAATACCGGTAAAAAAAATATCGCCTGACGTGTTTGTCAGACGCAATTACGACAAGTACGACCAACCAACCGTGATCCGTCGTCACGGCATGTATTTTCGAGAAAAACTTTGGAAGGTCAAAAAGTCAGATCATCATAAGGGAGATTGATCATGAAAGTGATCAGTCTCACGCAGCGAACGCCAGACTGGCATGCGTGGAGAAATTCGGGTATTTCAGCATCGGAAGCCGATATCGTCTTAGGACTCAATTCTTACAAGACAAGGTATCGTCTCTGGGCAGAAAAAAAGGGACTGATCCTACCTGAAAATCTAGATCGAAATCCCCATGTTCGGCGCGGCATTCGATTGGAACCAGTCGCTCGTCGAGCTTTTGAAGATCGCCACAACACCCTGCTGTTACCCCTGTGTGCGGAATCCGATGAGCACCCGTTCCTGCGTGCTTCATTTGATGGTATTGACGACAACGGTATCCCTGTTGAAATCAAAGCACCAACGGAAGCCAACTTTCGTGACGCCCATTGTGTTGACGATCCTGAAACATCATCGTCCATCATTTCAGAAGAAGATTTTCGCGATGCTCAACAAAATCGAAAGGAATCCAAGTTATACAAGCGCTATTACTTTCAAGTTCAGCAACAGATAGTGGTTGCGAATTCGGACAGGGCTTGGCTTTCGCTTTATCTCAATGAGCGCGAGTATTTGGATATTCCGATTCCTCGTGATGACGCGATCATCAACACGATCATTTTCGAAGCAAGAAAGTTTTGGGAATGCTTGAAGACCAATACACCTCCTGAGAGAGATCCCACTAGAGATGTTTTTATTCCATCTGGTGTAGAGCTCGATCACTGGAATACATTGTCTTTCTCATACCACAATGCCGAGGCAATGATTTTCGATTACAAGTCGAAAATTAAGGCGCTTGAAGAAGAACAATCTCAAATCGAAAGCAACTTGCTGCAATTGATGGGAGATTTTGCGCATGCTGAAAGTGCTGGTTTGCGTGTTAGTCGTTTTCTGCAGCAAGGCACCATTGATTACAGAGCAGCCCTCAAATCATTGGCTCCTGATCTTGATCCCGCTTTTTTGGAGCAGTTCAGGAAATCGCCTTCCGAGCGTTCTCGCTTCACGAGAAAAGATGAAGGCCATGCGTCTGTGCCTTATTCCATGGAAGAAATCATGTCTTCAATTCAACAAGATGATTACTGGTTTTAACTGACCATCAGTCATTTTTTCATTTACCCACCGGGGAACCTCGTCCCCGTTTGGGCACGCACGTTCCCCTTGTTTTTTTGGAGGTGTCATGTGCGCAAAACCTACTTCAAAGGGAAAGACCGCTCTTTCAATTTGGATTTATTTGACGATTGGGACTGGCTATTTGGTCCGGAACCTGTCGTTGAGGAAATTCCCTTGTGGTCGGAACAAGACATCATGGACATCAGCGAATGTCTTCTAGAGGATTCGTTGAGGAACCTGTTCGATACGCGATGTTCGATGAAAACCGTTGCGGAAATTCATCAATGGATGATCGCTATCAACGATCCCAATCCATTTAGTTTTGTGAATTGCTGCAAACTAGCCGGCCTTGATGCCGACGAACTTCGAGATACGATCCTTGATCGCTTGAAACGAATTCGTCGTACTATTCATTTACATTAACCCATACCGGGGAAACACGCTTTCCCCTATCGATGGGCATTGTGGTGTTTCCCCTTTTTTTCTTGAATTAGGAGAAACACCGTGTCCGAAATGAAAAATTTCGCCGTCACCTACACCATCGACTATCAACATCGCGTGGTTGTTGGTGTTTCGGCTTTGAATACCGAATCCGCCATCGAAATTGCCACCAAAGCATTTGATGATGGTGTGATTTGGGACGATACGCCTGAGATGCCGCTTCTTTTCGATGATTACGAAGAAGTTGAAGGCGAAACACTGCAATTTTCTGCTGAAGCAATTCAGGCTTTTCCAGAACCCGATTCTTCGGTCACACAGATCAAAGCCCATCAGTTTGCGTTTTATTGCGCACAGGCTTTGTTGGCTGGCGAAACAACGACAGCGCTTGAATTTGCAAACAAGGCTTTGCCCCAAGTCGTTCCTTCCCAACCGGAAGAATCGACCTGGCAAGTTAAAAGCAAAAATGGTTGCGAGCCTTTCGATGTGACCGCTGTTAATCAGGAAGAAGCGCTTCGTGACGCTTTGTTCGCCATTGGCTGGTCAGTTTCACCCAAAACGTGATCTGTCACTGGTTGTACTCATTTTTTTTAATTAACCCATTGGGGAGATGTTTTGCTCCCTCAGGGTGCTGCATCTCTCTGTTCATTTAGGGAGAAATCCATGCCCAACGAAATCATTGAAAATGCCTTTGCGTATCAAGCCTGCCAGTCGATTTTGGCCGGCGATCAAAAGCCGCAATTGACTACGCCAAAAAAGCATTTCCATCGCTACTGGATGAGCCAGAAACCGCTTGTTTGACTACTGTGCAGTTGCTTGATCTTGCTCAAGATCATCATCTTGATATTTCACTGTCTTTAAACGGGGGCTATCGCACAGGGTTTTATTTGGGGGCAAAATCGCCACTAGGCCTTCATAACCATAAAGGATTCGATGGACTGTCTCATCAAGTACTGCCTGTCGAGCTATTGCGTTATTACCCAAATCCGCTTGAAAAGGTTTGGCGTATCGATCGTAAAACGCCCGCAAAATCGGTCTATCGGACTCTATCCAGTCTTCGTCAATCGATAGTTAAGCGATTTATCAGCCTCTCGTATTGTTCGCCGCTGATTTACTTCTATTAACGCGATTGATTTTAATCTTTAACCCAATAGAGGGACGACCTATTTCCCTCTATCGGAAATTGGGCGTCACTCTTCATTTTAGGAGAGCAACGTGACGCTTAACTTGCAGACATCGATTGTTTCAAAAGAGACCGGATCATTTCTCGTTCGGAAAGTACCCAGTATTTTTACTAATCGTACTGGCAAACTCGACATTGTGATTCACAAAGAAACCGACGGAAGTTGGGGCGCTTTGTATGATGGCAAGCGCTATTTCATTGCGATGATTTTTGAAGCCGAAACCTATCGGCCTATTCGATCCAGTCATTCGGTTCCGAAAGAACTACTGGATAATCTGGTTGCATGGGGATTTTGATCATGAAAGCCAGACTCGAAGACGGCTCGATCGTCACCCTCGAAAAAGACTGTCGTTGCATCGATCACGAAGGACCTCATTGGCTCCATTCCGATCACGTGTACCGCCAACTGAATCTTCAGTTGCTCGGTCAAGGTATGTTGCAAACACAGGCTTTTGCCATCGAAGAGCGCGCCCGGTTAACGCGCAAACTTTCTATTATGAAAGCTAAACGCATCGCCGAACTGCTCGCATAACCGTATTCCTATCCAGGAATAGTGCCGTTAACCCTCGCGGGATCATTTCCGCCCGGGAATGACGCCGCGAATTATAATTTTCAATTCAAGGAGTCATCCATGTCTCACACCCTTTCTTACAAACATTTGGTCATCAAATTCCCGCATGAAACAGTGCAGGAACAACTGGCTGATTTTCCGCATTCCTTTTGGCGAGATCTGTTCATCTTGCTCGAACTCTGTGGTCCCAGCAATTGCACGACTTTTCATCCGCTCACAGGGCGAGAAGTTTATGCCAGAAACTGGACCACTCGCGCCATAGGCGATGCCACTGAAATCATCGAAGAAGCCTGCCGTTCAGCTGCGTATTGCGAAGGCCGGAATCTGCGCTTCTACAGAGAACGCGAGACAACCCCTGAACGCTATATCCGTCGGGTTCGAAGTGCTTTGTCTGCACCGGTATCCGTTCAAGAAGCGAACTATTGGGGAATTTCATTGCACGTTCAACTCGATCAAAAGCTCGTCAAAGACGCCCCGTATGCGATTGACCTACTCAATCAGCATGCGTCCTGGCACGAGAACGATGCCAACGAACGCTATTGGATGTTGTACCCGTTAACGTCCTTAAAGGATGCCGCCATCTTGTTCAAATTTCGGTTTTTACCTTTGTCGTCATGGTGCTTTATAGAAACCAACGGCCCTTGTTTTGAACATGAAGCCCGTGGACTTTTTTCATCATCAAATTCACGCGCTGCCTAAATGCTTGGGGTTTCAATTTTTTATTAAATTCGTCTGCAGTTTTGGCTTGTTCCTCAAGAACGCCCTAACTTAACTAGACAAAATTTTCATGCCACCGAAAGACGACCTTATTCAGGCGTCTTTCGAATTTCACAGCCTGACGGTATCGCGCATAATGCTCATACCGTCTTCCCAGAATGTTCTTTCAGAGTGCATTGTGGAAAGACCGAATTTTTGTAGTTCTCTAAGAGAGCTCAAAAGCAAGTGCCCATTCAGCACTCAAAATAAAGAACCTGTTAAGCGCCTTTGGCGTGATTTTTACTTTTACCCATCGGGAACAATTCAATTCCCATGGGGAATATTTTGTCTCCCGATTTTTTACTTAAATTTGGAGATAAGTCATGAAACAAGTTGCCATGAAAGTTAATCAATCCAACCTGGTCAAAAGCTTGAAATTCAGCTTTACCAATAAGACCACGGTTCTGGGTGAACTCATGCAAAACGCCCGACGCGCAGGCGCAACTTCAGTAAATTTCGATTTTGCACCCGAGACTAAGATTCTTCGCGTGACAGACAACGGTTGTGGCATCGATTCTATCGAGACGTTGTTGACTGTCGCAGAATCGGGTTGGGACGCTGATGTTGTGGCTCAAGAGCATCCATTCGGCATAGGATTTTTGTCGGCTTTGTTTGCCTGCCGACATATCACTGTCGTCAGTAAAAGCGGAAGAATATCCGTCAATACCGATGATGTTCTGTCATTCAAACCGGTTGAAATAACACCTGTCCCAGAATGGGACAACGTAACAACCATTACCATGGTTGCTGTTGATCTTGAATTGAGCCGTGTCGAACATGAACTTAAGCGTCTTGCTTCGGCGTTTCCCATAGCTGTTCTGTTCAATGGCACCGAACTCGATCGTCCTCATGCGATAAATTCCGGTCTTAAATTTTTAGAGACTGAAGTTGGCCTGATTTCTCTTGCTTGTTTTGATCAGCCGAACGTGAACAACTATGCCTATGTCATGTATTTACAGGGCCTACCTATCTACAAGTCCTCAAGCTATGGATCATTTGGTTCGCCTGGTTATCATGTTATTCACCTTGACTCGTCAAAGTTTTTCGGCCGGTTACCTGATCGAGACGAATTGGTTGACAAAGATGAAGTGGTAAATTTGGCAAAGGCTGCTTTAAAAGGCGAAATAGAGAAACACTTGCTGTTAATGAAGTCCAGTATGCCTTTCGAAACATTTGTTGCTTATTACGACATGATCAGTGAATGGGGTTTGTTATCAATTCTCAACGATGTGCCGGTAATTCCCATCAAAGCGTTAACCGAATATTCATCCTATCCGAATTGCTCTGAAGAAAGCTTTGGTGAATTTGAAACTCGTCCAGCTAAACCCATACATCAAAACGAGGTAATCTCTGGCCAAGTCCAGTTGGTAACTTTCGATGAATGTATCGAAGCAGAAGGATCTGCTCTGTCGATGTATGTATTTAAAAAAGGATTCTACGTCTATCCTGCAGGTTCAAAAAAACTGGATGAAGGCCATTGGCTGCTCAATCATCTACGAGATCTCAACCAAGAATCCGTTCGTATTGAACTTATCAATGAATCTCATCGCGCTTATTTCGATGGGCAATTTATTTGTATTAATGCGGTTTTTTGTCAGTCCTATCAGATTTGGGTTGGTGACGATAATGCCGAAATTGACGATGACGCCATGTTTGATGGTTCCAACGCCATTGTTCCCGAAAAGGATACAACTGGCTCTGTTGTAACGCAGGCTTCTTCGTTCCGGGATGAAGGCGATTTTCAACAGTCTGCTTACGATCAAGATGAATATGATTTCTCGCAGTTTGTTGTCGCAAATACCTCATCGGATCCTGCCCATGCCTTGAAGCAATTGCTGCCTGGTTTTAGCGCCTGTCCTTCGGTATTTGGCAAATCATTCGTTGTTACGCTTGATGAAAATGGTCGTGTTGCCTCAGTAACATCTGCCTAATCTTTTTTTCTTTAACCCGACCGGGGATCATTCTCCGTTTCGGATTGATGGTCACCGGTCATTTTTATAAGGAATTATTTATGAATCTGTCCCTTAGTAACCCAGTCGTTCAATCTCAAGTTGCTTCCGATTTGTTTTTAAAGCAAGCCCGTTATGACCGGCTTCATCATTTGAGACGACTTCAATGGCTTAGCCAGCAAGAACCATGCTGGTCATGTGGAACGCCTGTGTCACCGTCCGATGTTTACCAAATGATCAGGGCGAGCAAGCTTGTCCTAGATATGCCTCCAATGGCTTTTAACCATTGCGACATCAACAATAGCCACTACGTTGCTTTACTCGATCAATTCGCATTGAAAAACGCTCTTTAATGAAGCATTTATAAGAGTAATTACTAATTTAACCCCATCTGGGAGAACTCAATCTCCCATTCGGGCGCATGTTTTCTCTTGGATGGTTTTCCTTCCTGGCGGCCGGGGCTTAGTTGATGTTCCCCGACATACGGAGGGCATCAAGTAAGTCTCGGTTGTTGGGACATTACTAGGAGAAAAATCATGTTTTACCACGCTATAAAAATTGGGACTAAAGTTCGTCCCTTTTGTGAAGATGCACTTCCTGATGTCACTACTGATTCTATAGGCGAAGTTATTATGTTTAAAGAAATCGGTCGCAACCGGAGAGATTTTTACACCATCATTCGCTGGGATAACGGAACAGAATCTTTCCTGAATGCCAGGTTCTTCTTCAAAGCCGTAACGGTCGTCGAAGAGGTGGTGGTATGAATACATCGACCCTAAAATCGCACCGTGTTAGAGATTCGGCTCGCGGTGATTGGCTGTCTGTTTTGGATGCCCTTGCCCCAGAGTTGCAAATCGCTATTGATAAACCGGGTCGGCACATGGCCTGCCCTGTTCATGGCGGTAAAGATGGCTTCAGGCTTTTTCGTGATGCCAATCTTTCCGGTGGGGGCGTTTGTAATACCTGCGGGTTCAAACCCGATGGGTTTTCATTATTGATGTGGTTAAGAGATTGGAGTTTTCCAGAAGCGTTGTCGGCTGTTGCCAATGAGCTTGGCCTATTAACTGATTCCAATTACAAAAAGCCTGTTGTTAGACGTAAGCCTTTTGATCATTCAAAATCCGTTGTGGATGATGAACAATTGAAAGTAATCTTTCGGAAAATATTGCAGGGATCTAAACCGATCAGTCATGCTAGCTCCAAACCTCTTCGACTTTATTTACAGTCGCGTGGGTTGGATAGCGCTATCCCGGATTGGCCAGCTATTCGATTTCATCCCAATATGCAGTTCAAGGATGAAGACGGAACCGTCATTGGGCATTTCCCCGCCATGCTGGCATTGGTCGAAAAAGGTAATGAGTTGATTACCATCCATCGAACCTTCCTGACGCAAGAGGGATGCAAAGCCCCGGTCGATTCACCTAAAAAAATCATGCCGGTGCCGTCTAAAAAGCTTCTTGCCGGTTCCGCTGTTCGTTTAGGTTGGCCTGGTCGAGTTCTTGGTGTGACTGAGGGCATTGAAACGGCTTTTGCTGTTATCGAGGCAACCGGCATGGTCACATGGCCTTTGATCTCTTCCTCGATCATGCCTCAGTTTTCCATTCCTATGGGGGTTGAAAAGCTGATTATTTGGTCTGATCTAGATCGCTTGTTTGTGGGTTCTTTTGCGGCTCAAAAACTTGCCGAATGTGCTGAAGCCCAAGGTATTGAAGTGGTCATACATGAGCCCAAAGGCCCTTTGCCTGCCGATATTAAAAGCATTGATTGGCTGGATGTCTTTAATGAGGTCGGTCCGAATGCTTTTGCGCTTCGGTCTTGTTCTTCACTATAGGAGGTATTCATGAGTCGGTATGTCTTTAATGCTTATCAGCTGGATACGACTCCTGGCAATCTATCGTCGCCCTTTTCTCCTTCATTGGATTGGACAGGCGACGATAATGCCTATCTTCTTTGGCTAAGAGAGCGGTTCCGGTCAAGCCCTGAAGTCAGGGAAAGACTTGGCCTTGCGCACAGAGCTAACCGTCGTGCCGATCAGGAACTTGATATTGTCGGTCCTTACCGCCAGGTTCTTCGCTATGCCATCGATAATTATGGAAAAGCCAAGCAGGTAAGTCTGTGAATCTGCTTTCCTCAACCCAAAACCGAACCTGATTCTTTCAGTGTTCGGTTTTTTTTACTCAAAATTCTTGAAATCAAAACAAAAGGCACATCAAAAAGCTTGTCTTTCGATGCGGTGGAAGCCTCATTTTTTCTTTTTAATGCATATAACTTTACCAATCAATTTAGTTTTTGCTTATGAAATCCATGAATCAGATAGTTAATATTTCCAGGCACAACTATTTATTTTTTATCTTTTTTTTGTTCTTTTCAATGCCAAGCAGTTCAGCTCAAACACAGCAATCAGGCACACAATCGCTCAATGAAAGCAGCTCATCTGAAAACCTTACTAACAATGCTCAGACTCAAATTGAAGAAGCGGCCGAACACTTCGATTCGTTCGCTCTGCTGATGCCACAAGTGTTGAATTCGAAACTCCAGTCTTTTTTAAAGCACGGTTTCAAAGTGTTTTTACTCGAAGACCCTCAAACAAAACCTGCTGAAGAGCAGATGATTGACTCTTTGATCAAAGGGCTACAAGCATTGGGCAACTCACTCTCAGAGGATTTAGCGAATAACCCTATTCATCAAGACGTTAAGCCAATACCTAAAAAGCCTAATCCTAAACAGTAATAGACAATGACACCTGTTGGACACTTGATCACTGCTGCATCAATGGCAACGGCATTCATGCGTGTCAATAGTTTATCCTGGACTCATGGAATTGCAGGTCTTCCTGACTTCTTTGTTGTCAATTCATCACTGGCTATGTCCTCTTCCTCTGGGTTGACTTTAATCAGTCTCGGCATGGTTCTCGGCGCCAGAGGTCCGGATCGTCTTGAGTTTCCTGTTTTTAATCGATTAACCAAGGTCAGACGATCATTAATCCCGCATCGCACATTGACGCATTGGCCTGGCTTTTGGATATTGGCTACGGTAATTTCTTGCACTTCATTTTTTGCAATGGATGACATCCTTTTCCAGACGATTGCATGTGTCGCAATCGGATTTTGCAGCGCGTCATGGCTTCATTTGATCATGGATATCATGACACCCACAGGGATTCCTTTGCTCACGCCTTTTGGGAAGCGAACAACGCTTAATCTTTACAAAACCGGATCCTTTGGTGAATGGTTGTATATTTTGGTTTTTTTAATATCCTCTCAGTTGTTAGCAAGCTTGCTTTCCAGTTTTTTCGCGTGAAATAGATTAAGCAATTCGTCATATCGTCATAAATTCATCTGTAGGAATAAATAATGGCTTTGGATACTTTAACTGTTTATGCTGCTTCGAAAACTGAACATTCCGATCATATACTTGTTCGTGTTTATTGGATGACTGGCAAGAATCGTCGCAAAGCGATCGATGTCTCCTTTCCATTGAGTTGCCATGATTACCTGGCTGCCGCTGAAGCTGTAGCCATTCGTTATCTACTTAGCGAGGCGAACATTTTTAATGTCAATCGAACGGGCCTAAACTTAAAGCTTGTCTTTTCAAAAGGCGCAATCAAAAAAATGGCCAAAAATGCGGCAAACAGAAAGAGCTCCCTCAACAATCGAGATCTTTATGAATACGGCTACCCAATCTATACTCGCTATGCTGAAGCCCAGATAGAGGTGTCAAAAGATAAATCTTGGTTCCCAATCCAGGAAGAAATTACTGAGGTCCCGGTTGTCAATAGCCAAGAACTTAAAGGCATCGAAAAGATTGATACAGATTCCTTGGGCGTTATAGCCATAACCCGACATGCCATGGAAAAATATGGTGTGCATTGCGGTACGATCGACATGAACGCAACCTGGAAAAACATCAATCGTCGATTTAAGTCTGGGAAAATCGAGCAGATTGAATTGCCGTCAAAGGTTTTAGCCCACAAATTGAAAAAATATGGCTCAGCCCCGGAAGTATGGAAGCATCCAGACAATCCACTGCATTATGTTTTTTGTAATCGCACTAATCACAAACTCCTTGTGACAGTATTCAAAAAGGATCCTGATGAACTAGTCACATTTAATCCCTCCTTATATAATAAAATCTGACTAAATTATAGAAATACGATCTCGCTGTTTTCTACGGTTAGCACCCTAGACTATCACCGTAGTTAGGAATTTCTGTGACAGATAAAGGCAAACCAGTTGTGAGGCTGAGACGCAAAGTCACCGATCCATGGCATTATGTCAGGGGCAGCGGGATTACCAGAGTCGCGTGACTACCATAATAATAGGCTAGTCCTCCACGATCTATGAATAACCTCAAAGTCCCTGTCTCAAAATAGGAGACAGGAAATGTTCACTTTAGCAAAAGCAATAATTGCTTCAGGCGCATTGATTTACGGTGCTGCCAATATCGATCCAGTTACCCCTCCAGAAAACACTGGTTTTTCATCAAAACCAGCTACAACTAAGTTCCTTTTTGCTCCAGATCAAAAAGCCCCTGACACTTTTGCTCGTAATGGTAGCGACATTGAAGCCAATGTCGAACAAGGCTCAGAGCACTTCGATGACATTGCGATGCAATTTCCTGGTGTTTTGGGAAAAAAACTTCAATCTGTCATGAAGCACGGTTCTAAAGCAATCCTCATGGAGGACTCAGAAACCAAAGCTGCCGAAGAAAAAATGATTGGTTCTTTGGTTCAAGGTCTAAGACATATTGGCGATGCGATGGCCGCAGATATGGTTCGTTCCGCACAAAAGGCTCGCGGCTAGAAATTTGGGCTATTTGCATTCTGGGGTTGGAAATCAGAACGATACATGTTTTTTAATCGCGCAGTTTTGTGCAAAACAGGGTTGGATCGTTGATGAGCGAGGTTACTTGTTATGTGCAATAGTCGGTTGTGCTGTCAATGCTCGTTACCGGCCATCACTTGTCGGTCGGGATGACTATTCAATTTCAACGATTAATACATTCTATAATCCAGTCGAATGTCCGGTATCCGGCGAGCAAATTGAAATTATCACTGTGTCATAACGACCCATTTTTGCCACTCGCGCTTCTCCAAAGCGGTCATTCGGCCAAATCCAGATCCTGCGAACTAGAAAGCTACAAAGCAGTCATTGGCGACCTCAACCAATCGGCCAAAACCGGCCACTGAGGATGCAGGCGAAATTTTCCATTCCTAAGTTCAGCGAATGGCAGCTTTTCGGCGAGCAATTTTGCGTTCTCTTTGGCTTGACCCGGCCAAAACCGGACATTTAGTTTTGTCCTTTTTCATGTAAGACAGTGTCGAATATTTGTCGATATAGAGTCTCTAAAATGCTATAAATAATCATCACTTTATATTTATGATGATCCAGGGATTTTATGCGCATCAATCAAAAGACTCTGCTGTGCCTTTTGGGGCTGCTGCTGTCTCTATCACCCTCACTCGTCCAGGCCCATACCGGCAGCCTGACACTGAGTGGCTGGACTAACGGCTTCAATCATCCTCTGCACGGCTGGGACCATCTTTTAACTATGCTCGCCGTTGGCGTATGGGCGGCGCAATTGGGTGGCCGGGCGGTTTGGCAGCTTCCCCTTGCCTTCGTCGGGGTGATGAGTCTCGGTGGGCTGGCCGGCATGATGGGGGTGTCCGTGCCGGGCGTGGAAACGATGATTCTGCTGTCCGTGTTGGTTTTCGGTTTTCTGGTCGTCCGCAGCATCCGCTTTCAAGCAGTGATCAGCGTGCTCATCGTGGTTTTTTTCGCCTTTTTTCATGGCCATGCGCACGGTCAGGAAATGCCCACTTCGGCCAGTCTGCTGTCATTCGCGCTCGGCTTCATGTTGGCGACCTTACTATTGCATGGTGCGGGCATCCTGGCCGCGCGTCTGGTTATCCTAGCCTTCGCCTATTCTCTGGGCAACAGCGCTTACGCAGAACCGTCTGACAACGCTTCAACCGATAAACCCAACGCCCAAGTTACCAACGGGGAACCGGTGACACTCTCAGAAATGATCGTGACTGAACGCGCCGATTCAATGGTCGGTTATGCCGACAGCGCCTCACAAGGCAATGTGGGGCAGGCGCAGTTGGAATATCGGCCTATTAACCGGCCCGGTGAAATTCTCGAAACAGTGCCGGGCCTCATTACTACTCAACACAGTGGCGAAGGCAAGGCGAACCAGTATTATTTGCGCGGCTTTAATCTCGATCACGGTACGGATTTTCTGACCCAGATCGAGGGTGTGCCGGTCAACCAGGTCTCCAACGCGCACGGACAAGGCTGGACGGATACCAACTTTCTCATTCCCGAATTGATCAAGACCCTCAACTATCAAAAGGGTAATTACTACGCCGAAAACGGAGACTTTTCCAGTACCGGCGCGGCCAATATCAAGTACTTCAACGACCTGCCCGACAACATCGTTAAATTTACCGGCGGCAGTTTCGATTACTATCGGGGTTTAGCGGCGGGATCAAGCAAACTGGGTGATGATAGCAGCCTGCTTTATGCTGGCGAAGTCGTCAATAACGGTGGCCCGTGGACGGTCAGCAATGATTATCTTAAATTTAATGGCGTGCTCCGTTACAGTAAAGAACTTGAAGATTCCGGCTGGAGCGTCACAGCCATGGCTTATCAGGCCGATTGGCAATCAACCGATCAGATCCCCAGGCGCGCAGTTGATTCCGGCGTGATTGGCCGGTACGGGACTCTAGATCCAACTGATGGGGGTAGTAGCCAACGTTACAGCCTGACGGCCGAATGGCATCGTCAGGACGCCGCCGGTGCTACCCGGCTGATGGCGTATGGACTTTATAGCGAAATGGCTTTGTATTCGAATTTCACCTATTTCCTGAATGATCCGGTTCGCGGCGATCAATTTGCCCAACCCGACCAACGCTGGACCTCCGGTCTCAAAGCAAGTCATACTTTTTTTCATCAACTCGGCGCTGCCGATTCCGAGACTACCCTCGGGCTGCAAATCCGAAACGATACTATCGAAAACGGCCTGCTCTTAACCCAAGCCCGAGTAAGTTATGACACCGTTCGAGCAGATGATGTCTGGGTGACCAGTGCCAGTCCCTACGCGGAAAACAAAACGCGCTGGAATGACTGGCTACGCACCACTTTTGGTGTACGCTTCGACGGCTTTCGCTTTAATGTGGACAATAGCAATATCCCGGAAAACAACGGCAACACTACCGACGGCTTGGTCAGTCCAAAACTCGGCATCGTCTTCGGACCTTGGGCGGATACGGAGCTTTACCTCAATGGCGGCCTCGGTTTTCACAGTAACGATGCCCGCGGCGTGAACACACGCGTTGACCCCGCTAGCGGTAAATCGGTCGATGCCGACGGAAATCCCGTCAAACCGGCAGCCCCGCTAGCCCGCACGTATGGCGCGGAAACCGGGCTACGCACCACTTGGGTCAAGGGCTTGCACAGCACGTTGGCGCTATGGTGGCTGGATATTGATTCAGAACTCTTGTTCGTGGGCGATGCCGGCACCACCGAAGCCAGTCGTCCCAGTCGACGCTACGGCGTGGAGTGGGCTAATTACTACTCACCGACTGATTGGTTGACATTCGATGCGGATTTCAGTTTTTCCAGGTCACGTTTTCGAGATGATGCGCCGGAAGGTAATCATATTCCTGGGTCAGTGGAAACGGTCATCGCCTCCGGCGCTACGTTTCATGACCTCTATGGCGGCTTTTTTGGCGGTCCGCGTCTGCGCTATTTTGGCCCGCGATCACTGATCGAAGATAACAGCGTCCGTTCAGACTCAACTATTCTTCTGTCTGCAATGCTTGGCTACGCAGTCAACAAGAACTGGACTGTACAGGCGGAGATGTTTAATCTTCTGGATAGAAAAGACAGCGCCATTGACTACTACTACCCATCCCGGCTGCCCGGCGAAGACGCTGCCGGCATCGATGATGTTCACTTTCATCCGGTCGAACCGATGAGTTTCCGTATCAGTTTGAAAGCAGCATTCTGAACAGGGAGTATTCCAATCCGCCTATCAAATAATCACTATCAGAATGTATATATCGAATGACCGCAATGGGCCGATTGGTTGAGGTCGCCAATGGCGGCTTTATAGTCCTTCAATCCCAGAATATGGCTTCGGCCGAATGGCCGCTTTGGAGAAGCGTGAGCGGCAAAAATGGGTCGCTCGGCGACCGTCCGCTCATCAGATTCATCGCCGAAAAGCTGTCATTGAATTCCGATTCCCGAAAGCTGCCGTTCGTCACTGTGTCAAACCGACCCCAAGCCGCCGTTGATCAACTCCAATAACGAACGACCGTTATCGATACCTTCCCGAACATTCGAAGTGCCTTAACTATTACTTAAATCTTGATCATTTACACTGTTGGCCAGATGAACATACTTTAAAGGTCAACATGCGTTTGATATTAGCGGAAGACGATCCGATGATCGGCCAGTCGATCCGGGATGGATTGCAGTTGGATGGCTTCGTGGTCGATTGGGTAAAAGACGGGGAACAAGCCAAACAAGCTCTATCACATGCGGCGAGCGAGTACGCTTTATTGTTGCTCGACTTAGGGCTTCCGCGCCTATCCGGCCAGGAGCTGCTGGTCGAACTTCGTAAATCAGGCAACGCCATCCCGGTGTTAATCCTAACGGCACGCGATGGGCTTAGTGATCGAGTCCTCGGTCTCAATAGCGGTGCGGACGATTACCTGGTTAAACCTTTTGCCTTGGAAGAACTCGTTGCCCGTATTCATGCGCTGGTACGCAGAAGTGCTGGACGCGGCACTTCAGAGATTGAATACGGCGCCTTACGCATTAATCCGCTGCGTCACGAGGCCTGGTTGCGCGAAACCTTAGTAGACTTATCCGCTCGCGAGTTCGCATTGCTGCATGCTTTGATGGAACAGCCGGGCGCTGTCCTGTCCCGTCCGCAATTGGAAGAGCGCCTCTATGGATGGGGCCAGGAAGTGGCGAGTAATGCGGTCGATGTCCACCTGCACAATCTGCGCCGCAAACTCGGTGTTGATATTATTTTTAATGTCCGTGGCGTCGGTTTTAAAGTGGTGAAGCCATGAACACCTCTATTCGTAAACGGCTAACTTATTGGTTAATGCTCGTCCTACTGGTTGCCGGTATCGCGTTTGCCGTGCCGACTTGGCTGAACGTTCACGAAGAAATTGACGAACTATTCGACAAGGTGTTGCGTGAAGCAGCTTATTCCTTGTCTCATTCAAGCAGCTTGCAAGATGTTAAGCCCAACACAAATAGCTCTGGTTTAAACAGCGATGGGATTGATTTAGTCAGTCAGATCCGTGGCCCGAATGGTCGAATTCTGTTTCGATCCCATTCGTTTTCATCATTACCGCAAGGCGGAAATCTGGGATACGACACGGTTAACTGGCAGAACCAAGATTGGCGAGTATTTAATTTAAAAACCGATAGTGGATTTGTCCAGGTCGCTCAAACGACGCAAGAACGCCGTGAAACCGCCAACGAAGTTGCCTTGCATGTATTGACGCCGTTACTGATTTTACTGCCGGGATTAGCTTTATGGGTTGGCTGGGCGATTGGTCGCGGTTTAGCGCCATTGGCTCATGTGGCTGAAGCTGTGGCGTGTCGCAATCCTCATTCATTAGATCCGATCCCGAATAAGGGCTTACCGGAAGAAGTTGGCATCCTAGTTAGCGCAATAAACACGCTGCTGAGTCAATTGGATCAGGCACTGGCGGCGCAGCGCCAGTTTACTGCTGATGCGGCGCACGAACTGCGTAGTCCACTCACTGCACTGTCCTTGCAAGCACAACTGGCCGAGCGTGCCACTGAACCCGTTCAGCGTGATCTAACTATGCAAACTTTACGACAAGGTATAGCCCGTGCCAGTCATCTGGTTCAGCAATTGCTGATCTTGGCTCGGCTCGATCCGGAGGCTGGCGATTATCCGCTCACGCCGCTATTTTTGGATGATTTGGCGCGGAACGTGGTAGCCGATTTTGCCCCACAAGCCGCCCATAGCCACATTGATCTCGGCCTGTCGCACGCGGATCATGTCAGGGTTGCCGGCACCGAAGAGGCGCTGCGCATTCTCCTCGGCAATCTGCTCGATAACGCCATCCGCTATTCACCAGCAGATGCACGGATTGACGTCAGTGTCACCGGCGAAGCCACTGCGATTCGTCTGGAAGTCAACGACACCGGGCCAGGCATTGCCTTGGATGAGCGGGCTCGCGTGTTCGACCGATTCTACCGCGTATTGAATAGCGCCGAATCAGGCAGTGGTCTTGGCTTATCCATTGTGCGGCGAATAACCGAGCAGCATCAGGCTGATATTAGGCTGGCCGATGGGGATGGCGGCATTGGCCTCAAGGTGATTGTGACGTTCCCGGAGGCGAGCGCATGACGCCTTTTGCTTCCAGTCGTTTTCCAATAACGCTTCTCGCTTTGTCGTTGACTGCCTGTACCCCGCAAGGCAAGGGTTTGAGTGACGTCGCTAACGATCTGGAACAACGTACAGGTCAGCATTTTGCCGAAACCGGTGCCGACGAAACCGCATGGCCCGCCAATATCTCATTAAATGACGGCTTATCCGATGACGAGTTGGTCAGTTTGGCGCTATGGAACAATCCGGCCTTTCACGCGACCTTGGCGGATTTAGGCCTGTCTCGCGCCGATCTCGTGCAAGCTGGGATGCTGCCCAATCCCACCCTCTCGATGCTGATGCCGTTTGGTGCCAAACCTTTAGAAATGACATTGATTTATCCGCTGGAAATTTTCTGGCTACGCCCGCAACGGATCGAAACGGCAAAGCTGGATGTTGAACAGACCGCACATCGTTTGGTTCAGACAGGCTTGGACTTGATCCGCGACGTGCGGGTCGCCCATGCTGAATTGACCTTGGCCAAGGAGCGCCTGAAATTGGCTCACTCCTCCGTTACACTGAATCAGAACATAGCCGAGCTGACTCATGCGCGATTGCGAGCCGGCGACGCTAGTGAACTGGAAGTCACCAATGCCCAAGTCGATTCCCTTCAAGCACAGGAACAACAAGGTCGATTCCGGCACGATTGCGAGATAGCAAAAGAGCGGTTACGTAATTTGGCTGGGTTGAGTCTGGAACAGTGGCCTGAAAACATTAGTGCGGAAAAGTTACCCGATAGTAATAAGTTCGATGCTGAAAAACTGCTGACCGAAGCTTTAAATGCTCGTCCCGACCTGCGTGCCGCAGAAATCAACGTCGAATCAGCAGCCGAACGTATCGGCTTGGCGAAGGCTGAGGTATTTAAACTCACCGCCAGCCTCAACGCCAAGCAAGTGAACGGGCCCTTATTGGCAGGACCAGGCTTAGACGTGACATTGCCTATCGTTAATCAAAATCAAGGTGGTATCGCGCAAGCGCAGGCACGCTTCGATAAGGCCGCCAGGCAATATGTCGCCACCCGACAACGGATTGCCTTGGATGTCCGAGAAGCCCATGCCCGATTGCAACAGGCCAGTGAAAGCCTGAAACAGTGGCAACAGACTATCCTGCCGCCGCTGCGAATTGCCATACAGGATGCTGAAAACGCCTATGCGGCCGGTAATGTCACCTACCTCTTCGTACTCGAAACCCAACGCCGTTGGCTGGACGCGCAATTGAAAACCGCGCAAGCCGCCGCCGATTTACGCCGCGCCCGCGCAGAACTGGAACGCAGCGTCGGCCAGCGTCTGAAGCCTGCTTAACTTAGACATTACTGGACTCCAAGGTCGGATATTTATGAACCCCGCACATCCAAACCACAAGTCATCGACTTGTCGGCTCCTGCTGTCAGTTTTATTACTAATGACCGGCAACCTACCGGCCGCCGAATCAACATCGCCGCCGCCTGCCAAAATCGAACATCCCGTTAAGGAAAGTGATCTGACCAAAGTTGTCTTGACAGCGGAAGCCGTCAACCGGCTAGGCATCGTTACCACGACGGTTGAAAAACGGGGGCTGATGCGCACGCGCTTGTTCGGCGGCGAAATCACACTGCCGGCGCTGAATGCTTCAGCAAACAGTAACAGCCAATCGGTTTATACCATCCTGCCATCGCTGGCACCGGCAGAGCTCGTGCGTTTGGCGCAATCGCAAATTGATGCCGACGGTCAGGTGGAGCAGGCCAAGGTGCAAGTGCAAGCCGCGCAGATAGCCTTGAATCGCACCGAACAGATGCGCCGCGACAAGGTGGGCACCGAACGCTCGGTCGATGATGCGCGAATACAGCTAGGCTTGGCCGAGGCCAATCTAAAAACCGCGTACGAACGCCGCGATTTGCTTGGTCCAGCGCTGTTAGACGTCAACAACCGGAGCACGTTTTGGGTGCGGGTGCCGGTCTATGTCGATGATGTATCGGGATTGAACACCACAGCCCAAGCCCGTGTTGGCGGGCTGAAAGATTCGCCTGAAAATGTCTCTCGTCCTGCCGTGCCGGTCGCTGCGCCGCCTTCCGCCAATCCGGCTGCCGCCACGGTCGATCTGTTCTATGCGGTGAAAAATTCGGATACCTCATTACGCCCCGGTCAGCGGGTCGGTGTTTCAATCCCGCTGCGTAGCGATGACGAAAATCTCGTCGTACCCTGGTCGGCGATTGTGCATGACGTAAGTGGTGGCAGCTGGATATATCAAGTGTTGGAAACCAATAGGTATATGCGCCGACGGGTACAGGTACTGCGGGTGGTTGACGATCAAGCCGCCATAACGGGCGACATCATGGCGGGTATCGAAGTGGTTACTTCCGGTGTGGCCGAATTGTACGGCACCGAATTTGGAGTCGGCAAATGATGCGCTGGTTGATTACTGTTGCCTTACGCCAACGTCTATTAGTGTTGGCCTTGGCTGTGGTACTGGTGATATTGGGTGTGCAAGCCGCCCGGCAAATGCCGTTGGACGTGTTCCCGGAATTCGCGCCGCCGCTGGTGGAAATCCAGACTGAAGCACCCGGATTGTCCACAGAGGAAGTGGAGAGCCTGATCACCGTACCCTTGGAAAACGCGGTCAACGGCACGGCCTGGCTCAAAACCCTTCGTTCCAAGTCGGTGTTGGGTCTGTCGTCAGTGGTCTGTATCTTTCAGGAGGGCACGGATTTGATGCGGGCCAGACAGTTGGTGCAGGAGCGCGTCGCCACCGTCACACCACGACTACCGGCTGTGGCTCGCGCTCCGGTGATGTTATCGCCGTTATCGTCCACCAGTCGGGCGCTGAAGATTGGCGTTACATCGAAAAAACTGTCGCAAATGGAATTGTCCGAATTGGCTTTGTGGACCATTCGCCCACGCTTGATGGCGGTGCCTGGTGTGGCCAACGTAGCCATTTGGGGGCAACGTGATCGGCAGTTACAGGTACTGGTCGATCCTGATCGCCTGGCCGCCAACGGCGTGACGCTGGATGCGGTGGTGCGTGCGGCGGGCGATGCGGCCACCGTATCGGCTGGCGGCTTTGTTGATCTACCCAATCAACGCCTGCCGGTGACCCATGTGTCTTCGCTGCAAACACCGGACGATATGGCGCGCACCGTGGTGCAGTTCACTGGCGGTGCGCCTTTGCGCCTGGGCGATGTGGCTGAAATCGTTGAAGGTCATCCGCCGCCGATTGGCGATGCGGTGATCAACGATGGGCCGGGCTTACTGCTGATTGTCGAAAAACAACCCTGGGGCAATACCTTGGATGTGACTCGCAAGGTCGAAGCGACATTGGCGGCTTTGCAACCCGGTCTGCAGGAGGTCGACATCGATCCGACTATCTTTCGTCCGGCAACCTTCATCGAACGTTCGATAAATAATTTAAGTGATGCACTGATATTGGGTTGCGTGCTAGTCGCTGTAATTCTGATCGCCTTTTTGTTCGAGTGGCGAACTGCCGTGATCAGCCTGTCGGCGATTCCGCTGTCGCTGCTGACGGCTGCGGTGGTGCTTTATTTGCGCGGCGGCACGCTCAACACCATGGTACTGGCCGGCTTGGTGATTGCGGTTGGTGAAGTGGTCGATGATGCGATTATCGACGTCGAAAACATTATGCGGCGGCTGCGGTTGAACCGAGAGGCAGTCCATCCGCTGTCGACATTCCGCGTAGTCTTGAAGGCCTCGCTGGAAGTCCGCAGCGCGGTGGTGTATGCCAGTTTGATCGTAGCGCTGGTGTTCGTACCGGTGTTTTTCCTGGACGGCTTGGCCGGTACCTTTTTTAGGCCGCTGGCGTTTTCCTATTTGTTGGCGATTTTGGCTTCGCTGCTGGTGGCGCTGACCGTAACGCCGGCTTTGTGCCTGATGCTGCTGCCGAATGCTAAGCCGCGAGAAGACGACGCACCGCTGACGCGGGTTTTAAAGCGGCATTATCGCCAGCTCTTGCCGGCTATCGTCAGACGTCCGCAATGGGCAACAGGTTTCCTGCTGGTGGCTTTTCTATCAACGGCCATCGCGTTACCGCGACTCGGTGAGTCGTTTCTGCCCAACTTCAAGGAAACCGATTTTTTGATGCACTGGGTCGAAAAGCCCGGTACCTCGCTGGAAGCCATGCGCCGCATTACCGTGCAAGTTAGTAAGGAACTGCGGGCGATTCCCGGTGTGCGTAATTTCGGTTCGCACATTGGCCGAGCTGAAGTGGCCGACGAAGTGGTAGGGCCGAACTTTACCGAGTTATGGATTAGTTTAGATACGGCGGTCGACTACGACAGCACCGTGGCGAAAATCCAGGCAGTTGTCGAAGGTTATCCGGGCCTGTACCGCGATGTGTTGACTTATCTGCGTGAACGGATCAAGGAAGTGCTGACCGGTGCCAGTGCGACAGTGGTGGTGCGCTTGTTCGGACCTGACTTGGATGTGCTACGAGATAAGGCTGCCGAAGTCAGTAAAACCATCACTGATGTGCCCGGCATCGCCAACCTAAAGGTGGAGCCGCAAATATTGGTACCGCAGATACAGATACGGCTTAAGCCTGACGTGGCGGCCAACTTTGGTTTGACAGCCGGTCAGGTGCGCAGGGCTGCCGGTACGCTAATCAAAGGCAGTAAGGTCGGCGAAATTTACCGTGACCAAAAAGTCATCGACGTGACGGTTTGGGGTGCTGAGCGGGTCCGTCATGATCTCGCTGCACTCAGGCAATTAACTATAGATACGCCATCCGGGGCACGCGTGCCGTTGGGCGATGTGGCGGACATCTACATTGCACCTACGTCGAATGAAATCAAACGAGAAAACGCCTCGCGCCGAATCGACGTTACCTGCAATGTCAGTGGCAACGATTTAGGCGGCGTGGCGAGGGAAATTGAAAACCGCGTGAAAAACCTGACGTTTGCGCAAGGCTATCACCCGGAGTTTCTGGGCGAATACGCAGCACGACAAGCGTCTAGCGAACGGCTGGCGTGGTTGAGTTTGGCTTCATTGCTGGGCATCCTGGTGTTACTGCATGTTGATTTTCGCTCGTTGCGCTTGGTGCTTTTAGTGGCGTTAACCTTGCCGTTTGCGTTGATCGGCGGCGTTGTCGGAGCGTTTTTAAGTGGCGGGGTACTGTCGCTTGGCTCGCTGGTCGGTTTCATCACCGTATTGGGTATTGCTGCCCGAAACGGCATCATGCTGTTAAGCCACTATCGACATCTGGAACAGCAAGAAGGCCAGGTATTTGGGGCGGGATTGGCGATGCGTGGTGCCGAAGAACGTCTGGCACCGATACTAATGACCGCTGCCTGTGCCGGTCTGGCCCTGTTACCGCTAATCCTGAAAGGCAACGTGCCCGGCCACGAAATCGAATACCCCATGGCGGTAGTGATACTCGGTGGCTTGATTACCTCGACGTTGCTGAATCTGTTTTTAATGCCTTCCCTGTATTGCAGGTATGGCAACGCTACAGCATAAAAATTAAAGGAAGTTACAGGATATTCAGTGTCAGAAAACGGGTGACGTGCGGACCTCCAAAGAAGGGAGTTTAAAGAGTTGTGAGTGACTGGTTTTGGCCGGCTCAACCCAAAGAGAACACAAAACTGCTTGCCGAAAAGCTGCCATTCGCTGAACTTAGGAATGGAAAATTTCGCAGGCATCCTCAACGGCCGGTTATGGCCGATAGGGTGAGGTCGCCAATGGCTGCTTTGTAGCCCTTCAGTTCGCAGAATCTGGATTTGGCTGACTGGCCGCTACAGAGAAACAGGACCGTCAAGAATATATCGTAACAAGACAATCTAATCCTACCCAACCTACTCATGAAATATCCGAAAGTCAAATTCCAACCACTTGATCAAGTTCAATGATCAAGCTTGTCGGCCTTCATTCCAACCTCATTTGGCAAATAACCAATTAATTAAAGGGTGACGAGCATTAATAATTTGGATAATTTGCAATCGCCAAACTGATAAAGACACTGATCAATACTGCAAGCACAGGAACAATCGATAACGGGATTGGAATGGGACAAAGTAGCCACAATACAATCATGCAACTCAGAGCTAAAATCATGTGTGCGGAGGTATTATAAAGGGGCGGCACAGGGGAACTGAAAATTTCCAACTTTAGTCTCCTCTCGAATACACCCGCTACAAATCCCATGACAATGGGTAGCCCCAACCAAATCCCGAATTTTGACAAAATAACAAGTCGTAATGCCAGGCTGTAAGCCTGAAGTTTTACCGACGCAGCCCAGTCACCCGGAATATCGGCTATGGCTTCGCCAATAGGGTCGCCGCTATTTCTGAACTTTTCAGAATCATCGTGACGATCTCTGAATTCATTCGCGAACGCTGCAACAACGGTCAGATTTCTTTTGTAGAGGCTAATCAATTCCTGGTTTAATTTTTCTTTCCCGCCCAGAATAGTGATCGCAGCATTGTAATCCGACCTGATAAAGGCAGACATCTTGCCCGGGCTCATTAGCAATGGCAATCCGAGGGGTGTAAAAAACAAGATCATGACCCAAACAAGAAAATGTTTTCCCATTTAGCTTCATTCCAACAGGCCAGCTAATTTTAGTTCTGTCATCGTGAACACTCTTGAAGCGCAAAGCAATTTGCTTTGTGCGCTTTTAAATGCTCCATGAGGTTGTTTGACCCAGGATAATTCTTCGCTCACCGAGGATTTCATTATTTCATCCAAATAGCCGTCAATACTGGGGTCATAAATAGTCCATACACCACTTCGCTTTATCATAAGGGTCATTTCCAGGCATTGAACCAATTCAGATGATACTTTCTGGATAAATACCTTCTGTTCTTTCATGTCGTTATTGTCTTTAACTATCGACCTTTCGGCCTCCGCTAAACCTGCATCAAGACAATTCACCAACAAGCTTTTTCTCTCATTTCTAGGGTCTGGCCAATACAATGTCAACAATGAAGTTAAACGTTGAGACGCCTCGCGGAGATTAGGCCATCGCGCGAATAATTCCTGAGAACCAGAATAGCGTTTTGTCGCCCTGCAAGCTTTCTTCATTTCAACGCAAGCGGAATCAAGCGGTATCGATAAAGGTTTTTTCAATGAAATTATTTCGACTGGGTGATCAAGCATACTATTCAATCCTAATGAGTAATGATTGGCAGCCGTCCCTTGATGACCCTGCCGCCGGCAATTGATGCGATGTAATGGAAATTGGGCAAATGCCCAAGAAGGTGTTGTGGAAATAGATCATGCTCGCCAAATATCAATGACTGGCCGCTGTTTCCCGAATAATTGATGATGTTTTCGGCCGAGTTGACCGCGGTGGATCTGCTTTGCTGAACCGTTTTGATGTAGGTCTGCCCGAATGTTTCGGCAACGAATTGTTGTGTATCCCCGTCTTTGATTCTAAGCGTGATCAGGTTATTGCAGTTTCCGAGCACCTGCCTGGCCCTCGCCTCGTCGCCGAGTCTGGCCACAATATCCGGCAAGGTTTGCGTGGCCATGACCACTTGGAAGCCAGCCCCGCGTCCTTTATTAAGGATCTGGATAAACGGCAGATTGACCACTTCATTAGCCTCGTCCACGAACATAGAAATTCGTCCAGGCTTGTTGCCGCTGTTGTAAATCATCCCGGCTACAGACGCGAAGTCGGCCAGGACGATTGACCCGATCGCCGATGAAACGATCGAATCCGATAATGAATCCAGGCCAACATATAAGACATGTTTGCCAGAAATTATTGTCGATGTATCACAGATGGGTCTTTTGTCCCACGCATCTTCTTCGTTGGGCGATAGAAGCTCGCCTAAATCACCCGAGGTCAGCATGTTCAGAACCGGGATAAGCGATGCGATCATTTTCGAAAAGTGCATCCGGTTATGTTCAACCAGCGAGAGCAAACCGTCTATCCCTTCTGATCCTTTGGGTGTGTTGCTCAATTTTGCGCGATACCACTCGATTGTCGCCAGCCAATCCGAATTGGTAATGGTCTCCATTTTTTTTGCCTTGCCGGCTTTAGCTTTGATGAAAAAAGGCTCCGCACTGCCCCCTTCGCTATTCCAGCCCGCCTCAACCCGGTTGGCGTGCGCTTCAATCGCGTGGACCAGCAATGCTTCTGCTCCACCCTCGATGTAGTAACGCAATTGCTTGATCGATGGCCGCTTGCCGGTCTCCACAAGCCCTTGTGCAACCAGGTTTAGCGTCCTGAACGCGAAGGCCGTAAAGGCATCTGATCCGCCAGTTTGAGAAGGAAGTAATGCCGCTATCCGCGAAGCAATTTCGGTTGTTCGCGTAAAATTTCGCAGGGGATCAAGGCGGATGGATGACCGTGGAAATGCAGGATGAAATAATAAAAAAGCATCTTTTCTGCCCGCTCTTACGCATTCAAGCTCCATCCTATCCCGCAATTCTTTATCGCCTTTCGGATCGATCATGATTACCGTATCGCCGCGGTGAATCGCTTGAGTCACCATGATTTCGTAGGCTCTCGTCTTCCCTGATCCGGTTGTTCCGAACATGATGGTGTGTCCTTCTAGGGATTTCAGAGGAATTAAAACCTCTTTTTCTTTACCCAAATTAAGACCATGAATCCAAGGGCTCCCAGGGCTCTCTTGGTTATGATTCATTTTTGCCCCAGACAACATGTAGTCGATCGCTCGTTGAGTATGGATAGGCATCCAATCGAACCCCCAGCCAAACCACATTCGTTCTGGTTTTAACAATGCCATGAATTGCTCGACACTCAAATACGTCAACATTTCACCCAGCTTTCCTCTACCTACCCAATCAAGGCCTTTAATCGCTGATTTCAATGACATATATCCAAAACACATCCACGGGATCATCATCGCATTCCCGCCTGGCAACATGATGTAGCCGGCAAAGGTAATAGCAGTAGCCACCAGCCAAGCCGATGCAATATAAAGCTCATAAGGCTTTCTTATGTAGGGGTCATAATTACTTGCCATCGAACAAATTCGCCTTTATCAAAAAGTAGCGTGAAGTCCCTTTTCCTGTCTTGGTTAAGCCAGTTATATTCCCGTCTATTAATTTAATTAACCCCGCCGATTTCAATACTGAAATACAGTCATTCAATTCGAGACCGGTTTCTTTCAACCCCTTTGCCATCACTTTCGTAATGCCGCCCGGCAATACTGATAAGTGTTCTTCAGGCAAGCGCTTCAATTTTTTGAGTACCAAGTCGACACGGCCTGTTTTTTGGGTTTTTGATTGCGGATCATTTCCAGTCAAATGACTGATTTCAGATGGCGAGTTTTGCAGTGAATTCGATTGTTTTTTCTTTTTGGTGTTCGTGTTTTCTTCAGGTTCGTTTTTTGATTGCGCTATCAAAAGATCAATTAAAGATTCAACACCTTTATCGCTTGTCATTTCCCCACAGTCCTCATTAAGAAATGGCTTGTTGGCCTGTGCCCAATCTGCTTTTCCGGCCTGTTTCTGGTTGCCTTTTTTATGATGGTTATCGGGTTGCGTGACAGTCACTGCATTATTTTTAATGCTCACTTTGTCCTCATCGACCCGAATTTCATCACCCGCAACGTTATAATCCCTCCCCTCCGGAAACTCGTAGTCTGCGGCATAATCATCATCGTAGTTATTAGCGATCAATTCTTCTGATGATGCCTCAGCTATTGCGTTTGAACCCAGTTCATCTTTTTTTTTGCCTTGTGATAAGGCTTGGCTTTGTTTTTTTAATTGATTGTCTTGTTCAACAAGAGGGTGCTTGCCGCTTTCCTCTCCATTTGATTCAGTCGATGCATTACGTTCATTGTCTTTACGAGCTATCCGCGATTCACGATTTCCTGTTCCTTTTTGATTATGTTTTTTTAAATCTTCCAACTCATTTTTAACTTCTTGCCACTCTAATTCCTCTTTTATCTCCTTTTCGTTCTTATCCTCATCGAGTTCATTCTCTTGATGCGCATCTGTGCATAACTCTTCGTTAATCGGCTGATGGTGTGTCTTTACAAACAAAATCTCAGGCCTTGCTATCTTTAGACTATCCAGACACTTCCTGTCTTTGCTGTCGATCACGGGTACCGAAATTTCGTACACATATCCTCCCAAATGATTTCTGCTCACAATTCCAGCTTCCAGCAGGATATCCGCTAGGACTTCGTTTGTATTCGGAATAAAAGGGCATTCGTTTGCTCTCAGTTCATGTTGCATATCCGTCGCTGCCAAAGGCCATACTAAAAAAACACCATCCTTTCCATGCCAAACTCGGCCATTTTCATCGTTAGGCGTCCACCGTTTTTTCTGCACCAGATGTCTCATGGCATCAATTAACCAGGGTTCCAAATGCATCCCAGGCAATGGTTTACCATAGCGATCCGCGTGACTCCATTCATCACGTTCCATGATTTTGTAGGTCACCGCGGCGAAAATACGTGCCAAGGGATTGCTTTTGTCTTTTTTGTCCTGAAGTGCCGAATAGAGTGTTTTGTAAATCGCCTTTTCGCCGGCAGCCAAAATATCCGCCTGCTCTTTTTGAATTGCTTTGCCCATCATGATGTAGATCGTCGATCGATCTTCGGTTTCGTTCCAGCGGATGTGATAACGCGCCAATTCATTGTTTATCAGCCACTCGTACAATAACTCTCCACCCGGGCGCCACTCGATCCCAAGACCCTCGGCATACACTGAAATTTTCGACAGTGCGGTGATCGCTTCGCAAAACAATCCATTTAAAAAAGCGGCATGCGCCCAAAGTGATTCTTCTTCCTTTCTGATTTCAGGTGTTGACCTCGTCAATATCCGTCTCTCGGCATACCTGATTGAAAACAGGGATACTTCTAAGCAAAAAGCAAATAGCCCACCGATTAATTTGAAGTGGTTTTTTTCCGATGCCGGCAGAAGGTGTGTCATCTCGGCGAGATGTCTGATCGGAGACATCACTTTTTTTTCTACCTCATCTTTGTTATGTTCCCCTGCCAAGCCTCTCGCCAGGATGATCTGCTTGATCATGTCCCTGTTTTTTTCGATCAAATGCTCTACAGGGATCACTGGAATTCCTAAAGGAAATCCAGGCAGTCTTTGGGCATATTCATCGAAAACATCCCATTTTGTTTCTCTGTGCTTTTCAATGGGCTTCTTGTCAAGATTCAACTTACTCTTTTGCGCATTGGTTGTTTTAAAAAGCGCAGCAATTTTTTTGATCATCGCAATTAACCGTGATCTCTGATGTAATCGTCGATCATGCGCTGAATACTTCGCCTTATCGATACCGGGTCAATCATGTTTTTAAATTCAATATCTACAGTTCCATACTTGCCGCTCTTCCCGGTCGTGCCGGCAGAATCCAAACGTAGGGTACCGATTCCTAATAATCTATCTAAAATCCCCTGATGAACCCCAATGGTCTTGATGTCACTAAACCGAATTTGGACCTGGGTTTGAGCAATAATTCCTTTTTTGAGAATTAATCCGTCGTCGTCGATATAGAGTTTTGCGGCAAAATAGCTGTATATAAATCTCAATCCGTAAAGAATTAACAAGATTCCGCTGATTCCTATGACCTCCCCAAAACTCTTCAAGTCAAACCCTGTCGGAATGTTTTCTATTTCTAATAAAGAAACCACTAAACTAACAACCGTGTAGGGCCTTAAAAATATCAGGATTCCTATCAGGATTTGGAAATAATTGGGAATGAATCCTCGCCACGCTTGACGAAAATCATTATTTTTTAAACGGCCATCTTTATTTTCAATTTTCGAAGTATCTTGATTGGATCCAACTTTTTTAGCTGTGAAACCAAGCTGGTTATCAGCCATGACCGAGTATTTTTTCCCTGTCTCTCGTGCGAGCAGTTCACACATATCCAGTGCGTCATCAAAACTCGCAAAGGAATTCATTCTCAAATTGATAGCGTTATTTCTGGCCATTATTGTTTTCCTGCTTGAGATTTTGATGTTGGCAGTCGAACCATCGTGAATCTTGATTTCGTCTCGCCTTTATTACTCATTTGTACGCCAATGACGTAAAACGGTTTGATGTACTGCATCAGCTTCGATTCGATTTTCAGCTTCCGTATCAAGTTGTCCCAATACATTTGGTCAACGCCAAGCACCACCTTGGTCGCAACATTGGAAAAAAAGTCTTCGGAAAAATGCGTCGGCGATTGACTTGCGCAGACCAAGCCAAGCCCAAATTTGCGGCCTTCTTTTGCAATGGTGTTCAGAATGTTGTTCTCATCGTCTCTAAAGAACAAGTGTGCCTCATCGATGATCATGACATCCCTAAGCAATCCCTCTTCTTCTCTTCGAACAGGGCCTCTTTCGAGTGACGATGAAAAGATTTCTTGAAGCCTAAATTCGACAAACATTCGTTTTTCATCTTCACGCAGTGCTGTGATGTCGTAGTGCCAGACCGGATTGGATCGGTCAAATGGAGGGCTTTGGTTCTTGAAAATCCCACTGGCTTTGAGATTGTCGAAACGCTCTACCACGGACTTTAGAACTTCCTTGGATTCATATTTAATGAAGTCCTCCAGTTCCTTGCCGGTTTCAAGGTTTTGGATGTAATCCTTATAGGCTTTGCTTGCCTTTTGACGCAGATCCATCGCTTTCTCGAGCAGTTCTTCATCCGGTTTTGCACCCGGCGCTGAAACCTGTTTCGATATTTTGTAAAGCTTACTGGTGATCTTGTTGAGTTCCTCCAAGGCTCTCCCTGCCTTGGTGTCACTGCCAATGATAAGTTGTTTGAGCTTGATAAAAGCATACCGGCAGGCGTCATCCATGGTTGGGTAGCGCTTTGGATACTTACGATCAAAGCCGTCGTTCAGCACCCATGACTTGTAGTTGTCAGCAAAAAACCCATGAGCGGCATACAGGTCTGTGATCAAATGCCGCATGACCGCTTCTTGTCTTGAGCCGATTGGACGGCATCCGTTAATCGTCGCAATGAAATCCTGCGTGCGTTTCCTAACACCGCCGAAATGCCGGTCAGAACTGACTGCGAATGGATTTAAACCGTATTCAGTGGATTCTGAGAATCTGACTGAAGAAGCGCCTGGTAAGTCGATATCGCCATGCACGTCCATAATATGAATTCTGGGCGCCGGTGAGAAACGACGAGCTTGCTGTATAAAGCGTCTTAAAAACGTGGTTTTGCCCATGCCGGTTTTACCCATGACCAACATATGGGCGTTGACCAGGCAATCAAAATCGCAAAATACCGGTGTTGTTTGATTTTTTGACAAGAGGTAATCATCTTGTCCCAGCTCGATTTTCATAGAAGCACCATGAACCATGCCGGATTGCAACTCTTTGTGGCCCACTGCTCATCCTGATGCCATCCGGATTTTGGTTTTAAAAGTTAAGATTAATAGAATCTTACGAAAAACCTTTTCTCTTCATCGCGGTGAAAGACGCGGTTTTTCGGCCTCTTTAGATGAAATCGTTCGTCTATCTCAATGCGCAATTAATCACCGTCTCAGACTCGACATCCCTAAAGTGCTTATAGTCATAAAAGCGCTGATTCGCGTTTTGATCAGTTGCTAACAAATGCGTGCAATCGCTTATATTCTTTTGTCTTGTCAGTTTGGCAATTTTTGTCCGGAACGCCTCGAGGCGATCCTCACCGTACGCTTTCATGACATGAGGATGTAACGGATTCAAGTAAAATCTGGCATCCACCTTTTCGTCGTCAAGCCACTTGACCAATGCTTCAAAATCATCAAATCGTGACTTGATCCATGGCGGAGCATTAGCGGGTTTGGCGTTTACTGGAAATTGCTTGTTAATGAAGGCGGCTTGATCCCGCGCTATTTCTTGGTCGTAGCGATCTAAAAAGTAACGTCCATCACCGTCAATAGCGTATCTCACCGAATGCATTCCTTTCGCTTCATTAAGCAGTCTGCCCAATCCTTCCGATAAGCTCGATGCGAACAAGTAATCAAAAATGACACGCTGTTTCGTTTCGCCACCGGCTTCTGGATGAAGTCTGTAGGCGGGCCCATACGACTTGATATCGGTAAATGCGATAGGCTCCAAACCATAGACCACTGTTTTTATCGGCACGCCTTTGCGCTTCAATGCTTTTAATGTGGCCAAGATTTCTTCAGGCTTCGCCGCCAGAAAAGCAAGATTGTAGAAAGTCCTCCCCGGAAAACGCTTGTTCAGCAGTTCAGGGTCGACTAAACCCATAATGGATGATCCAACAATAAACGCGTCACGTTGTGGCGACTTTTTCACAGTTCGTTCGACTGGTAGTTCTCTGTTAATGGTTGAAACAATCGCTTCTGCAGAATCCGGAGATCTTTCTTTCGCGTCACGTAATAGATATTCAACCTTCAGGTAACGCTCGTTGGTGGTTGATGAGGTGTATCGACGCCCCATTGAATATTCCGTCTTGAAAATCTGATACGGATTGACGATCACGTTCCAGACAGGCAAACACCAAGCTGCAACACCGCCTGTTAATAGCGCGGCTTTCCAGAACGAATCAAAACTGCCAATAGATAAAGCTTTCATGAGAACCTGACATCCAAATGCTGGAAAAAAAAGGGCTGTGAACAAGGCTAGATTTTTCCCGTTTGCCTCAAGCAGCTGTGCTTCTTTTTGAGCGTTCGCATAGGCCATGCAAACGGTTAGCAGAATTGCGGCCTGAATCACTTCTATACCCGTGACCAGACTCGTCTGGGTACATGTTTGGCAAAATCCTGAAATCATGCTCGGTAGTGCAATTCCGTTTAGACCTAGCATTCCTTTCCAGATAGAAAGCGCTTGCTCAAGCGATTCAGCTCTAAAAACCACCCAAGCGAGGGTGACTGAAATAAATGTCACTGCCATAGCGAGGTTGTCCGGCAATTCAATTTTTAATGTCTGCCAAATACGATGCACCCCGATGAACATACCCTGGAGAATCCCCCAAAGAATAAAAGTCCATGCGGCGCCATGCCAGAGCCCACCAATGGTCATTGTGACAGCGGCTGCTAAAATGCCCTTGAAGAGGCCATTCCTATTGCCACCCAAGGGAATGTAAAGATAGTCTCGTAGGAACCTTGATAAGGTCATGTGCCACCGTTTCCAGAATTCGGCAATGCTTACCGATTGGTAAGGGGAATTGAAGTTTTGTGGCAATAGGATTCCGAACATAAGCCCGATCCCAATCGCCATGTCCGAGTATCCAGAAAAGTCGAAATATATTTGCAAGCCATAACCAACAGCTGCTACCCAGGACTCGAAAAACTGCAAAACCGCATCCGCGGCGAACAGTGGATCGACCTTTTCGGCGACACGGTCAGCAATTACAGATTTTTTGAATAGCCCGACAGCAAACAGGAACAAGCCTTGCGAAAATTGCTGTGCGTTGAAGTTCACCCGATCTTTCAATTGCGGCATTACATCGGAGTAATGAAGGATTGGACCTGCGATCAAATGCGGATAAAACGAAATGGAGAACGCGAACCGTCTCAGGTTGAAATCTTCAACATAGCCCTTGTAACAATCCACCAGGTAAGCGATCACTTGGAAGGTAAAAAATGAGATTCCGAGAGGCAACACTAAATGCATAACCGGCACATCGTTAGCCGTTGCCGCGTTCCAGTTTTCGATGAAGAAGTCTGAGTATTTGAAGTAGCCCAACAGCCCAACGTTGAACAAAAGTCCAGCAATCAGTAGCTTTTTGGACTTTGTTTGAGAAATCCTTTGCCCTACATAAAAATTTGCTACTGCGTTCCCGATAAGGAGTGGGACATATCGCGTATCCCACCAGCCATAGAAATAGATCGAGCAGAGAATGACGAACAACTGCGCATCATGCTCTCGTTCGAGTTTCTGCAGCAACCACCAGGTTGCAATGGAAAAAGGGAGGAAGAAATAAATGAATTCAGGTGAGTTGAATAGCATGTTTGAATCCAAATGATTGAAATCTGCATACTACTCATTGCACAATCACCTCATGGCACCGAAAGATCGCCTAAAAACGACTCTTTCGACTTTGGCTTTTGGATTTTGGGTAACTTGATACGTGGTTTTTTGCCAAGGGATGTGAATGTGTATTTGGGTATTCGGAATTGGGTGGTGAAAAGCGGTGAAGACCGGGCGATCTTGACGCAACGCCAAGCGGTTTACGAGGCCGCTAAGGCCAAAAACCGGAGCGTTGGAGTCGTAACACCCGAAACTGGGATTGGCAGCCAAAAGGCTGTTTAAATCCTGATAAACCAAACAATAATGCGGCGAAAAAACCGACACTACTGTCCACTAATTTTTAACTGATGCGACAACTACGTTGACATTTACCGCTTCCCTTACCCCTATCAGAGCACAAGGAAGTGTTCGGCCCTTGCCATCCATGGCGACTGGATCTTGGCAACCCCTGCCGAGATGACGATTTTTGACTGAGCTGATGATCTTTATAATCAAGTGGCTTTTTGGGCTCCTGTAAATATCTTCCGTTTGCTTTTGCTCATTTTCTACCTTTCATTTCCCGTCAGGGCATAGCTTAAACTACTTCCGGGATTCCGGGGATCCACTTTACAATGCGACATCAAGGAATAAACTGCGTTATATGGACAACTAATCCGACCCGAATGCGTTCACTGGACATTTGTCGTGCTGTCTACATTATTTTCATTACTCCCGATCACCGCCAACCACCATCGGCATGAGCCATTGGTAATTAAAGCGCCGCTCACCATCTCGTGGCCCCGTCCAGAATCCGTGCCAGTGTCCACGCCTGACATGGGTTTTGACTGAGCGGCCAGTGTCCTTCACGGTTTCCGTGTTCGTTCGCAACAGTTCACCGATTTCCCGACCAACCGACCACACGCGCGGCTTATCGGCTGGAAACCATCGCCAGCCACGCTTAGTTTTTGTCCGCTGTGGGCGTTTGGGTGACGTTCCGGGTTCGCGGTCGTTGTCGATTTCCGGCACATCACTGCAGAGGTACAGCAGCAGCGAAATCAACGGATTGATGCTTGCCGCCAGTTGCTGAACATGATCCTTATTCGGCGCAAAGTCTATGCGGTGTGCTTCGGCTTGACGCACTGCTTCGCTATTGGCGCGATCAATGGCCTCGGTCACAGTCCATGGCCCGAGATGCACGGGAACCGGAATCAGATGCTCATCGGTATCGAGCAATAGCCGCAACTCGCTACGGTACGTATTGATGTCGTATTCCAGATGCGCCCAATAGCCATGCAGCAGGCTTCCCAACCAAGTGAGCCCCGGCGTATTTATATAAATACACCATTCCGGCAGCCGATACAGGACCTCGCTAGGCATGTTGCCAACGACAAGCGTATCAGCCAACGCGGCCATAAAATCGGCATCAAATTGATAAACACCCTGGCTGTAACGCCAAGTACCGATTGCCGCCAGTCGTCCCAAATCGATAGCCAGATGCAGCGGTAATCGGCCGCCAGGGTCGATTTGAACGGCGTTGTCAATGCTGACAATCGCGGCCCAACCGGCCATCGGTATGAAGCACCATGATGGCCAATCAGGCAGATCGCGGCTTTTGCTTTGCCGGAATTCGTCTACAAATTTACTAGTAGAGGGGTATAGTCGCATCGCTGCCACTAGGTGTTCTAAGGGACGAATCATTCCAATAAATCTCCCAGTTTCATAGTTGTGGCTGAAAAAATCACAAAAACTGTCATAGCGTTTTTTTCTTGTAATTGTGTACTCATAGCTATCAGTTATATGATTTTACCCGGATTTCGACTAGTTCGAGACCTGCCTGCCGCTACCATCGATTTGTTAAATTTCCATCAAACAGCTCCTAATTCAAATGCGCATCGGCATCACAAGGTACCAAAACAGAGAATCACTTTGACCCTCAATAAAACAGACGCTGGTATTTTCGGCAACCGTCATCTTGACGTCTTTGCCATCTATATTATTCACCGCATCGAGCATGTATTTTGCGTTGAAGGCTATTGAAATAGGATCGCCGTGATAATCGACAACCAAGTCTTCCTCTGCTTCATCATGCTCTGGGTTATCGGTACTTATCTTCAACGAAGCACTTTTTATGTCAAAGCTCACTCCTTTGTATTTTTCGTTGGAAAGTACCTCAACCCGCTTTATCGAGTCTTTTAACAACCCGCGATCTACGATTATCGGATTCAAAAACAATTGATTCACTATGCGATCAAAATTCGGAAACTTATCAGCCACCAACTTAGAAGAAAAAACAACGTTTTTATATAAAGCCTCAAGGGTGTTTCTCGAAACTCTAATTTCTACATCTTCTTCCAATCCATCAAGTAAACAACTTAATTCTTGAACCGCCTTTTTGGGCACTATGATTTTTGCGTTGACCCCTGTTGACCCAATATCTTCCTTGTACACAGCCAAGCGATTACCATCTGATGCTACTAGCTTGAGCATGGCGTCATTGATAGTCATTTCTATCCCGTTTAGGTAATTCCTCTCACTGTTGAGAGCCATGCAAAAAGCCGTTTTATCAAGGCCGTCTTTCAATTTATCTGCTTTGACATTGAAGCAGGTCTCTGCTTCGGTGTGATTGAATTCCGGAAAATCATCAGCGGATAGCGTGTTCAGTATATAACTACAACTGCCTGACGACAGATTGATCTTGTCACCTTCCAAATCAAAATTGATATCGCTACCGGTAGGTAACAGCCTGCAACTATCCAATACCTTTCGTGCATCTAAAGTTATAGTGCCTTCTACGCGTATATCGTTCAGGTTCAATTGAATGACGATCTTAACTTCAAGATCTGTAGCCGTGATAACCAATTTGCTATCACGACATTGGAGAAGTACATTCGAAAGGATCGTACAGGTCTGCCTTTTATCAATGATGCGAGCTATTTGTTGCAGTGGACCTACTATCTATTCCCGGTTTACAGTGAATTTCATCGGCTTTTCCTTTTGTTCAAAAGACGGTTTAGTCCATTGTATTCGTCCGCAAAATAATGCAAGTCTCATTTATTCGACTGGCTGGTAACCGGAGCGGGTGTCGTTGAATCCCTCCGCCTGTTGAATAGCATCGATAGCGGTTTGTAGGGATTTGACAAAACCTAAGTCGCTGCACGCCAAGAAGCCTGTTTTGATTCAGATCCCTCTAATCGTTCGTTGGTCTCTTCTTGGCAGACACAGCGAAGCTACCCATCACAACCATACAACATTCACTTGTTTGCCAAAAACCTCTTGAACTAGTGGAATCAAGTGGTCATGGTGACTAAGAAAAATAACTTGGGTTTGTTCGGATAATGCCTTAAGTGCTTCAAACCCCGCTTTTGATCGGACATCATCGTAGTTGATAAATAGATCGTCTGCGATGAAGGGCAATGGCATGGCCTGCTCCAAGTGCATTTCCAGGGCCGCTAGTCGTAGTGCCAAGTAAAGCTGATCTCGTGTGCCGTCACTCATGCCAGAAATACCAACCAGCGTGCCATCGGAGCGTAGCCCCTCTAGGACCATGGGCTCCCGTTCAAAATCAAGAATCAGCTTGGTAAATGATCCGGACGTTAATGTCGAAAAGATCGCACCCGCTCGTTGCAACAGGGGTCCCTGCTTTTCTTCTCGATAGCGGTCTATAGACCAACGGAGCAAGCGGCCGGCGGTGAAAACTTTTACATAGCGTTCTGCAACATCCGACATTTGCGCAAGCGCTTCTTGGCGTTGGGCCTCCGCCTGTGTTGCCGCGTCTGATCCACCGATTTCGGACAGAACCCCCAAGGCATTTGCACGGTCAGCCGAAAGAGTCGTTTGCTGCTGCACTGCATCAGCAATTTCATCGTTGATGCGTGTGAGTTCAGCGGCAAGCTGAACCAGGTTGGCTGCATCAATCTCAGCCTCGAGTTGTTCCCGTATAAGACCATCCCCCCCACTGAGAAGAGCGGCCTTAGCCTCTGCCAGCGCGGCATTTAGGCGACGTTGCTCGTCAGATCGGCCAATTGCTTCATTCAACAAAGCCGTGGTGTCGACCCCCGCTTTTTCCATGAGCGGCTTCAAACTCGCCATTGCGGTTTGACTTGATTCCTTGGCTTCCAAGACCTGACTGTTTGCAATTCGCAGGGCTTCTTTAAGCCGACTGCTTTCAGTAAAAGACTCGCGGGCTCGATCTAAACGATTGGCTAACGTTTGAGCAATTTGCTCGGCTGGCTGATCTTTGAGCTCAGCGGCAATGATTTGCGCGAGTCGATTCCCTTCAATAGAAAACTCCTTTAGGTCAGCATTCATGGTGTCGATGCGCTCGACTTGAATCTGCCGCATCTTTTCTAACTTTTCAGCTATTTGCTCGATGAGCTCAAGAGCACCTTCAGTCGTGCCAATATCGCTGTCAGGAGGCAACCCCGTTTTAGCCAGAGTTGTTGACCAAGCTTTAGACCAGCGGCTTTCCTCAGCTTTCGCATTCTCAGTGGCTTGCCTTAACGTCGTCGCCAGTGACTGCGCGGTAAGCAATTGAGCCGATAAAGTTTCGTGCCGAATTTTGGCGCTGTCGGTGGCGTGGATATAGCCTTCGGCCTGAATGCACAGGACAGACAAGCTATCCGTCTCGACCACAGGAAGCCGCGTTTCTTGTAACGCCTTGACGAGATTGAGTCGGGACTGTGCAACTAAACGGCTAAATGAATCAAATTCATCCTGTGCATCTTGATATGCAATACCAGCAGACAGCGCCTTTTCCCGTCTAATAATCCAGGCCCCCATGTCTTCTAAGGGCATGCCGTTTAAACCCATTGACAGTGCTTCCTGCCCCCATCGGTCATCGAACACGTGAAGCTCTGCTTCCCATTGTGCACATTGGTGTTCAATCATTGATAGGCTCTGCTGCTCCCGTTCAAGCAACTGATTCAAGCTTTGGAGTTCGGTTGCTTCTTCGACATCGTCGAGTCGCTTATCGGCAACTTGGTCGGCATGGGTCATTTTCTCTTCAAACGTGTGTCCCTCTCGCTGCAGATCAATTTCACCGGTTTTTATCGCTTCCCAAGACGTATCTCGTTCAGTCCGCGCTTCAATCACCGCCGCTAGTGTCATAGGATGATGGAGCGCTTTAAACTGGGCAATTTGTAGTTCAATTCTGGCAACCTCAGCTGTTTGATTTTTTAGCCTTAATAATTCAGCTTTCCTGTCAGCAATAAGGGATTGCCGCTCTTGGATCAATCGGTTTACTTTTTCTTGGCTAGGCGGCTGCAATGCGATTAACTCAGGCAAAGGCTTTTGCCATTGCCCCAACTCCAACAATAGATTGTCCAAGGCTGACTTCGTCTTGGTCAGCGTAGCTTGGCGCTTTTGGAGGGCTAATTCGGTGTCACCGAATGATTTGGTGTTGGCTAATGCTGCACGTAGCGCGGGTTTGACCTCGCCCATCTGCAACTCAGCCAACTGCTTTGATAGTGTTTCGATTTCAGAACACTTGGTTTTTTCTGCCTGTTCTGCTGCCCGTAGGGTTTGAATAATGCCGCCGCGGTCGCGGACCAGTTGCCTGAGTTCGCGCCGGACCAGCAGTGTTGGCATGCGGTGGGCAATCGCGCTTTCAGAGTCTGGCGCCCAATCCAGCTGGGTGCAGGCTTGACCCACCGCTTGCCAAAGCACGGCTATTTCATTTTTTCGATTGGCGATATCGCGCTCATAGGCGCTGTATTGAAGGCGAAGGTTATCGAGTTTGCTGATGTCGGCAGCCAGTTCAAGTACGACTTCGTCCACATCGATGTTGGATAACGCTTCAGTGATCTTTTCAACTTCGCCAGTGCGCAGTTCTAGACGTTCAAGGGCGATAGCCAGCTCTCGTTCTGCAGTTGCGAGCGTAGCAGCGGCGTCGACAGGCAGTTCTATCACTTCACCCAGTTCAGCGAGTTTATGTTCGTTATCCCTCAGGGTCATCAAAAACGGGGCGAGCCTTCGAATGCGCTCAAGCCGATTACGCTGGCTTTGGAGTTGCTGATGTCGTTCGCGCTCATGACTGAGCGCTTCTTGCAGAGATTCGACCTTACTATTGGCGTCTACCCAGACTTTGGTGCGGACAGTGGCTTCCTTTAACGCGGTGGTCGCCTTGTCGAGCTGATCTGCGGCGATGTAATACTCTCGGTTATTGGCTTTTCGGGGTGCCCAAAGCTTATCCGCCTCGGCGATCAGCGCATCACGAATTTTACCGAGACTGGCAACACCCGCCGCCGACTGAAACAGGATCTGGCCGACGTCGTTCTCGGCATTGAGGATGCTATTGCCTCCGGACACCAAGCGCGTATGGTCAAGACCAAACATTTGATCAAAGAAATGTCTATCCGCACCATCTAAGAACGGTGTCAGCGCGGTATCGGGCAAGACGACATCCTGTGGTGAACGTAGGGTTTGTTTTAGAGCCTTTGCCCGGTGAAAGTCTAACGAACCTGAGGCATTGCTGATGGAGGCACCCAAACGTAGTTCATTAAGCGGATGTAAAAAACTGAGCTGAGAACGCGGCGGGATGCCGAACAACAAATCAACAATGGCGGACCGCAATGTCGACTTGCCGGCCTCATTAGGCCCGACAATTAGATGAAAGTCCTGTTTGGCTACTGGAAACATAACCGAGCGGTCAGAGAATTTGCCGTATTTGATTAAGTCCAAGCGGTTGAATCGCATCGTCAGTTCACTCTACCTTGGCTAAATGAGACAGCAGTCCCGGGCGGACTTCGCGAACCAAGTCCACTAACTCGCCTGAACGGATGGCTTTAAAGTAAGGGACTGAGGTTTGCAACTCTAAGGGAGCTTTATTGACGAGCCCTAAAAGATCGTCTTGCAGGCTCTTAAGGAAATCAGCGTCTGATTCAGCCGCCTGAAGCAGATCCTGCAAATCGGATAAGGCATCGGCTCGTGCTCGCAGCGCCTCACCGTCATCTGCCGAAGCAGTCGCCACCTTGACCTTTTCAATCCAAAGTCGCTCCGTCCCCAGGGTGACTGCCAAAGCCAAGACTTCGGCGCGAAGTTGCGATTCCAGTCCGAAAAGATCACCGTGCGCAGCCGTTTTACCGGTGACGGTGACTCTAACTGCTAAAGGGATGGTCGAGAGGCTACTTTCTACAAGTCCGTCGAGCGCTTTTCCTATCATGAACACTACGTCCGATAGCGATTTGCACTCGGTTGCATCGACCTCAAGACTGGCCCAGCGCAGGACATCGACGAACAGGCGCTGAATGTCATGAATGCCTTCTTCGTCCGCAGTCACAATAACCGCGCCACGCGGTCCGGTCTCCCTGATATGGCGCCCCTGAAGGTTGCCTGGGAAAACCACTGTCGACTCACCTTGCCATATTTGATGTTCATGAACATGACCCAATGCCCAGTAGTGATAGCCCTTGGCATGAAGTTCATCTAAACTGCACGGGGCATAAGTAGCGTGTGCTGCGTTGCCCTCAAGTGCGGTGTGGAGCACGCCAATGTTGAACATGCCTGACACCGGAGACGGGTACCCTGTGACGAGGTTTTCTAAAGTCTCTTTTTCCTTAAAGCTTCGGCCATGCAGGGCAACCTTAAGATCTTCCAGACGAAAAGTGCTGGGTTTGCGGGTGTCGAAGGCAAATACGTTGTCAGGGAGTTGCAGTTTCTTGGTCATTTCACTTTCGGCATCGTGATTGCCGAACAGCAGATAAACCGGAATGCCCGCTTTCTTCAGACGCCCCATTTCTTTACAGAAAAAAATGCCGGTGTTGTGATCCTTCCAAGTGCCATCGTACAGGTCTCCGGCAATCACCATGAAGTCAACCGCTTGCTCAATCGCTTCGGTAACCAGGTTGGTAAAGGCATCGCGAGTCGCCGTGCGCAGCATGTCTACAGGGGCATCAGCATAGGCACTCAATCCCGTTAATGGACTATCTAAGTGTATGTCTGCCGCATGGATAAATTTCACTAATTTTTCCTTTGTTGTTTTGAGACTAGCCTTCCTAGGCAGCTTATAGATTTAATAATATGTTGTCTTGGAAATTCAACCCATCCTAAGCTTTTAAATCCGTTTTTCAGCAAGTGCAGGTGAAATCGCTATGAATGTCGGTATTTTACTTCCTTACAAAATAGTTCGATTATTTTGATATGTCAACTTTCATGACATATAATTCCAACAATGAAAAAGATCTCTAATTTGCAGCCCTCCGGTCAATCTGATATCCCATTAAAATGGGATACCCGGCAACGTCTGGCCTTGATTGAAGCCACCGTATTATGGGAAGGCCGGATAACATCCAGCATATTAATGCAGCAGTTTGGTATTTCCCGGGGCCAGGCTTCCAAGGATTTTTCCTTGTATCACCAATTAGCCGAAGATAATCTGCGTTACGATCTCAATCAGAAAGCCTATGTTGCCAGTGAGTCCTTCACTCCTTGTTTCATGCGCGGCACGGCAGATGAATATTTACGCTTGCTTGAGGCTGGTAATTATCTGGGACAATCTGTCGTGTTGCCCATTACGCCTACAGACATAGGTGGTGAAATACTCCGTCCGCCTCAGCGGAGCTTGGATTTTCAGGTGGTGCGGTTCGTGCATCAAGCCATTCGTGAAAAACGCCAATTAAATATCACCTATCAAGCAATGAACAGTGAACCGAGCGCCTTGACGCTGGAACCGCACAGCTTGATATTTAACGGTTTTCGCTGGCATATTCGCGCTTACAGTGAGACACATCAGGCTTATCGTGATTTTGTTTTAGCCAGATTTTTAAGCGCTCAATTAAAGAGCGAAAAGGCCGTTAATTTTGCTGAGCAGGATATCGAGTGGCAAACCTTTGAAACATTAATTATCGCGCCTCATCCCGATTTATCTGCGACTCAACAAGCACTCATTGCTGATGATTTTGGAATGGAAAACGCTAGCTTAGCGCTGACGGTGAGACGCGCTTTAAGACCTTATTATCTGCGCATGTTGTATCTTGATGGCCGGCCGGAAATCCCCCAAGTGCACCCCATCGTGTGGCTTAACCGGGCTGATTTCGAGCCGGAGTCGCACCGCCTATGATTAACCCACGCAGTCTGATTCGTGCGCTGGATAAACACTGGGAAGTAATCGAGCGCGTTGTCATTCAAAGTCGTGACCAGATAGCCCATGAACGTGACGGGCTTTTGATGCTTCTGGCTAAAGTTTATGTCAATGAAACGACCGAGCAACACATCGAGCGTTTGCAACAGTTAGTCAATGCTGAATTATTGATTGAATTGGCGCACAGCAATTCATTGCAACTCAATGAAAACGTCCGCCAATTTGTTGCTGGCTTGTTACATGAACATGAATTAGGGCTATCTGATATTTTGAAAGTCCGAATTGTTGACATTAAAACGGGTCTGGAACAATTGCAGCAGGCTATGCAGAATCGTGATATGGCAGCTTTACAACAAGGCGCGGTGCGCATCGACAGCCAACTTCGGCAGATCATGCAACAACTCGATCAGGATGCGCATGCTATCCAAGATATTGCTGAACGCGCGAAAGGAAATGATGAACGAATGCCATTGGCTAGACGGTATCGGGAGGTTCTGGAAGCCTATGATCGTTATGTATTACCCATGACTGAATTGATGGATACGGGATCCGGAGGTAATTTTTACCCGCTTTTGGAAGAAGCCGAACACGTTTTGGAAGCTCTGATTCAGCAACTGGCAATTCAAGGTGGCCTGTACAGCCACCAGCTCATGCTGAGACAAGTAGGCTTTCACGTAAGAGATTTACGGCAGACCGGTCTTATTGTATTAAAACAATGCACCAACACCTTGATGCCGCTGAGAGAAGAAATTCGACGCCATAACCAGTTGAGTGCGGCCATTGGACACCTATTGGGGGAGGTGCGTAAAAAAGGCTTACGCCGAACTTTTCCGGCTCAATGTCTGCCGGTTTGGCGTAAAGAGCGCACATTCTCGGTAGCTATCGGGCCTGAATTATTATCGTTAATGGAGCAAGTGCGCCATTATCAGCCTAAAAGCGTTGAATTTCCGGAGTTAATGACGGATGAAACCCTCATTCAACTGGAACAGATTAATGAAGAGGCCATTCGTCGCCATTTTTATCAGAGCCTGCCTTTAGCTGATTTGATGCGATGGCTAACGCAGCATTATGGCCATTATCAGGATGTCACTGTGTTGAGGCTTTATCACAAATTGATCCGTTTACCGGATATTACTGCGACGCCTAATCCAGACGAAACGACCCTTACTCTCAAAGCCGTTTCAATTCGACTTCACAGTCACGCCATTGAGTCCTTATGAATATCGATTTAACCAAGCTTTCTTTGCTCCAGCCTCTGTTTAAGCTTTTGAGTGCGGGTACCCATTTAAACCGATTACAGGATACCGAACTTTGGGTAGAACTGGAGTCTCAACGCGAGCTGTATGAAACCTTATTTGCTGCCTGTGGTTTTACCCTGGTACTCGATGGCCGCGGATTTGCTTATTTTAAAACGGATCAAGCGTCTTCCTATACCGGCAAACTGACCCGTCGCTTGGCATTGTTGTTAATGTTACTGTTTGAATACCAAGCCGATCAAGGCTTGCATTTATTTCAATTTCAACAATGGCGTCTCGATAATGAGCTGATTGATAAGCTTTGGCAGCACTATCACGCGGTCTTGGAAGCGGAAGAATTGACCGGTCAACACCTGTTAAAAGAGATCTTTGACAGTGCTGCCCGCATTGGCTTTCTGGTCAGTGAAGACGGCGAGTACCGACTCCTTCCTGCCGTGCATCGCTACCTGGATTTGTTTGAAGAATTAGCGCAAGCAGAACGGACGGATCACCTTCACTCCGAAGGAGAGCTGCTTTGAGTCTTGCCCACTACGGATTTCAAAAGCTAGTGCTATTAAACAGCGCCGGTTATAGCCGGGCAGAATTGCCGCTGGACGATTCAGTCTCGATCATTGCGCCCAATAATACCGGCAAAACCAGCTTGATTAATGCGCTGCAGTTTTTGCTCATCCTTGATAAGCGGCACATGGATTTTGGCGCACACAGTGTCGAAAACTCAAGACGATTTTATTTTCCGGATAACAGTGCCTATATCTTACTGGAAGTGTTGCTGCCTTCGGGTATGGCGGTGATTGGTTGCGTCGGTAAAGGATTGAGTCATGATTATGAGTATTTCGCCTATCAAGGCAGTCTCGACCTTGAGGATTACCGACTAGAAGACGGTAAGTTAGTTGCCCAACCCAAATTAATGAGTCGCCTGTTCGCATGCGGTAAACCCGCCAAAATTTATCAACAAGCTGATTTACGGGCACTGCTCTATGGTAACCGCCAAAAGCAGCGTTCAGACGACCCGGATTTCACCATTTTTCCGTTAGAATTTAATTCACAGGCAGCGACGTATCAGCGTATTTTGACGCGCACTTTACGCCTTGATCGCTTGGATAGCAGGCAGGTTAAAGATTATATTTTAGAGATCTTCAAAAACGATTTGCAAGATCGCAATGTCGATTTTAAAAGTGAATGGGATAAGTCTTTTGCCGATGTCAATTATGACAAATCTCAATATGATGCGGTGTTCCTCAACCAGGAGCTCATTGCTCGCATGGAAGACAGTCAGCAAATGCGCAGAACCTTAAGAGGCAAGATTATTCTATGGCGGCCTTTGATTGAACAAGGCTTGAATGAATGGGAAGCCTACAACCGCAACACAACGGATGACAACAAGGAACACCTTCGCGCGTTGGACGAGAAAGTCCAGGACCTGGAAACGCGACAGAAAACGATTTATAAAGACCAGGCTGATGTCAAAGTTTTATTAAATGAGCAACAAAGAAGTGAACAGAAATTTCAAGAATTGACCGTTCAATTTGCGTTTGTGAATGACTTAGCGCAACTTGAAACGCAACGGGACGCTTTACAACATCAACGTGACGAGTTAGTGCGTATCATTGGCAATGCCGAACAGCAGCAATCACCGGATGCCATCAAAAGAAACATCGCGAAGCTCACTAAAGAACAAACCGAACTGCACGGTCAGTTGGCCAGCCTTAACGACAATCTCTACCTTCAACTGCAAAAGCTACTGCCGGCAAACAGTTTTGAACTGCTAACCCGGTTATTGGCAAAATCCGTTTTGAGCTTGCCCGTCGCGCAAGGCAATGCTGTTAAGCTGAACGACCCGCATTCATTTCAATCATTTGCCGCAAAACTTGAAGATCGACTGACATCCAACCAGTTGCAACTGCCGGGTTTGGTATTGGATTTGTCGGCATTGGCGCCCAATCTCACCATCAAAACCGCACAAGAACTGGAGATGGAAATCGGCGATTGTGACCGACAGTTGGTTGACTTAAAGCAGTTGTTAAAAACCGTTGAGACATTGTCACAACAACAGCAAAAGCAACACGCATTGGAACAGCAAATTGCTGATCTTGATAAAGATATATCACACTATAAAGAATTTTTATCCCTGCACAGGAGTGCTTCAGAAAGGCTAAAGCTTACACACGAATTGAAAAAGAAACTGCAGGCGCTTGAATTTGAAGAATCCACCTTGGCTGAAAATAAAAAGGCCATTGCCCAGGCTCAAGAAAGCCATAAAACAAAGCTGAAAGAGCTCCAAAGCCAACATCAACGTATCAACACTGCCCGTCAGCAGCGCGTGGATCAGCAGTCGCCGTTTGACTTTTTGGAGCAACTCGCCTTTTTGCCGTGTATGGACGCGGCTGAGTTGACTATGCCGACGCTTGCAGATCGAATCGAGCGCTATAACGCTGATTGCCGACAATTAAGGGAAATCGACAGTGAACTCAACAGTCAGCTGAGTGAATTGCATGGCTACGGTATTAATAAATTTCAACTGCAGGATTCTTCAGAGCTTGAGCTCAATGCCTTGTTTGCCTACACCCTGAACTTAAATCAGGAAAAGGCGGCGATAGAACGAAAAGCCCGTTCGGCTGTAGTGCAAGTGGCAGCTATTTTAAGGGATTTACGAAACAGTCTGGAAACCCTGAAAAGTCGAATGCGCGAATTTAATAACAAAATCAATAAACGCCAACTTTCCGATCTTAAGGTGTTTAAAATCGAACCTCGCGAGGAAGAAGCCTTAGTCAAGGCGATACAAACATTGATTTCGACCTCGGAACAGGTTGACTCGGGAAATTCATTTGATTTGTTCGACCACAACGCGGTGCTGGATGATAAAGCCCTGAATAAGGCTAAAGATACTCTCATAAAGGAAGGCGAAGCCCGAGGCGGATTGCGGGTTGAACATTTGTTCCGCCTGGTTTTTATTATCGCCAAAGAAAATCAAACACCCGCGGAATTCGAAGACATGGACAGTGCCGCATCGAACGGCACGGTTCTAATGGCCAAACTGATTACTGGCTTGGCCATGCTGAATCAAATGCAGGACCCTCGCAAAGCCATCAAAACGGCGTGTTATCTGGACGAAGCCGCATCACTGGATCAACGTAACCAGCGCAATTTGATTGAAATAGCGGCCGGATTTGGTTTTACCCTTATCTTCGCCTCGCCCGAACCGCAAATCACCGCACGCTATTGCGTCCCCATTGGCACCACCAATGGCAAAAACCATATCAGCCGATTAAATTGGCAAATTTTGGAACCTGTTTTAGCGTCAAATTTGGATGAGCGATCATGACCGTTTTATCCGAAGCGCTAAAATGCCTGCTCAACAGTGACCAACCGTTAACCGCCTCTTCGTTTACGCCCAGCCAGCGAACTCATCTGGATCAGTTTTCGCGTGAAACCCGGCTCATAGAACGAAATTCGCAAGGTCGAGGCACAGTTTATAAGGTGATCGACCGACACAGCCTTGTTAGCTATCTACGCCAACTTCACCCGTTGGACGACGAGTCTTTACTGATGGAACTACCGGCACGTAGCCGTAACATCGGTAAAGACCGGAACAGCAAGACCGGTCAGACGAGCCATGAGTCTTGTTATTTGTTGATGAAAGCGTGGGATGCTAATGTGGTGTGGGAGAGTGAAAAGACCATCATGTTTCCTTCGGAACTCACTGAACGCTTTGGCGTTGCAGCCTTACGGATAGGCGCGGGACAGGGTTGGCAGTGCAACAGCCCTCTTTTATTAGTTGAAAATCAGGCGCTGTTTGATCGATGCGATTGGTTACCGTTAAATTTTAAAGGCTGTCTGGCCTATTACGCAGGTCACTTATCAGACCTATTATTACACTGGTTTTCAGCTCAAAAACGATCCGAAAATGTCATTCTATTCCCGGATTATGATGGCATCGGCTTATCCAACTATGTCCGGTTACTGGACGCTCTTCATCCTGAAACGACGCTACACTTTTATTGGCTACCCAATTGGGAAGACAAATTGGTAATTTTTGGTAACTCGGATACGTGGTCAAAAAGTCGAGTTCACTTTGAAAATGCCATTGCAAAACTTAGTGCAAAGAATGCACTCAACGATGATTTTATTAAATTAGCAAGATTGTCACAACACCATGGTAAAGCGTTGGAACAAGAATCAATTTGGTTGCATTGACATCCTCATCGCCCTAAAGAGAAGGTGATTCCTTTCGGAATGATAGTGCGTCGCCGCTTCTCACGGGGTGCTAAAAAATCTCCCTCCTCACAGGGCAATGACTGGACTTTCAGCAGCTTGCTGACTACCATGCCAGTCGCACTTTGGTTCGCGTTGCTCACAAAATCTAACCTTATTCGTTATGTGTTTACTGACAATAATCGTGGCTATATATACGATAAGTAGGGTCCAATCAGTAAGTTCAGATACAACTTTTAGCCATCTTTTATTGATATTAACCTAGCCTTTACAATTAAGTTGTATCTGGCACTACTTTTTCAATTCCAACGAATCACGACGAGCAACTAAGGTGGGACAATCCACCCACCTCAAAGAACTCAGGCGGTTTCAACCTATAGTATTTATCTTCCACGTCCTTCGACTGCTCTTCATATGGCTGCGTCATCACGTCCTGAAGTTCTCGAATTAGAGAATAATTTCCCACAGCTGCTTGCTGATATGCCGGCACAACAAACCACTCTCGCAAAATGTACTTTGGGTTTACAAGCTTCATCTGCCTAGAAGTTTCCTCACTGGAACTGCTGAGAAGTGTTTTCCATTTCGCGAGCCACGCTGCCCAACGCTTATCTATCTCTTTGGGGGTAGTATCATGCGCCGCTTTATTGTAGAAGCTTTTCTTGAGTGAGCCAATGTCGTCGGGTACCGACGAGAGCTCGCGGAAGAAAATAGTGTAATCGACAGGCGTTTGCATCATGAGTGTTCCTAGCTCACTGAGTAGTGCGCTGCAAAGTGCCTTATGAGACGCTGTTTTCAAAGTACTAAGACCCAGCTTGGCGGCCCACATCTTTTCCATTTGCGTTTCCATAACTTTCGAGAATCCACTTTGAATCTCGTCGAGCTTTAGCAAATAGTCCTGATGCGATGCCAGCAACGGCCGCAACGACGAACAAAACATATCGAAATTGCTTTGCGCTGCGTTTGGTTGATTCATGAACGAGAAGTGATGACCGCCTCCCGTCCAAGGCTGATAATGGGGGTTAAACACATCGCAAAAGCCGAAAGGGCCATAATCAAGTGTAAAACCACCGACTGCACAGTTGTCGCTGTTGAAGTTACCTTGGCAGAAGCCGACGCGGATCCAGTTCGCCACCAGTGACGTGAGGCGGCTACGAAACTCGTGTGCCAGCAACATCAATTTATCGGGAGTTGTGAATTGCTTATTGACAACGTCAGCGTACTCACGATCAATCAAGTGCAGCACAATCTTCTCCAGTTCTTCCAGCGCTTTCGGATGTTCGTTTTTACGGGTACGGCGAGCGAAAAGTTCAAGTTGGCCGATGCGAATGAACGACGGCGCGACACGTGTCGATATGGCGACAGCCTCAGATATAAGCATGTCAGGATTCTCCGAGCGCGAACCCTCCGAGTACCACGGTCGCTTAACCTTCTCCGTTTTTGAAACGTACAAACTCAAAGACCGCGATGTCGGCACGCCCAGTGCGTGCATGTGCTCCTGAGCCAAGAACTCGCGGATACTCGACCGCAAGACAGCGCGACCGTCTGCGCCGCGGCAATATGGCGTGCGGCCGCCACCTTTCAGCTGCATCTCCCAGCGTCGACCGTTGATGACGGCCTCAAGTACAGAAACTGCACGACCGTCTCCATATCCGTTGCCAGTTTGGAACGGACACTGCAGGATGTATTCAGTGCCGTAAATGGAAAGTGCGTACCCACTCGCCCAACCGACCTTGCGCATCGGCTCTGGAACCTGAGAGATGTCGCCGGAGAACATGCGGACGAAATCGGAGGACTCTGCCATGCTGTCGGCAAAGCCAAGCTCGGAAAAAAAGTTTTTGCTGTGAGCTACATACTCAGGGTCTATGATTGGAGTCGGCTTGACGGGGACATAATGTCCCGTAAAGACTTGTCGCGGCGCGTGGTCGTCACCGTTTTTTGTCGCGTCAGGGTCACAGTTGAGCGTGTCCATGAGAGAATAGTTTGCCAACTTCGCAAGATCCTGGAGCATCGATATAGTCGAGGAGGCTTTCTGGGGCAGTCGGTTTGTCATAATTGTTTATGCCAAGGCTCGTTAAGATAAATTCCAATACTTTGTATCTGATCCCGTTATTTGTCTAGATATCTGTACTTTCACCAAGTTATAACGATTCAGCTCAGGCGTCTACCTGAGTGGCTTGTATGGTTTCATATCCCTGTTTTTCAAAATTTATTCTTTGCTAAAGTGAAGCCCGTGGACATCAGTAACTAGTTACCGGAGGATTAGTCCGATGCGCGCCAGGTACTTTGATACCGTAAACAAGCCTGGACGCTTCTCCGACCCGATTTTTATTTCGAACAGTCGGATGGGCTTCGAGCCCGAATTTAGCAAGCAAGGAACACTATGACAAACAAAAATGAGAAAACGTGCATCAATGTAGGTAAATTCCAACTGGATATTTATCTGAGGAAGCGCCATAAACATTTTACGGCTATTTGCAGAATGAGGTTGGATTGATGGCCGACAGTCTTGATCGCTGAATTTGATCAACTGGTTGGAATTTGACTTTCGGACATCTCTTGGCTTGGATGATTAGAGATTGATCGTCCTGTTACGGCCAAAACCGGTCGTTGAGGATGCTGGCGAAATTTTCAATCCCTGAGTCCAGCGAATGACAGCTTTTCGGCAAGCAATTTTGCGTGCTCTTTGGCTCGACCCGGCCAAAACCGGCCGTTGAGGATGCCGGCGAAATTTTCGATACCTAAGTTGAGCAAATGACAACTTTTCGGCAAGCAACCTTGACTCGTTTTCGGCTCGACTCGACCGATTTAATACATTTAAGTAGTCAAATTCCAGTGATCACGAGCGGCAGGTTTAGGCTGCTAAGCGGTCTTTTCTGTAAGTTTCCAAAATGTGTTTCCCGATTTGTTTGAATAGGAAATTAACTTTTAGACAGTTTCTTATCAAAAATTGTCTGGCGTTTCTTGCTTACTCCCTTTTGACCGAAAAAACGTCTATCTTTATTTAGTGAGACAGCGAATCAAGGAGGTGTACTATGATCCGCAGGATACGCCTTCAACGCCTAGCTCCGCAAGACCGTGGAGCTTGGCAAAAAGCCTATTACAGTCATCAAAAATTCTGGCAACGCAGACGACTGATTGTCCTGAGAGCGATTTGGGACGGACTGACTCTGGCGGAAGTTTGTCGCCAGTACAAAGTCCGTCGCCAAACCTTGAACGAATGGCTTGACAGCTATTTGCATGGTGGCTTTGATCATTTACTAAGGCGTCAGCCGGTTCACCGGCGGCAGCGACTCTCCGATCAGCAGCAGAAAATTCTGCGCTTCATAGTTCTGCATAAAATGCCGGTCGACTACGGAATAGACCGTTATCAATGGACCGCAGAACGTGTCAGAACTGTGATTGAGGAAAAATGGCACATTTCAGTCAGTTGTGCACGCCTTTATCAATTGTTTGACCGGTGGGGTTTATCTTTGCAAAAAGTTCATCGTGACTATGGACCGACCAATCCCCTCGAACAGGCGAAATTTATCGTCGACTTAAAAAAAAACGGCGCAGATCACTGAACACACAGCCGTGATTGCGCTGGATGAGTTTGCACTACAAAGCCTCCCTGATACCCATTACGCGTGGGCTGAAAAAAACACCAAACCGCGTGTTCAGAGTGATGAACGTCATCGACAAAAAGTGAATGGCTTCCTGATAGTCGATGTGCAACGAGGCGACACGCGGGTGGAGTTCCATGAAAAAAGCCACTCCGAACAAGTCGCAGGTGTCGTAGTGACACTACTGCTAAGTTACCTACAGCAAGGTTATCATCAGATAACGGTGCTGTTCGACAATGCCCGGACCCATGGCAAACGCATGCAGACGGAGGTCAGCCGATTGCTGCAAGAACTCAGTAGTCCGAGTGCGTTAAAAAACTTCATGGTGAGCTATTGGCATACGCCGGTTTATTCACCCCAGCTCAATCCGGCAGAATATGTCATTCATGCCATCAGGCAAAATGCTTTGTATCATGTTCCCTGAAGGCTCAGTTTGGCGGACAAGATTGAGCGGGTACAAGCGCAACTAGCACGCAGTTCTCCGATGAATGACGTGCAAATGCGCAGATTGCTGGACTACATTGCTCGTTACAAAGCTAAACGGTTTTAGAGTCAAAAGGGAGTAGTTAAAGGACTGGTACCTATCTTCCAGTCAGCCAAATCAATTTGGGATAGTTTGTTTTTAATTGCGATGATAGCCGGAGCATAATAAAGTATAGCGCTGCGATCGTAAATACGTATAATTCTTATTAGCGCTTTCCAGGGTCTGCCTGGAAACTTTATTGTTTAATTTTCCATGCATATTGCAGTGGAACTCGTTGGGGCGAACAGTTTGCAACATAAGGCAGAATACAGATGAATAGAATCGTATCTTCGATTCCAGGGCGGATAAGAGTCCGCGACAAACGATTGCGCCATCAGGCACGGCTTGATCAGCTCGAAGCAGAATTAGTCACAATCGATGCCATTATCGAACTGAAAGCCAATGTCGTTGCCGGTAGTGTGGTGATTAATTTTGACTATGACCAAACCGATACCGAAAGCTTGGAAAACAAAATCGAAGCTGCCGTCGATGCCGCATTGGACGCACCCCTGGCACATCAAAAACGTTCGCTGAAAATGCGCGTCAACCGTTATGCCAAGGTCGGCATGTTGGGCAGTCTGGCAACGTCGCTAGCGTTGGCGGCGACCGGTCAGAAACGTGGACATGCTGTGGCTGGCGGTTTGTTCGTGGCTTGCTTGGGAGTGCATTTGACTACCCATCGTAAGTCCCTGTTACGTTGAGTCTGCTAATGGCCTAGTGGCGAGTTCGGCCACTAGCATGACCAACGATTTGGCCAAATCGCGTCCAGCATTTTGCCCGTCCACCGTCTCAGGCAGATAGACTTCCAATCCAAGATAAGTGAAGCGAGGATTGTGCCAGATTTTTTTTGGGATTACGGTATGTGCGTGGGGAAATTCGGATTCGATGCCGAGCGGAACGATGCGCACATCCTGCTTGTGAAAGTCCGGACGCCTATCAATTTCCTGCTCAAGCGCGTCGCGCCACCCCGCACCGGCGCAAATCAAATCGGCACTCGGGCCGGCAGTATCGCAGCCGCTGTGCAAATCCAGCAACACTGAATGGTGACCGAGCACGTAAGGCAGCAATTGCTGATACAAGGCCCGGTGCAGGGTTTGATAATTGAAAGATTGATCCGGCAATGGTCGCCGGCCGGACAGCCCTTCCGGCACGGTTAGCACTTGAATTTGTTGCGGGTCCAGTCCTTTGGCAACCGCACGACCGAAGGCCAATTCTTCGCGGTGGATACCGATGACCAGTAATACCGGTGCGCCTTGCATGAACGACTAAGAATCCTGATGGATCGGAACAGTTTGCAACACCGATTTTTCTCGCTGACCGATATGCCGCAAGGTTAGCAAGACCACAGCAAATAACGTCAAAATCACCATCGACCAAACCAGCGACTGTTGGGGATGGCGGCTCCAGGTCGCGGTTTGATAATACAAGGTAGCCAATCCATAGCCTAAACCGGTGGTCCAAAAAGCCACGAATAATGTCCAGGCTCGGCCCGATTCCTGGTAGGTCGCAGCAATCGCCGCAGTACAGGGCATGTACAAGAGGATAAACAATAAGTACGCAAAGGCGCCGTCCTTGCCGTCGAATCGACTGGCCATCGCGCCGAAAATTCCGGTGGAAATTTCCTCTTTTTCCGCCACAGCAGTTTGATCGTGGACATCCCCGATGTCCAACCCCAACGGGTCCAACCAAGCGGACAAGGCTTCGCTTAGATTGACGGGCACCGTCGCAGCTGCATCACGCAGGCTATCGGCCAAGTCGAAAGCGTCTTTCTGCGCATTCTCGGCTGAAGCACTGCTTGCCAAAGCCGTGTAGGCGGCGTTCAAAGTGCCGACCACGGCTTCTTTGGCCAATACGCCGGTAAAAATCCCTACTGCTGCGGGCCAGTTGTCTCGGTCCAGACCGAACGGCGAGAACGCCGGCGCGATGGTGCGGCCAACCGCGGCCAATACCGACTTCTCACTGTCTTCGTTGCCATAACTGCCGTCGGTGCCGACCGCGTTCAGTACGTTGAGCACCAGTACCATCGGCACGATGACTTGGCCGGCGCGCAATACAAAGCCTTTTAATTTATCCCAGGTATGAATGGCGATGCCTTTCAGCGTTGGCAGGTGATACGGCGGCAATTCCATGATGAACGGCGTCGCCTCGCCTTGCAGCAGTGTGGTTTTTAAAATCAAGCCCGTCAATACCGCAACGATGATGCCGGTCAAATACAAACCAAACACAATGTTCTGCGCCCCGTCGGCGAAAAAAGCCGCTGCGAACAGCACATACACCGGCAGCCTTGCGCCGCAGGACATAAACGGCGCCATGGCGATCGTCATCAAGCGGTCGCGGCGATGTTCCAGCGTGCGGGTGGCCATAATGGCTGGGACGTTGCAGCCGAAGCCGACGATCAACGGTACGAAGGATTTGCCGGGCAAACCGATCCAACGCATGAAGCGGTCCATAACAAACGCCGCCCGCGCCATGTAGCCGGAGTCTTCCAGCACCGATAAAAACAGGAACAAAAAGCCGATCACCGGCACGAACGTGGCTACCACTTGGGTGCCGCCGCCGATGCCCTTGGCGAGCAGCAAGGTCAGCCAATCCGGCGTGCCGATGCCGTTTAGCCAGACGCCAAAGCCATCCACGAACAAGGCCTGCGCAGCTTGGTCGAAACAGTCGATAAAGGCGCCGCCAATGTTGATCGTGAACATGAACATCAGATACATCATCAACAAAAAGATCGGAATCCCCAATGCCCGATTTAGCACAATACGGTCGATACGGTTAGTCAGGTCGCGATTGATCCGGCCGCTGATCGTCACGCAGTCTTTGCAGATACAGCGAGCCAGTTCGAAACGGGCATCGGCCATCATGATATCGATATCCTCACCCAACTTTTGCGACCACGATTTAGCTTCTTGCCGCAGTTCGGGGGCCACCAAGCCCAGCGCCAAGTCGTCGCCTTCCAGCAGGCGCATGGCCAACCAACGTTCGGACCAACCCAAGCGCTTTGCAGTGCCTCGCAAACGCTCGCTCAGCACGACGATAGCCTCTTCCAAGGCGGGTTCATAAATGACTTCGACGGCGGCGGCTTTCGGGGTGATCGCCGCCTGGACGATAGCGGCTTTCAACGCGGCGATTCCCTGGTTTTCCGATGCTGTTACCGGCAATACCGGACAACCCAGGCGTTCGGCCAATCGGGCGGCATCGAGCTTCATGCCTTTGCTTTCTGCGACATCGATCATGTTCAACACCATCAGCATCGGCACGCGCATTTCCGCCAACTGGCTGGTCAGATACAGGCTACGTTCCAGAATCGAAGCGTCGACAATGTTGACGATCAAATCGGCCTCGTTGCTGTGGGCGTAGTCGCGGGCTACACATTCGTCCAGAGACACTTCCCGGTCGGCCACGTCGAGGGAATAAGTACCGGGCAGGTCGACGACCTCGAACTGACAATCGGCATAGCGGTATTCGCCACTTTTCTTCTCAACGGTGACGCCGGGCCAGTTACCGACGCGTTGTCTGGCGCCGGTCAAGCCATTGAACAGCGTGGTTTTCCCACAGTTGGGATTGCCGACCAAGGCGATGGTATAACGGGTTTTCATGGCAGCTTGTCCACGGATAGGGCGTCGGCTTCATCCTTGCGTAACGACAAGGAATAACCGCGTATTAGAATTTCCAATGGATCACCGAGCGGCGCTACCCGCACCAGACTGAGCTCGGCACCGGGAGTCAGGCCCATCGATAACAATTTGCGTCGATAGGCTTTGCCGCTGGGATTAAAGCCAACCACTGTGGCGCGTTCACCGATAGCAAGTTCTTTTAAGGTCATGCAGCCTCTTTAATTAGTAGGTCATACGTTGCTGTTTGCGCGGCGCTCGGCTGGCGCGGGCTTTGGTTTTAGGTGGCATGCCGCCGCCCAGTAGAGCGCGCAATAATATGGCAATCGTGCTGCCGTTGTGCAGCATTGAGGCTTTTACCGGACTCAGCCAGCCGAACGCCGCCGCCGACAAAATGCCGGTATTAAGGCCCACGGTCAGCTTGAAATTGCTGTCGATGAGTTTGCTAGTGGACAGAGCCAGAGCGCGGGCATCGGCGACGCGGGCGATGTTGTCTTCCAATAAAGTGATATCGGCGGCAAGTCGCGCTATGTCGGCACCTCGGTGCATGGCGATGCCAACATGCGAGCCGCTTAGAGCCGGCGCGTCGTTGACGCCGTCGCCGATAAAAGCAATAGTTGAACCTTGTGCCGCCAGTTCCTCCAGAATTTTGGCCTTTTCGTGCGGCAACAGGTTAGCGTGAAATGCGTCCAAGCCTAGTTGTTTTGCCAACTGGCTGGCGCGGTCGTAATGGTCGCCGGTCAGCATTAGAATACGCTTGACACCCAGAGCGCGAAGGCGTGCTACCGTAGCGGCACTGTTGGCGCGGACCGTGTCGGTCAACACCAAAATCCCCAATAACTTACCACCGAAGCCGATGTATAAAATGGTTTTGCCTTCGGCGTTGATTTTATCCAGCACGTCTTTGTATTCGGCGAGGACAATGCCTTCGTCGTCTTCGATGAAATGCCGCGAACCGACCACAATGCGCTGGCCGTCGATGACGCTGGCGACACCGTGAGCCACGACGAATTCCACCTCCTGGTGTTGAAAGTGCTGATGGCGATTTAAGCTGTGCGCAGCCTCGACAACGGCTTGCGCCAGTGGATGGAAGTAATGTTCCTCGACCGAGGCGGCCAGATTGATCAAATCTTCCGGGCTGAAGTCGTGGTTGAAGGTAATCGAATCGGTGACCTGCAAGGCGCCACTGGTCAGCGTTCCGGTCTTGTCGAACACAAAGGTGTCGGCCTTGGCCAGACGTTCCAGCGCATTGGCGCCCTTGACCAAGATGTTGCTGTGACCTGCCCGATACATCGCCGATTTAAATGCCACCGGTGTAGCCAATTTCAAAGCACAGGAATAATCGGCCTGCAATACCGCGGCGACCCGTTCGCTGTCGCGGGAAATCAACCAAGTTGCCGCCGCCAGCGCCAATACCAAGGGTACGGTTTTGTCAGCCAAACGCGATGCTTCCAGTTGGGTTTCGCTTTTGACGGTCAAGGACTGTTCGACCAGATCGGCGATGCGGGCAGCGGCGGCTTGGCGGCCGACTTGTTCGGCGTAAATGCGGATGCGGCCTTCTTCGACCAAGGTGCCGGACAGGGCTTTGTCGCCGCGCTTACGGACGACAGGAACACTTTCACCCGTCATCGTAGCTTCGTTAACCAAAGCTTCGCCGCCCAGCACCGTTCCGTCGATCGGAATCACCGTGCCGGTGGCGGCGATGACGGTATCACCGACCACGACTTCATGCGCCGGAATCAAGGTTTCGGCGCCGTCGCGTTCCACCCAGACTTCTTTACTACCGGGTTCCAATAGATGTTTCAATAAATCGTCCGAGCGACGGGCGATCGAATGTTCCAGATATTCACCCAGAGCCAATAAAAATGAAGTGGTGTTGGCAGCCAAATAATCGTGGCGGCCTATCGAAATAGCTACCGCCATGGCCTCGAGCACATGCGAGGTAATGCCTTTTTCCAGAAAGTCGTCGATGGCTTCGCCCAACAGCGGAACGGCGGTGCCGAAGGCGACCGACATTTGCATGGATGGATTCAGACTTCGGCTGGCCAGCAAGGTCGCCCCGCTCATGGCCACCGCGCCGAGGCGGGCGGTATCGCTGGCGAGCGCTTTGCCATTGGGCAGCGGGTTATCGGGCGGTGCTAATGTCAACAATGCGGTCGCCAAAGTATCGGTGTCGGTGGCGTCAGTCTCGTATTCGATCACCAACGAGCAAGCCACTGGATTGACCTTGACCGTCAGTACGCCCTGGATGGCCTCGACGGCGCGGCTGATTTGCCGAGGTTCCAGCGATGTGCCACGGCGGCAGCGGTATCGAAATCGGATCCGCCCACGGGTACTGTGTACCGGCTCCATTTTGGCGAACCAGGTCGCGGACATTACTCGTCTCCGTGACGTTCCGTGGCGACTTCGGCCTTGATGTCGGCCATTTGCTCTTTGAATTCCTCGAACCCGCCGGCTACGCCGGCATAAACTTTCATTGCCGCTTTGATTAATTTGCCGCGAATCTCCTCATCACCCAATACCCAGGCTGCGCCGGCGCCTATCATCAATCCCAACAGGAATTGATCGGTATGCTGTCCGGGCAGAAAAGACGACATTTGGCGCAGAAAGTCGCGGTCGACGCTGCCTGCGCCAAAATTACCCGCACCATAACCGGGTGCGCCGTAACCTGCGGTCTGATCGTGATCAAAGCCATGAGCCTGATGCTCACGCGGCATGCCGGTTGCCGGATCGAAGCCTGCTTGCCAGCCGCCGTAGGGCGGTGGATAACCATAACCGTTGGCTTGCGGCGGTTGACCGTAGACGTAGCCGTATTCGTTCGCTTGGCGTTTTTGTTTTTTGTGTTTTTTACTCATCAGAGTTCTCCTGAAGTATTTCCGAATCCTTTAGCAAATTTTCGAGCAGCAACACGCCGGCCGCACCGATGGCGACCGATAGCAAGGCGTCGGTGTAATTACCGTGACGCAGGGCTACAGCGGAACGGGCGCCAGCTGCCAATGCGGTGCCGCCTTGCAAACCCTGACGCAATATCCGTTTATAGTCTGCCTTGGAACACGGTTTATTGACATCCTGAAACGCGGATAGGCAGGCGGAGGCGACAAACCCCTGTGTAAAGCTGGCACCGCCTCGCATTTGTGGTAGTGAGTGCGCATAAGGGTATGGTTGGTATTTCATGGGGTTTACTCCTGATCGCTTTCGGGATGTTCATGTTTAATGGAATGCTTGCGTGATGCGGTTTTTTTAGACCTGGCTTTACCCGCTTCCTCGGCGGTCAACTTGGCGCGGGCCTTGGCAGATGCGCTTTCGATGGCTTCCAGGCCGGACACCGTGGCATTGCGCAATTTGTCTTGTGCCTTTTCCAAGGTTTCCTTAGTCGATTGACTGGCCTTATCCAAGGTTTCCTTGGTCGATTCGCCGGCTTTTTTCAGGGTGTCCTGAGTCGATTTGTTTTTCAGCAACTGCATGGCAACGATCCCGGTAGCCACGCCAGCTGCGAAACGGATTAGATGTAACATGTCAATTCTCCTGTTTGTTGCGAGCTAAGCGGTTGCGGTAAAAGTAAACCCCTGCGCCACCGGCGGCCAGACCGAGCAACATGGATGGTGTGGTTCGGCGAAGCAGCGGGCTGAACAAACCGATGGGGCCGGCGTGAGGACTCAGATGAACCAGGGCTTTTTCCACCAGATCGGCCAGAGGACCGTGTTGTTCGTAAGCCTGTTGCGGCGGAATGCCTCGCTCGGTATGGTAGCGTTCTTGCGCCATCGCCTCGGCTAGGGCTTCCTGAAACGCCGGCAGGTGGTTATTCAGCGAGGCAGCCTGCAAATTCAGCATGACGTTGCCGACTTGCGGATCGACGACATGTGGCAACAAGTAGTGGTAGAGACGGATATTGGCGATTTCGCCGACCACAGCGCGCTCGCAGTTGGCGCGCCAGGTCGGTTCGATTTCGGTTTGTGTCGGAAAAGGGTCCAACGGTCGCGGGATTCCCAGGCGTTCGCACTGCCGTGATAGTGCGTCGACGTGACGTTGTTCAGCGCGCACGATATTCGCGAACGGTCGGTGCGGGCCGAAGGCTTCAACGACCTTGCCATAGAAAGCGCGCGCGGCGTACTCGTCGTAAAGCGCGATCCGCACGGCTTGATGCAGAATCGGAAACGGCGCGTTGGGATTGAGCCTGCGCGAGCGCAGGATGGCTTCGTCATAATTGGGCATAGCTGATCTCCTGATAGGTGTCGCGCAGGATGTTTTCCAGTGACTGAGCGGCGGCCGAGGACGCGCCGGCGATGAAATCCTGCCACGCGTGATCAGGAATCACGGCGGGGTCGTATTCGATCAGGCAGGAGCGGGCGAGTAGATTGATGCGCACCGAGCGCACGCCGGGTGCGCGCTCGACCAAAGTCTGAAATCGTTCGGTGTCGTTGCGGCGCGGTAAAGGCAATTCCTGGGGATAAACCTCAAGACGTAGCCGGATACGACCATGAATATGGTGGGCGATCTGAACTTTATGGAGATAGCCGCACAGGTGTTCAAATGTCGGCATCGCATTGCCTCCTAAAAAAACTCGATTGGCTGGTAGCGGCTTGCCAATCGCGTAGCAATTTTGCGGGATCAAGCGGTTGGCTTAAATCACGACATCCTTTTTTCATAATTAAATGTCCAGTAGCGATTTTCCGAGTAAGTGAAAAAACGCCGGTCATTGTTCTGCCAAGGCAATGGATAACCTTGTAAAAACAGAAGTTCGGAGTATATGCCCGCTGAATGGCGTTTACAACTGAGTATTTTGATAAAGATTCGTCCCTTTTTTTCATTGAAAATCGCCTGAATTGTGTTGGTTACATTTGCGCCAGTTTTGACTGTATCGTTTTGGCAAATCAAAGTCCTCCCCTTAACCAGGATTATTTTGAGAAGGTTCTCAGGTACAGTATTACTTCCCAGATTTGTTCCTCGGTCAATTCGTTCTTGTGGCCGCGCATGGCGGTATAACGTGGGCGTCGGCCGGGGCGTTTGATTTTTGCCTTGCTTTGTTCATGTTCTAATTCGAAAAGTCCCGAACCATTTTCAATGACCCAAAACAATTGTCCATCCGGAAGATTGTCCATGAGTGCTTTACACGTGAAATCAGTCGGAGAGGGCTGCAGGTGTTTGCCGATCGGCCCCCTGCCATCACCGTTGACTCCATGGCAATTCATACACGGAACGGGCTTGGCTTCACGTCTGTAAAGTTGCTTTCCATTTTCGATATTTTCAGGCGTCATCTCTAACGGATTTTGTCTTAAATAATAGGTTTGCGGAGCTTGTGGCGTCTGACGAATGGAGGAACAATCGGCTTTGAGAGCGAGTTCATCCGACGAGCTAGGGGGGGGCGTTGAACAACCCGCAAAGAGCAGCAAGGCTGCCAAAGCGAAATGCAACGGGAACCGTGTCAAAGTAGCGAACATCATAAGAAACCCCGAACCTCTTTAGAAATTGATATTGTAGCGAAACCCGCCGACGATGCTATCGTCCAGCGTAGGATCGGTGCCGGGATTAATATAGTATTGGAGAACCGGTTGGAAGCTTAGCCACGGCATCAACTGCGCTCTATAGGTCAGCTCCAAGGCTATCTCAGCATTCTTGACGGATTGGCCGGCATTGTTTTGTGCTGTCATGAACTTGTTACCGTTAACCCCCACGGTGACGCCCAGGCCGAGCACATCATTATCCCTTCTAGGAATCAGGCCTGTATAGACTAATCCAGCGCCATAGAACATCTGGATCTGATTCACGTCCTCGTCAGCGCCTCCGATGCGGAGGAAACCGCTTAACCCTTGGTCGGCTGCATCCGATTCACTCAAAATTTTGCCTTCGACAAAGCTGTAGATGCCGTAAGTGCCATCCCTAGCTACGGGATCACCGTCTGGTGCCGTATCAACCAGATCATCGAATTCAGTCGTGTATAGCCATGAGCCCAAGCCAAAGCGAAGGAAGTCAAACGCGCTGGGCTGGTAATTGAGTTCATCTACGATAAGCAAACCGTCACCGTCATTTAATCCGATTTGCGTTCCTTTATGATTGCCGGGGTCGCCTGGGACACCGTCCAGGACCGCCGCCCGCAGGGTGATTTCATCAGTAATATTGGCGCGGAGCCTGAGACCAATCGAGCTCACTGGAAAGATCGACGGACCATTGATGCCTGTTTCTGACAGATCCAAGCCTGTGCCGAAAGCGCCGTTGATAAAAACATCCGCAGTTTCCTTGGCATCAAACTCGGAATCCACAGCGAAGAGTCCCACCAAAAATCCGATCCGGTCATTAAACAAAGATTGTTCATACCAAGCTTCAAAAAGTTTAAAGGTATCGTTGGCTGCCAAGTTACTTGGAGCCGTGATGCTCCCGGTCGCCTCGCCAGGGTCTTTTCCATGGGTGCCCAGAGCCATTATGTAAACGGTACCGCCGGACAAGCCCACTAATTTTTCCATGTCTGCAGTGAGCGATGTTTCCAGCAGGTTGGCATAGCGAACATCGGAACTTACACCACGGGAGTTGACCAATAAGTCACCCGTATTGGCAATATCGATGCTGATTCCGTATTCCAGCAGAGTCGAGCGTACACCACCCCAATCACCTGTCAAGGTGCCATCGAAAGGTTCGGTCTGTTCCAACGCTGCTTCTGTCTTGGGCTCCTCGGATTCGATAGGGGTGGCAAATACCGTATCTTCAGTAGCAACGGCAAAACAAACGACGATTACCACGGCGAGCGATAATTTATTCTTCTCATGAAAATGATGTTGTATTCGATTCATCGTCAACCCTATGCAATCGGTAAATTATTGATTCAGTATCCGTCGTAATGACGCTAATTTTTTCGGGAACTGCGTATAAGGGGCTGAACCACGAATAGAGTTAAAATGGACTGCGTTCTTGTTGATCAGCCGGTAGGCAACATGAAAATAATGTTCGCCGGGGGTGACCCGAAAGCACGGACTTACCAGATTGCAACTAACAGTATCAGCAGCCAACCGACACTCACCGCACCTGCATCAAGCCAGATATGCAAAGCCCCTCAACGTTCAAGACGAAACAGTAAACCGCCGAAGGCCAACTGATAAAGGCGTAGGCCGGATCGCTGGTACCGTTTTTTAGGCTGGCCGCTAAACGGACTGACTCAAATTATTCAAGGCATTGCGGATCGAATTACATCAGTAAACTAAATGTTGCTTTTAGGTAACCATGCTCAGCATCGGGCGAGTGCGGACCGTTTTTTGATTCTGCCGACTCAGGTTTTTGCTGGCTTGTGCGATAAGAAGCGCAAGGTCTTCAAACTGCTCAACATCAAGTCGCAAGGATAGGTTTTGCCAATGCAAATGCACAACGCCGCATTCGCGGCAGGTCAATATTTTTCCAGCTTGGTTGCTGGCAAGATACTCATGGGTACAGGGCTTTTTAGACATAGTCGAGTTCTCCGGATAGATGAGATGGGTAAGTCGTTTCGGTAGGTGGAACGGCAAGCTTCGAACAATTGCCATTTACAGTGAGCTTTGATTTGCCAAGCGAAAACAGCAGCTTCCAGAGGATTTGCTTGACATTTAAGTCCAAGCGATGAGAGTCGGTGTTGTGGATCTGACCGCTGGCTAATAACGACCTAAAAAAGTTCGGCTTGATCTCCAAATATAAAGTTGTCGGTGTTTTGAACAGATGCGCGAAAAATTTCATAAGGTCACCTAGATGCTTTCTATAGCAAATGATAATCATTCTTGTTCAGTATTTGCAACAATTTTATTCGTTCTATGGCGCTTTTAGCTCGCATTGTTTTTAAACACCGTTTTGAATTAGATAGGTTCAGAGCGAAAGGGAGATCAATTTCAAAATTCGAAATATTTTTTGGAAGATTGTGTTGATTAATACGGCAGCGCTGTCGTGGTCGCTTCGAAACTTTATCAACTGATGCGCGAATCACGGAGCCACTTATTTACTCTGGTTCATTTTTGAGTCAAGTAGAAGCCGAACGTCCGCATTGGCATTTGCTATCGCGGAGGTAATTGCAGGCAACCCGGTGATGGCCAAGATGGCACCAACCATGAATAGCTTCTGGTGGCCGGCAGATTACGGGCCGTTTTTTATTCGCATGGCCTGGCACAGTGCCGGCGTATACCGGATCTTCGACGGGCGCGGCGGTGCGGCGGGGGGCCAACAATGCTTCGAGCCTCTCAACAGTTGGCCGGATAACGTCAACCTCGACAAATCCCGCCGCCTGTTGTGGCCGGTCAAACAAAAATATGGCGCCAAGCTGTCCTGGGCCGATTTGATGGTCTTGGCCGGTAACGTAGCGTTGGAAGAGATGGGCTTCAAGACGAAAGGTTTTGCCCGTGGCCACGCCGACGACTGGGAGGCCGAGATCGTCAATTGGGGAAGCGAGAAGAAATTTCTTGCCGATGAGCGCCACGATGACAAAGGCGAGCTGGCGAAACCGTTGGCCGCAGTACAAATGGGCCTGATTTACGTTAACCCGGAGGGACCTGGTGGCAACCCCGATCCGCTGGCGGCTGCCAAGCATATCCGCGAAGCCTTTGGCAGGATGGCGATGAATGATGAAGAAACCGTAGCTTTAATCGCTGGTGGCCATACGTTCGGTAAAGCACACGGCGCACATAAATCGGATGAGTGCGTAGGCAAAGAACCGGCCGCCGCCGGTATTGAGGAGCAAGGCTTAGGATGGGCCAACCGATGCGGTAGCGGCCATGGCCCCGACACCGTCAGTAGCGGCCTGGAAGGCGCGTGGTCGACCAATCCGACTCGCTGGACCCATGACTATTTGACCTGGCTGTACACCTTTGATTGGGAACAAACCAAGAGTCCAGCCGGCGCGACGCAATGGATTCCCAAGGAGGGCAAAGGCGAGAACTTTGTACCGGACGCGCACGATTCCAACAAACGCCATGTGCCGATCATGTTTACTACCGATATTGCCTTGAAAATGGACCCGGAGTATCAAATAATCTCCAAGCGTTTTTTGGATAATCCCACTGAATTTGGCTCTATGTGAAATACAGTGGGTAATCAAATTTCAACTTTCCACATAGGAAAATCATATTAATGAAATTGTTGATGTTGCGGTAGCCTCTGGCTCGCCGTTTAGCCAGCTGAATCTTACTATTGATGCCTTCAAGAATGCCGTTACTAATGAGTGATTCCACGAAATGCACAATCCCCCGACCAATGTCCTCGAACTGTGTTGGCAAACTTCGTAAACGCTGGAATTTTGGCTGCGTCCACCTCCTCAAACCATTGCCTCAAAAAAGCCTCCGCTGTCGGCTTGTCGCGCATTTCCCAGAGATCATTGAATAGCACTTTTAAGCGGTAAGCTTCGCCCAGCGTGGGGTAGAGTTTAATCAGTTCATCCAGCTCTTTTTCTTTTTTGTCGGATAGGTTTTCCCGGTTCTTTAGAAAAGTGTATTTGTGACCTTTCAGAGCATCATGCTCCTTGCGTTCGGCAATGCGCACCTGATTCATGGCCTCATTCAATAATTTCACAACATGGAATCGGTCAAAGGTAATTTGTGCAGACGGGAGTGATTCGGCAGCACCGGCAATAAATGACGGTGACAAATCCATGCTGATTTGCTCCACCTGTTCCTTATCAACACCCTTATTTTCAAGGTGTTGTTGAATACTTTGCAGCGTTGCCTTACCCTTACCTTCGGTGACATGAATCACACGGGCTTCATCCAAATCAACGCCCAGCGTGACGTAATGATGGCCTTTTTTGGTCGAGGTTTCATCGACGCCCAGCTTGGTTATCCTGCTCGGATCATCGGCTGCTTTTGCCTTGCTAATCCAGTGATTAAAGATAGTCCAGATGCGCTGTGGATTGACCTTCAGTATCTCGGCGACTCGGTTGACCGGCATTTCCCGTTCGATCAAGGCTAGCGCCAAGGCTTCAAATAACAAGGTAAAACCACTGCCCGGTCGTGCCCAGGGAACGTCAACAGTGCGGACTTTACCAGCGCTCGTGGTAATGCGCGGCACCGTACAGTGGAGGTAACAGGTGTGTTCAAAAAAACTCAAATGTTGCCATTGCCGCTCTACGGTATCATGCACTGGACAGAGGTTATTCGCGTCGTCTAAGAAGCGCGAGCCAGTCACGAAATCGATATGCAGATGAAGTTCGCTACGGGCCAATTCATCTGTAGAAAAGGTCACGGCTTTGACCTGCCAAGGGGGTTGCAGGCCTAAAGCCATGCTGAATAAAGTTTCACTGTTCATGGCTATATTATTGCATTACCCACTACGAATCACATAGAGCCTCAGCAGCGCCGAGTCATTCTGCTGCTTGCGCATCAGTTCGAGTTCGCGCTGATGTGCCGCGCTGATCCGGCTGATGTATCGGCGCACCATTACATACAACAGCAGCGAAGTAACCGCGACGAAGAACCAGCCCTTGGCCATGCTGGCCTGCACGAGCGCTGCGGGATCGCTGAACAACAATCCAATTACCCGGTCGGACAGTAGTATCCACAGGCTGGCGAAGAAGGCATACGCCAGCACAACGCGGAAGGTGCCACGCCAAGTTTTATCGCCTGTTTCGATCTCAGTCATTCGTGCAGTCCGGTTGGAAATAGAAACCCTTGAGCGACCAAGGGCATCATTATAAATCCATTTATACAACATGGTCATTGAGGAAGCTTGAGCAAGATGAAATAACCTCCATAGCTGTCGGCGATTGATGGACGGCTTACCGCCAGCTTGCCGCCCGACAAAAAACCAACCGCTCAGGCCGATGAGTGATCGGTCCGTTGGTGGGCAGTGCAGCTGTTCTTCTCAGTAAGCTGCCGTTGCCCTGCGCAACAGGCGAAGGTCCGCTGAGGGTCGGGTATTGCCGGCCAGACGAGCCATATAAAATCATTAGCACCTTATTTTAGGTGCTAACTCGGTTTTTCGTTCGATTGCGCCCCAATTCAAATGCAATTTTACGTTTCACCAGAACCATTCCGTTTTTCTGCCACATAGGAGAAGAATTTTCGCCTCCCTACGCCGGTAATCTCACAAACCTCGGCGGCGGTTTTGTCCGAGTTTTCGTATAGGATTCTGGCATTCTCCAATTTTGCAGGGTCAGTTTTAGGTCTTCCACCCGTTTTGCCCCGCGCTTTAGCAGACGAACGACCAGCAGCCGCCCGCTCAGCGCGAAGCTCACGCTCCATTTGGTGAATAGCACCCATCATCGACAAGAAACAACGACCAGTCGCCGTGGTGGTATCGATATTTTCGCGCAATGACACTAAATTAATTTGCCGCTGTTCTAGCACCTTTGCCGTTGTCAGTAAGTCCATCAAAGAGCGCGTCATGCGGCTTAATTCGCTGACAACCAAGGTATCGCCAGGGCGAGCATATTCTAAAAGCTGATCCCAGCCGGGACGATCCATGTGCGAGCCGGTCATCTTGTCGGAAAATATTTTGCCGCACCCGGCTTTTTGCAACGCATCAATCTGAGAATCCAGATTTTGGCCGGTACTGCTGACTCGGGCATAACCGATTCGATGAAATGGCGTAGTAGTATTGGTTTGCATGGTGCAAAAAGTTAACACATAGTGGGGTTAAATGCATTATGATTTTGGCAAAGGTTTTTGCACTCAAAATTGAAGGAATTGAAATTGAAAAGGATCGGTGAACATAGAGTGCAAAAAGTGTACTTTCTGCACTCGCCGAAAAGCTGTGCCGAATGAACGTCAATTCGCGCCGCCTGTCTATCCTGACGAGAAGTGAAATCGATGATCTATACGGGTTACCTCGTTTCAGCAATGACGACCGCAGTCTCTTCTTCGATTTAAGCGTGATAGAACAGAAAGCTGTCGACGCCGCTTATGCCCGCTCATCGGCAGTCCATTTAATCCTTCAAATCGGGTATTTCAAGGCCAAGCAACAGTTTTTTGTTTACGTGCGGGAGGCCGTGCTCGACGACCTACACTATATTCTCCAGCGGTATTTCCCCGACCAGGCATTAGATAAGATCAAAACCCTTTCCAAGCCGACCCGGCTCGAACAGCAACAAATCATCCTCCAGTTATTCGACTATCGCCTATGCGACGGCGAGGCCAAGGCGGCACTGGAACTGAAAGCGCAGCGGGTCGCCATGCTGTCGACACAGCCGATTTACATCCTACGCGAAACCTTACAATACCTTACTAACCACCGCCTAATTGCTCCTGGCTACACTTATCTACAGGACATGGTGAGCCGAGTAGTGACTGGCGAACGTCGGCGAATTACGGACTTACTGAAAAAAGCCATGACGCCGGATGTCGACAAGCAGCTCGAAGCCTTGCTTGAGTCCGAGGAAGGCATGTATCGCATCAGCCTACTCAAACACGAGCCTAAGGATTTCAGTTACCGCGAGTTACGCCAGGAGGTTGACCGCCGCAAATTTTTTCAGCCGCTGTATGAATTCGGGCAAAGCTTTCTGGGTACTGCCGGCCTGTCCAATGAGAGTATAAAATACTATGCATCATTGGTTCCGTTCTACTCCGTCTACAAGCTGCGGCGCATGGCGGAACCCACAACACGCCTGTATTTGCTGTGTTTCGCCTTTCATCGCTTTCGGCAAATCAACGATAATTTGATCGAAGCCCTGATTTGTCTCATTGGCCAATACGAGAAACAAGCCAAACTTGCCGCCGACGAGGCCATGCAGCAAGCCATCAACGAGGCCGGCGCGAATCTACAGGCGGCAGGCCAAGTTCTGGAACTGTTCATCGACAATTCAATCCCTGACGAAACACCGTTTGCGGCCATCAAGGAAAAGGCTTTCGAGCTACTCAACGTCGAGAGCTTTCCAGTCGTATCCGGTTTTATGCGTAACATCGAATTCGATAAAACCGCTTTTGAATGGTCGTATTACGGCACGCTACGCCACAAATTCAAGCTCAATTTACGACATTTGTTCTGTAACCTCGATTTCGTCTGCCTGGTGTCGGATGAACCACTGTTGGAAGCCATTTTGTTTCTACAGGAGCTGCTGCGCCAGGGCAAGACGCCACGACAAATGAACCCGGCCAACTTCCCGACCGGAATCATCGCAAAGAATTTGCAACGGTATTTATATACCCGGACGGAAGAACAAAAAAAGAAAACCCTAGAGGTTGATCGCTATGAGTTCCTGGTATACCGCGAGCTACGGAAGGCGCTTGAAGCCTGTGACGTATTTGTTCGGGACAGTAATGAATTTCGCAGCTTTGATGACGACCTGATCAACACCGAGCGCTGGAATAAGGATAGAGACGCGATATTGCAAGAAATCGGCGCACCGATTCTGTTGACACCAATCCAGGATACGTTAGCCGCGCTCAAGCGGGAACTGGAAGCCAAGTACAAATCAGTGAACCAGCGCATTGAAAGCGGCGACAATAAACATATCAAATTCACCGGTAGCGGGGACAAGCTTCGCTGGACGTTGGTTTATCCCTCCGAGGAAGAGCCAACCAACAGTCCTTTCTATGCTCAATTGCCAAGTATCGGCGTGGCCGACCTGCTTTGGTTTGTCGCTGAAAGAACAGGACTCCTGAAGTCATTTGCCCACGTTTTGGAGCGGTACGTCAAACAAGATGCCGATCCGAAACCGATCCTGGCCTGTATCGTTGCCCTGGGTACCAATATGGGCTTATGGAAAATGGCGGAAGTCTCGGGGCTTAGTCATTCTGCGTTGCTGACGACGGCTCGAAATTTCCTGCGGGCGGAAACGCTGCATGCAGCGAATGACGCCATTTCCAACGCTACGGCTGCGTTACTCGTTTTCCAAGTGTACGACATCCACCACCAAAAGCATTCTAGCAGTGACGGCCAGCATATAGTCACGCAGATCGACACGATCAATGCCCGACACTCCAGCAAGTTTTTCGCGCTAAAGAAAGGCGTAAACTCCATTACCTTAGCCATGAATCAAATGCCAAGATTATCGGCGCGCACGAGCACGAATCGCATTTCGTGTTCGACATCCTGTACAACAATACAACGGAGATCAAGCCGGAAAGGCATTCGACGGACACGCATGGCACCAATCAAGTGAATTTCTTTATTTTGCGCGTCTTCGGCTACCAATTTTCGCCACGATATCGTGACCTGCATAAAAAGATCGATAGCCTAGTTGGGTTCCAGCACCCAAGCCGTTATGGCGATGCCTTGTTTAAGCCATCGCGTAAGGCCTTTGATACCTTAATATGCAAGGAGTGGCCGAATATCCAGCGCATTCTGGCTTCGCTTGCACAAAAAGATGTGACTCAAGCAACCATCGTGCGTAAGCTCGCCAGTTATAAGCGGCAGAACCAGACCAAGAAGGCACTATGGGAATTGGACAATATTTATCGGTCACTTCATATCCTTGATTTCATCGATGACCCGATACTCAGGCAGCGCATCCAAAAGGCGCTTAATCGCGGCGAGGCGTATCATCGCATGCGACGAGCCATATCCTATGTCAACGCCGGCAAATTCCGGGTAAAAACCGAAGCGGAGCAGCAAATCTGGAACGATTGTTCCCGGCTTATTGCCAACGCCATCATTCATTACAACACACTGATCTTGTCGCGGGTGTATGAGCAAAAACTGGCAGCCGACGACCAGGATGCTATCGTGATCATTAAAGGTACTTCGCCCGTCGCCTGGCAAAATGTGAATCTGATCGGTAAGTTTGAATTTACGGAAGAAAACGCCAAGGTTGACATTGATGCGTTGGCGGCACGATATAACGATCCTGATTTCTGGCGTAAGTCTGTGGAAGAAGGTAGCGACCTATAACATTAGCTATTGTTAATTTTTACCTTTTCGAGGATATGTGGAGTTCAGGAATATGCCGAGTATAATTGCCAATGGACGGCAGTAACCGCATAAAATCATCACGTTTGCGCCATTCGATCCACTGATTTAATCCGCATATTATTGCCGTCTTTCATCTCACCGATTGAAGGAGGTCAGTATGCTTACAACATATCTTAAACGCCAGACTACTCTTACCACTTACTACACCAGCTCTGCTGGACCATATTTGGATGAGTTCACTGACTGGTTAGCTCAGTGCGGGTTCCACGATGAAGTCATATGCCAATATCTTCCGGGCGTCAGCGAGTTTGCGGCCTGGGTTGATGCCACCTATGGCAACCTGACTTCATTTCCAGTTAACGCACTTAATCATTTTCACGATTACCTCGCTACACGCGGTCGATTGCGCTATTCAAAAGGTCAGCACTCGGTATACTGGTTGGTGCACATCACTTTGTCGAGTTTCTCCAGAGTCAGAACAAAATCGTCGTCACCGAGATATCACCGAAGACGACACAACCGGAGCTCTTCCGTCAATTTGAACACTGGATGCAAACACACCACGGAGTGCAGTCTTCAACGCTACGCAATTACCGCCAGCATATCGTTGAACTGCTATCAACGCTCGGCGAACATCCTGAACAGTTCACCGCAGACGCGTTGCATACCTTTATCCTGAACTACGCTCTCGGGCGCAGTCATGCACTCGCTAAGAAGCGAGTGACGGCAGTTCGTATGTTTATTCGGTTTTTGATCACAATGGGGCATTGCCAGCCAGGCCTTGAGGCAGCGATTCCGGCTCTTGCCGAATGGCCACTTGCGCGGTTGCCTCGTTATTTACTTCCAGAAGAGGTTGATCGTGTCCTTGCCCATATTAATCGTACCACGCCAATCGGCATCCGCGACAAAGCAATCCTTTTACTACTGGCTCGATTGGGATTGCGAGCCAGTGAAGTCGCTGAACTAGCGCTTCCTGATATCGATTGGTCTGCGGGAACATTTTCCGTTATTGGCAAGAGCCGACGAGAGGCGAAGCTACCTTTGCCACAGGAGGTTGGTGATGCCTTGTTGGAATATCTTGAGAGTGCACGCCCATCGGTTAAAACTGACCGTGTCTTCATCACTGCAATCGCTCCCTGGATGCCAATAACCCGGCATGTTGTCAAGCAAGTTGCCGCTCAAGCGATACGGCGTGCTGGAATCAATGCCCCATCGTTTGGCGCCCATGTCCTGCGTCATTCAGCTGCTACAGGGATGCTGCGTCAGGGAGCGTCGCTCCAGGTGATCGGCGAGGTATTGCGGCACAGTTGTCTTGAGACTACGGCTCATTACGCGAAAGTGGACATAGCCTTGTTGCAGCAGGTCACGCGTTCGTGGCCGGGAGGAGCATCATGCTAAAAGATGCCATCGATACTTATTTGGCCGTACGCCGCGCTGCGGGCTTTAAGCTCACAGACGATGCGTTTTATCTGTTTCACTTCGCTCGATTTGCCACTGCCCAGGGAGACACGCATGTAAAGTCACAGACGGCTATCGCTTGGGCAGGACAGGCACGAACTGAATCACAGCGCGCTATCCGCTTGAAAGCGGTTATTCGCTTTGCCCGCTTTAGCTATGCCGCCGACAACCGCCATGAAATTCCACCACAAGGTGTATTTTGCTTTCAACGTCATCGACCAATTCCCTATCTCTATACCGAAGCAGAGATTCAGGCATTGATGGGTGCGGCAGCACGGCTGGAGCCAGCAGATTCGTTTCGTCCACTGATGTATCGCACCTTGATTGGGTTACTTGCGTCTACGGGATTGCGGATTTCCGAGGCGCTCGGCTTGTGTTTTAAGGACATTATGGCGGATGGGCTGCTGATTCGGAAAACGAAATTTGGCAAAAGCCGGATAGTGCCGCTCCATCCCACGACGCTTTTAGCACTGGAAGAGTATCTTGTCGAACGCGCTAAACTCGCCACTACTGATGATCATTTGTTTATCTCGAAGTGGCGTCGTGGGATGTGCCGCCAGACGGTATATGCCACATTCAAAGAGCTCCTGAAGATGGCCGGTCTCCCTCGCCAATCTGGGCTGCCACGACCAAGGCTAATCGATTTTCGTCATTCCTTCGCGTCGAATGCACTCGTAGACGGCCCGGATCGTCGCGATCAGGTCGGTCGCCACACGCTGGCGTTGATGACGTACTTGGGTCATGCCAGCCCAAACAGTACGTTTTGGTATTTAGAAAGTTCACCGCTCTTAATGGATCACATCGTTCGCGCCTGCGAACATTTCGTCGAGGAAAATACACCATGACTCCGATCGCCCCTCATATCACCGCATTTCTACAAGAACGATTGCCGCTACAACGAGCCGCGAGCGAGCATACCTGCGACAGCTATGCCTACGCTTTTCAACTGTTGTTTCAATTTGCCGCCGCTCGGTTGCATGTGACACCCTCCGCGCTCTTCCTTGAGCAACTCGATGCCGCTTTGGTGATGGATTTCTTGCAATATCTGGAAACGGAGCGCGACAACAGCCCGCGCACACGCAATGCTAGGCTCGTTGCGATCAAGTCATTTATGCGCTTTATGGAATATAGAGAACCCGCGCTCTTAGAGCAGAGCCGACGTATCTTAGCCATTCCCGCAAAGCGAACAGATACACGGCTAATCAATTATTTGTCATTAGACGAAATGCAGGCACTGCTCAATGTACCGGATCTGAAACGCCGCGACGGTATCCGTGATCGAGCTATGATCCACCTCTGTTTTTCGGCAGGACTGAGAGTATCCGAACTGGTTCATCTCCCATTACAGGCGCTGGAGTGGCAACCATCACCCAATGTACGCATTTTCGGTAAAGGGCGTCGAGAACGTCTATTGCCACTCTGGAAGCAGGCAGCTTCCGATCTGCGTGCATGGCTTGCCGTGCGAGGACAACCAGCTGCGACAGAACTCTTCCTAAATGCACACGGAGAACCCATGACCAGATCGGGCTTCGAGTATGTGCTGAAGAAACATGTGGAAGTGGCTGCTAAACGTTGCCCATCTATTGAGAAAAAACGGATATCTCCTCATGTCCTACGTCACACCGCCGCGATGGTGGTATTGCAAGCAACAGGCGATATCCGAAAGGTATCGTTGTGGCTTGGACATGGGGATATCCAGACGACCGAAGTCTATCTACGCGCTGATCCGACCGAAAAACTTGAGGCGATGAGTGCGATGGTCCCGCTTACGCTTAAACGTGGTCAGTTCCGTGCGCCGGACCAGTTGATTGCCTCTCTACGAGGCGGCTAGAATATGCTGAGTAGTTCGGAGCCGAACGACCCATGTTGTTCGGCTCCTCCGTTCGCTACTTTCCATATTCCTGAACTCCGTATATCCTCGAATATGCTGAGCTCAGCATATTCGAGGGGATGGGCAAAAATAGCCAAAATGGCCAAGTCACGAGGTCGTTCATCACCTAAGCAATCATAATGTAATCGAGCGAATACCGGTTCCAACGAGCATGTCACTGGATTTATGTATGATAAGCTGACCTTTGTGTCCCTATTATTGAGTAAATACCTAACGAGGCTTCGCCTCAGACCAACGAGTCGTGATTTGCTCGCATTTTTGCCTAGCCCTTCATTGGCTAACACTTCGTGAGGATGCACATTAATTCCTGTAATTCGGACTCATGAACGTACATTATTTTGTGCGTTACGCTGACGCGGTTTAATCCGCCAGCGACTACTCAAGTCACTATCCGTAAGCGGTGCATCCTACAAAGTGGTTTTTTAAAAAGCTCATTTTTTGGGAGAGGTGTGTCTTTGTCTAAATTTTCAAACTTGACTCATTTTTAAATATGCTGCCAACTAAAGGTATGTAAATACATAGTTGCTTGTCTTTTATTCAGTCGGCTGAACTCAGACTAGAGACTGCCCGTTGTTTAACACGCAGGGCTTTGCGCTTACTCAGCCAAATCAACACACCGGTAATAGCCAACCCGACCACAGCCAATCCGCTCAGGGAAACCAAAACTCTGCCCGGCAGCCCGATGATTTGTCCACTGTGCAGCGGCAGTTGCCACGCTTCGAAAATATCGGCCGCCGTGCCGCTACCGGGGACGTAATCACCAAGATAAGCGCCGGTTGCACCGTCGAAATACAGATAACTAAGCCCCAAGCCTTGATTGTCGCCGTAGCCAACGCCGAAAATGCCGTAGCCGGCGTTGTAAAAAATGGAGGCCTGCGCTTTGTCCCAGTCGCGAGTTGCTGCTTCAAGCGCCGCGCTTTGCAGAATATCGGCAAAGGCCATATTCGCTTCTACCGGGGGTTGTTCGCTACGCTGTTCCCGAGCATCGAACGGCGATGGGGTAAATTCGGAAACCAGCGAAACCACGGGCTCGAAAACCGCATCGCGCAGATTCAACGAGATGGCGCTGACAGACATCATCAGCATCAAGACCAACAACCATAAGCCACCAGCGCGATGCAGATCAAAACTCAAGCGCATGGCACTGGCACCGGGTTTTATCCGCCAAGCCATAGCCCAGCGTTGCAGCCAATTTTTTTGTAAACCGTGCCCGTTTGGCGATGGCTGCATTGAACGAGGCTTCGTTTTCGGCAGGGTCAGATAAAAACCGACCAGTGACTCGAACAGCCAGACGATCGCGGCCGAACCCATCACCCACAAGCCGGTTTCGCCAGGTAATTGCAAGCTGTAATGCAGCACGTAAATAAACGGAATCAAATGCCGGCGCTCGAAGCAACAAGCACCCCAAATCCGTCCGCCCAAAACCTTGCCGCTAACCGGATCGACGAATAATTCGTCGGCATCGACCAGCTGATCGGCGTCGGCCGCCCGGACAGTAATCCGCGCCGCCTTGCCGGCTTCACGGTTTAATGGCAGCGAGACGATGCGATATTGCGGCCAATCGTGCTGCAAACGTTCCATCAATTCGCCCGTGGCAAGCAGCGGCCCTTGCTCGAGACTTTCGAACAAATCCGGATTAAGCCAGGCGTCTAGTTCCTGTTGGTAGGCAATGATGCTGCCGGTCAAGCCGGCTAGCAGCAGAAACAAGGCCGCAGTCAGACCGAGGAAACGGTGCAGCCGAAGCCAGATTTTCCGCATGGTTGCGCAGACTTACCAGTTGTAACGAAGGCTGGCCAATACCGAGCGACGATCGCCGTAATAGCATGAGTCTCCGCCACAAGTCACCACGTATTCTCGGTCGAGCAAATTGCTCATGTTCACCCCCAGACGCATGCCTTGCAGCTTGGAATGAACCTTGCCCATGTCGTAATGCACGGATGCATCGACCAGTACATAACCCGGCGCCTTTTGTCTATTGCTCAAATCGCCGTAATTGGATCCGATATAGCGCAAACCGCTACCCAGGCCCAAACCGGTGAGATCGCCGGTTTTTTGCGTGTAGTCCAACCATAGCGAGGCTTGATGCTCGGGGGTATAGGTCAGGTTCTTACCCAATTCCTCCTCCGAATTGGATTTTTTGACTTTGGTATCAGTATAGGTGTAAGCAGCAGCGACATCCAACCCGAGATCCAAACTGGCTTTACCTTCCAATTCCACACCCTGAGCACGAACTTCGCCGGTCTGCTTTTGATAATTTCCCGATGGATGCTCAAGATCGGGGGTCAGTACGTTTTGCTGAGTCAGATGGAATACGGCGGCGGTAAACAGCGCGTTATAGCCGACCGGCTGATATTTGATACCGAACTCGTGTTGTTGACCGGTAGTCGGTTTGAACGGCGAACCTTCGAAACTGGCACCGATAGCCGGCTCAAACGATTCCGAATAGCTGTAATAAGGCGCCACACCGCTGTCGAACTGATAACTTAGCCCGGTACGATAGGTAAATGCTTCGTTATCCTGCTGGGTAGCGGTGTAAGCAGGATTAGCGTAATCGACAATATTACTGCCTTCCGTGCCACCATTAGTCTGATAATCAGTATTCACGCTGCTGGTAGACACCCAATCCTCCCGCACACCTATCGTGGCAATCCAACGATTCCATTTCAGCTGATCCTGGCCGTAAAAACCGATTTGATCCAGCTCCTGATCGAAGCGTTGCGAAATATTGGGTCGAATAAATGTTCCGCTACCACCAATTACATCATCAAACGGTTGCCCGTAAACCGGGGTGTAAATATCGAAATTCGTCGCAGCCCCCCAAACACTGCCGGTTTGTCTGTCACTGACAAAATGCCGAAAATCAAGACCCGACAAAAAAGTATGCTGCACTTCGCCAGTGGCAAAGTTGGCTTGTAATTGATTATCCAAAGTGAATGTATCAGTCTGATCATGGTAAACACTGACATCGCGATCAATTAAACGGGAATCAGCATCCAAAAAACCGGCTGAATTATAGGGAAAAACACCTTTCAACTCGCTATCAACATTGGCATAACGGAGATTCTGCCTAGCGGTAAATGTCTCATTGAAATGATGCTCAAACGCATAACCTACCGCAAACTGTTCCCGTTCAAACCCGTCAAAATCAGGCTCACCCAAAAATCGACTGGTGGGAATGTTGCCGTTGGGATTGGCCATTACACTACCTTGATATGGCATAAACTGCATGGCATTGCCGGTTTCATCCTTTTGATAATGGCTCAGGAAGGTAAATGTTGTGGCATCGCTTGGCTTCCAGATAAAACTCGGCGCAACGAAATAACGATCATCCTCGACATGATCGACCTGAGTATCGCTGCCGCGCCCCAAAGCCACCAACCGATACAACAAATCGTTACGTCCGGCGACAGGACCGCTCAAATCGACACTGCCTTGCACCCTATCGAAACTGCCGCCAAGAAACTGGATTTCATGAAATGGTGTTTCAGTCGGTCTCTTACTCATCATATTGACTAAGCCACCCGGTGCGTTTTGACCATAGAGTACAGAGGATGGCCCCCGCAATATTTCGATCTTTTCCATGCCGTAAGGGTCGACCCGAAGCTGGGCGTAACTGTTGCTGGAGTTCATCAATCGAGTCCCATCCAGGTATTGAGTACCCTCAAATCCGCGTAGATTGAAATAATCATCGCGCGTACTCGGCCCGAACATGCCGCTAACTACACCCGGTGTGTAAGCGACGGCTTGGGTAATGCTCTGCGCTGCACGCGCTGCAAACTCATCGTTATTGATCACACTGATCGATTGAGGAACCTCAATTAGCGGTGTATCGGTCTTGGAACCTGATAGAGACTTGATGACTACATAACCCTTTACCGGATCGGTAGCCTTGATTTCCTGTTGACCAACTACGAACATGGTTGGCAACGTTATCTCACTCTCGGCCTTACCCGTTTTGATATTACTATCAATGGATCTTGGCGATTCCGGCTCATCGGCCATTTCTTCAGCCATTAGATCGCCAATCGATAAGGTCGCGGTAAATGCGATGACGATCGCTCTTCGTAACACTTCGTTTCCCTGGTTTCGGCAGGGTTCTTTTCCAAACTGTTCGTTCATAGCAACACGTAATAGATTAAGTTACCTCCATAATAACGCGATTGATAATGATTCTCAAGTCTAATATGTTTACTGAATATTGATTTTCCTAATCACTTGTTTATCAGAACTGAACAAACATCTACTAAAAAAGGTGAGCGTGCGCGGATCGCAGAGGACTAAAGTCCACCTGTTTCGCTCCCCGCGCTAAAAGCACATTCGCTAAATCTTGTGGCTGCTTTAGTAAAGTTTAAAAAGCGGCGCTAATACTGACCGGCTGAAGCCGGTGGTTTAAACTTTATGATGGAAAATTAAAGCGATAGGAAAAATGACAGTCTACGAATATAAAGTCAGTTCAGTTTCAAACGGTTATAGTCAAAGCAGCACTCATGCCCGGCACCAGATCTAAATCGATTATGCACCACTCGCGACTAGATAGGTAAGAATCCGGCAAAGTTCGGAACCCCGGATCTCCAGATGTTGAAGTGACAATGGCTCTGATACCGGCACCAATCCCGCACCCTACCGCCTTAACCAAACTTTCCTTGCGTGTCCAGAAACGATAAAAAGCCGGAACTTGCTCATGTGTGGACAATGATTGCCAGTAACGTTTCTCTTCCGGTGCCAGAATTTCATCTACTAGAGATGCCAAATCGTGCCGCCCGTCCCAAGCCTCAATATCGATACCGAGCGGCGTTTTTCCAACCCCCAGCAACATCCAGTCAGATGAATGCGATAGATTGAACTGCAAGACTTCCGACTGACCGCTTGCATCAACTAAATATGGCTTGCCGAATGCGTGTCTAGCAAAACACAGGCATTCAGGTGCGATATTCAGATAGTTGCTTAACAACAAACGTAATTTAGCGTGGCAGACTACATAGCGCTGGCGATCCAGATCGCGAACGAAGCGCCGCGCAATCGAGTTTTCCTCGGCGGACAATAATCGCCAATAGCGTTGGTAGTCGGCATCACTTGCCACCAAATCCTCGAACCAAACATCGACGCCGGCAACCTGCAAAAAGGGTTTAGCGTGCATCGTCGCCTTGTCGTTGAAAATCCTGTAATACGGCATAGCAAACCGGTGTCAACAATAGGCTGGCGAACATGCCGAACAACAAACCTGCCGCCAGCGACAAAGTCATCGGCACCAGAAATTGCGCCTGCACGCTGGTTTCCAGCAGCGTCGGCAGGAAGCCGGCAAAGTTGGTCATGAAGGCCAGGAATATGGGCCGGAATCGAGCGGTGCAGGCTTCGGCGATCAGTGCGAATTTATCCGTGGCGCGCGCTTCGTGCTCATGAATGTAATCCAGCAACACCATGCTGTCGTTGACCACCACCCCGCTGGCCGCCACCATGCCCACCAAGGATTCCATCGACAGCGGCATGCCCAACAGCGCATGGGCCAATACCGCGCCGGCCCAGGCCATCGGCGCCGCCAGCAAAAACACCAGCGGCAGCGCATAGGAGCAGAAGCTGACGGCAATGATTGCGTATATCACGGTCAAGGCGATGGCGGTGTTGCGCGCCAGTGCCTGCAAGGTGGCGTTCTGCTCCTGCCTTTCCCGGCCCAAATCGGTTTTCAAGCCGGCAAAACGGCTTTGCAGACCCGGCAAGACTTGTTGCTCCAGATCGGCATAAATCGCATTGAGATCGGCTTGTGCCGGATCCACGCGGGCCGCGACTTCCAGCACGCGCTGGCGGTCGCGGCGGGTCAGTTGCGCATAGCCCGGCTGAAAATTCACCTCCGCCACCTGCGCCAACAGGGTGTGTTTGCCATCGGGCAAATGGATCGGCAACTGGTACAAGTCGTCCAACGAATGGCGCTGCTCGGCCGGCAAGCGCACCATAATCCTTACATCGTTGCGGCCGCGCTGAAACCGTTGCGCTTCGACCCCGTAATAGGCATGGCGCACCTGTTCGGCCAGATCCGCCAGTTGCAAACCGAGTTTGTCGCCCAGCGGTTTCAAGCTCAGCCGCAATTCCGGTTTACCGGGAATATTGGAGTCCAACACATCATAAACGCCGGGATAGGCGGACAAGCGGCTTTTCAACTCGGCTCCGGCCTGCTGCAATACCGTGGGATCGGCAGCGCCCAGATTCAATACGATGTCGTAAGGCACGTCGCCCTCGCGGACGATGAAATCCAGCCGTGCCAAGCCCAGATCGCCGATACGCCGCCGCCATTCACGAACGAAATCGTCCACCTTGACCCGTTGCCGCGCTTGTTCCGACAGTTCCAGCCACAACCCGGCTTCCTGCTCCCAAATCAAGGTCTCCTGTCCCAGCAGGAGTCGGTAACCCGGCTCGGCCTTTTCCAATTCGTCGCGATAACTCAATAGTTCGCGCTCCACCCGCTCGGCCAGGCGCCGGGTTTCATCCGCTGCCGTGCCGGGCGGCACGGTCAGTCTGGCCCAGAACGCATCCTTGCTGATGTCGGGATTCATAGCCCGCCGCACATGGCCGCCGGCATACAGGCCGCCAGTCAACAACAGCAAGACGATGAACAGCGATAACACCAGATAGCGCCAAGCCAGCGCCCGTTGCAACAGCGGCCGGTAGTAGGCTAAAACAAAGGCTTCCAAGCCATGATTCAAGCGCTCGCGCCAATGCGTCAGGCGTTGGAAACGCGAGTCGCTTGCGGTTGGCACAGCCAAATGCGCGGGCAAGATCAACAAAGCCTCCATCAGCGAAAATATCAGCGTCAGTATCATCACCCAGACGATGGGCCGCATCATCTCGCCGCTCCAACCGGGCATAAACAGCCCTGGTAAAAATGCCGCCAAGGCGATCAAGATCGACAACAACACCGGCAACGCCACCTTGCGCACGCCGCTGGCGGCCGCCTGTAACGGATCGGCGCCCGGCTTTTGTTGCTCGCTGTGCACGCTCTCGCCGATGATGATGGCGTCATCCACCAGGATGCCCATCGCCAGCAGAAATCCGAACAACGACAGCATGTTCAGCGACAGGCCCAACATCGGCATCCACCACAGCGTGCCCAGCACCGAAGTCAAAATCCCCATGCCGGCCCACCACGCCACCCTGGCCCGCAAAAACAGAGTCAACACCAGCCAGACCAGCACAAAACCGCTCAAGCCGTCTTCCAGCAAGGTGTCGATACGCTGACCGAACGCCATCGAGTCGTCCCACCAGGTTTTAAGATGCACGCCGGGCGGCAGACCGGTTGCGGTTTGATTAACATATTTCCTGACACTTTCCGCCACCTCGATGGCATCGGTTTCGGCGTGAATTTCCCAGCCTTGCGCCGGCAGACCGTCATGCCGCCATTGCAACACTTTTTCGCCGAGGCCGTCGCGAACCGTCGCCACGTCGCGAATGCGCAGCACGCCGCCATCGGCCAAACTGAGCAAAACCAGTGCGCCGACCGCATCGCCCCGGCGCGCGCCACCCTGAACCTGCAACAACAAATCGCCGGACGGCGTTTTTACCGTGCCCCCGGCTAGATCGAACGAGGCCCGGCGAATGGCCGCCGCGACCTGTTCCAGCGTCAAGCCGTATTGATGCAGACTGGCGGCACGCACCTCGACGCCGATTTCATAATTCATCCGCCCGTAATCGACCGCCTGGGTGACGCCGGGCAAGGCCGACAACTCGGCGCGAGTCCTGTCGCCCAAGGCTTTCAACCGCAACGGCTCGACCTCGCCGTACAAGGCCACCCAGATCACACCGTCGTCGCCGTCGCGCTGGGCTTCGCGAATGTCGATCTTTTCCACTGCCGCCGGCAGGTGAGTCAAGGCATCGATGCGACCCCGCGCGGCGCTCATCACCGCTTCCCGGCCATGGCCCCGCAGTACGCTGACCTTGATCTGGCACTCGCCTTCGAATACGCCGGTATCCAGATGCTTGACGCCCGGCAAATCGTGAACCGCTTCCTCCAGCGGGATGCATAATCCCGTTTCCACATCCCGCGGGCCCGCGCCGGGATACATACCGACGATTTCGAACTGCTCGGGACTAAAACGCGGGAAAACGTCCTTCTCCACCGCCATCAATCCGGCCAGACCACCCAGCCAAATTAGCGCCATCAACAGGTTGGCGGCCACCGGATTGGCGACGAACCAAGCCAATAGCGAGTTCGGCAAACGCACGGCATCTTTCATGGCTGGCTCCGCGTTACAGGCTGTCGCCGACCGGTTCAACGACCACCGGCATACCGGCCACCGGCACATCGATACCGGATACGATCACCCGGTCCCCTGCCTGCAAGCCGCCACCGACCAACACACGCTCGGGATCGCTGCGCAGCACCTGTAAGCGTTTGATTCGCAGCTTGTTATCGGCGTCGACCAGCAAGGCTTCCTGGGCGGCGTTCAAGGCAGTGCGCGGCAGTTCGAATACACCCTCCAGCTCACGGCCCTCGATTTCGGCGGTTAAAAAACTGCCCGGCAACAAGGCCGGTTCCCGCTCCGGATATTCGAGGCGGGCCACCCAATATTCCAGCCCGGTACCCTGATCGACGACACCCTCGCGGCGAACGATCATGGCCTGCCGTTGCACCTGTTCGGTCCCGCGTTCGGTCATCAGCATCACTTTGGCGCCAATGGTCTTGCCGTTACGAATCTCGGGCACCGACAAATAGCCGATCTGCGCCGGGCTCAACGGCAAGCGTATCTCGGCTGCATCGTCGGCATAGATTCGCGCCAACGGCTTGCCGATTTCCGCTGTCTGTCCAACCCCGGTCGATTTTTCCTTGACTCGCCCGTTGAACGGTGCGCGTATCTCGCAACGGCTGCGCTGTAATTTGGCGTCCGCCAGCTCGGCCTCGGCTTGTTTCAATTTGGCCTTGGCTTCCTGTAACTGCGGTTCGTGCAGGGAGAGCGGGGTCGGCGAGCCCTCGCCCAGCACTCGCCATTCCCGTTGCGCCTGAATAGCCGCCGCCTGTTCTTCGGCCAGCGCGCGCCTGGCTTCCGCCAACCGGGTTTCGCTTCTGACAATCGACAGATCGTATTCGGCCGTCTCCACCGACACCAACACCTCACCGGCCTTGAACCGGCCGCCGACCACAAAACTGTCATGCACAGTCACGATTCTGCCTTGCACTTGAGCGGTCAAATCGATCTCGCGCACCGGCAGCAATATGCCTTGGCTTTGCACCGGCAAGTGCAAGCGTTGCGGTTGCGCGATCAAGGTTTTGACGGTTGGCGGCTGTATGTTTGCCGCCTGCGCTTCGGGTTTGCCACCGCTAGCCAGTAGCAGGGTTCCTCCAGCGCCGGCCAACAAGACCAACGCGGGCAGCACTATTTTCAGGGTATTGCCGGACATCAAACTCATACCCCGCCTCCCAGGGCCAGGTACAAATCCAGCCGATTGTTCAACAGCTGCAAGCGTGCATCCAACAGCGCGGTGCGTGCAATCAGGGTGCTGCGGTAACTATCCAGTAAGGTCAAAATATCCACGGAGCCGTTTCGATAAGCGTAAATTGCCAGCGCACGGCTGGTCTCGGTTTGTTTTGCGGTGGCCGCCAACGCTTGTTCGCGGCCAATCAGCCAGTCCTCGGCCGCCAGACTTTGTTCCACTTCGCGAAACGCGTTCAGCACGGTTTCCCGGTAACGATGCAAGGTTTCCCGGCTTTGCGCGGCCTGGAAATCGATGTCGGCCTGCAAGCGATCGCCGACATACAAAGGTTGAGCCAAACCGAGCGCCAGATTCCAGGCCGCGGAACGCGGATCGGTGAGATCGGATAAGGTGTTTCCCAGGCTGCCGCCGCTGGCCACCAGAGTAACCCGCGGCAACAAGGCCTTACGCGCGCTGCTAAGGCGCTGGTCTTGCGAGCGCAAACGTATGAATGCTGCCGACACATCGGGCCGGCGCGCCAGCAACTCTGACGGCAAGCCCGCCGGTAACGCGGCCGGTAAATCCGGCAAGCGCCGACAACGCTCGACACGGCCCCCCGGATACTGTCCCAACAACACTTCAAGACGGCGTTGCGCCTGTTGTACCCGGTTACCCGCCTCTTTCAGCTCGGCCTTGGCATCGCTGAGGTCGGTCAACGCCAGACTCAAATCCAGTCCCTGAGCCAAACCCAGGTTGAAACGGCCCTGCAGCAATTCGACCAAGGCACTACGCTCGTCGATGGAAGCTTGCACCACTGTCACCCGTTGCCGGGCTTCAGCCAGCTCGAAGCAGCTTTGCGCGGTACGCGCCGCCAACGATAACACCGCCCCCTGCAAATCGGCTTCTACCGCATCGGCTTCCAGAACCGCTGCCTGCCGCGCATCGTTGATCCGCCCCCAGACATCCAGTTCCCAACTCAGATTGAACGGCACCGACCAGCGGCTACCGGTACTTATCGAGTTTTTCGCATCGCGCCCGGCGTCAGCGTGTTCAAAACCTGGCGCCAACTCCAGTTGCGGTCTGGCGGGCGCGCCTGCTATGCGCGCTTGCGCACGGGCTTGCTCGACCCTCGTCGCCGTTGCTTTCAGGTCGTTGTTTCCTTCCAGGGCCGTCAACACCAGACTTTTGACATCGTCGTCGTTAAAGCTGGCAAGCCAGGCGCTGACCTGGCCTTGTGCAACGCTAACCGGTAGCGCCGTCCAGGCAGTCGGCAACGGGCCGGTTTCGCGAATGGCATCGCGTTCCGGCACCGTGGTACAGGCCGGCAGACACAACAACGCCAGGCATAGCCAACAACCGTTACGACGCGGCATCGGCATTCAATCGATTTACTACATCGGCGATAAAGTCATCATGCTTGACGATATTAGCGTGATCGGCCGGCACCCGTGCCGACCACAGCACACGGCTGCCACAGGCTTGTTCCAGCATATCCTGGGCGAATTCCGAAGCTTCGCCGGCCTCATCCGACCACCAGCAATGCAGGCCTACCCTTATGGGTTCCATCCGGTAACTTTCACTCAATTGGCTCAATCGCTGCATAATCGTCAGTCCATTATTCACATCCAGCAATTTTAACCATGCCGCGGCCGGATGCCGAGCTTCATCCGCTTCACTGAGATTCGCCAGGCTATCAAGATCGAAATCCGCCCACTCGAGCGCAATGTCATGCAATAGTTCCCTCTGGCTGGCATTATCGTCGGCATCCGCTTCGTTGTCATTGCTATCGAAGCCGGGCACATAACTATCCGCCAAAGCTAAAAACGCCACTTCTCGGCCGGCTTGTTCCAATACGCTCGCCATACTCAACGCCAAAGCACCGCCCAAGGACCAGCCCAACAGATGAATCGGACCGTGCGGCTGCTGTTGCATCACTGCCTGGGCATAATCCGCTGCCATCGCCGCTATCGACTCATCTTTCCAATCGGGGTCCAGAAAACTACGGCACAGCAAACCATACACCGGTCGTTGATCCGCCAGCACTCGGGCCAGCGGGTAATAGCCGAACACCGTACCGCCGGCCGGATGCAGGCAAAATAGCGGCGGTTTATCGCCATCGGCACGATTCAAAGCCACCAAGGGCGACAATTGGCCGGTGTTGGCTTGCGCGGCCAACGCGGCAATGGTCGGTCGTTGCAGTAATTGGCTGAGCGAAAGATTCCAGTCCAGCCGCCTGTTGATCAGCGACACCAGCCGCAGTGCGCTCAAAGAGTGCCCCCCCAACTCAAAGAAATTATCCTCGACGCCGATGTCCTCCAAGCCCAGCACTTCCCGCCAAATCGTTGCCAGCTGGTGTTCGACGGCATTGCGCGGCGCGGTGCGGGTGCGGGCGATGCGTTCCGGCGCCGGCAGGGATTGGCGATCCAGCTTGCCGCTGGGCAATTTCGGCAGTTGCGGCAAGACCAGGATATGGCTCGGCAGCATGTAATCCGGCAAGCGGGTTTGCAAGGCTTGGCGCAGGCTTTCGGCACGTTGAGTTTCGTTGCCTTCAGCCCCTACGGAACCGGCCCCGACATAGGCCAGCAATTGGCCGTTTTCGGAGGCGATAACTACAGCTTCGTCTATGCCGGCTTGCGCCAGCAAGGCGGCTTCGATTTCGCCCAGTTCGATGCGGTAGCCGCGCAGCTTGATTTGTTGATCCAGCCGCCCCAGGTAGTCGATGACCCCATCGGCCCGGCGTCTGACCCGGTCGCCGGTACGGTACAGCCGAGAGCCGGCCTGGCTGCTGAACGGATCGGGAATGAAGCGCTCGGCGCTCAACCCCGGCTTGTGCAAGTAGCCTTGGGCCAGGCCGGGCCCGCCGATGTAAAGTTCGCCGGCCACGCCGATGGGGACGGGGTTGAGGTCGGTATCAAGGATGTAGGCGCTGCGATCACCGATAACGCTGCCGATGGGGGCATAGGCGCTGTCGCAATCGACGGCGGCTTCCCAGACCAGCGGCGTGATGACGGTTTCGGTGGGGCCGTAGGCGTTGAGCAGGCGTTGAGGCTGCAAGCGGCTTTGAATCAAGGCCAGGCTGTCTCGAGGCAGCGCTTCGCCGCCGACCGTACAACTGGTCAGGTCGGGGGCTTGTTCAGGCAGCTGGATGTGCCGAGCCAGTTCGCTCAGATAGGCCGGCGGCAAGTCGATGCGGGTGATGCCATGGCTTTCGATCGCCGCCAGGGTTTGCTCGACGCTCCACAGGGACTGGTCGCTGACGACCACTTTGGCGCCGCACGCCAGCGGCACCGCCCATTGTTCAATCGCCGCGTCAAAGCTGAACGAGGCGAAATGCAGGCAGACATCGCCGGCTTGCATGGCATACACCTCGGCCATGGCCTGGCAATGCCGGGCCAGCGCGCCGTGGCTGACCGCCACGCCTTTAGGCTGGCCGGTGGAGCCGGAGGTATAGATCAAATAAGCGGTTTGCTCGGGATGCGTCGCGAGCGCCGGCGGCGTGTCGGGGTAGGCGGACAAATCCAGCCGGTCCAGCTCAAGCGTCATGATCGACGCGGGCGTGCGCGTGATTGATGGTCCTTCACTATGGCTTAACAGACAGCCGACACCGGCATCGGCCAGCAAATAACGCAAGCGTTCCGTAGGATAATCCGGGTCCAAGGGCAGAAACGCCGCGCCGCATTGCCAAACTGCCAGACTGGCGACGATCATGTCCGCCGAGCGCGGCAGGCACAAGCCCACCACGTCGCCCGCTTTCACGCCGGACGCCAACAAATGGTGCGCCAGCTGCTGGCTGTGGCTTTGCAAGTCGGCATAGCTCAGCACCTGCCCGGCACAAACCAGGGCTTCGGTGTCGGGGTGGGTAGCGGCTTGATGGCTCATGGTTTGAAGTAACAGACGTTCATCCAACCGCTTTGCGGTGATTGGATGGGTTTGCGCCCCGTCGAAAGCCCCATACCCTATGCTGCCAATTGCCTCCTCGGCGTGTTGACCAATGGCCAGTAATAAGGTCCTTAGACAATCGCCGATGCGGCGAATGTCTTCCTCACCAAAATGTGAACGGGCATAATCGAAACCGATCTCCAGCATCGTCCCAACCGCAACATCCACCGTTAATGGATAATTGGTGACGTCGTGCTGATTGACATTGCCGATACTCAAGCCGCTGCCGGACAGCTGCAATGCCTCATCGACCGGGTAATTCTCGAACACCAGCAAGGTATCGAACAAATCGCCGCCGACGCCGGCCCAACGCTGAATATCGTAAAGCGGCAGGTATTCGAATTCGCGCAATCTCAAATTATCGGCTTGCAAGCCGCGCAGCCACTCGGCTAACGGCATGGACGGCGAAATCTCTATCGCCACCGGCAAGGTATTGATGAACAAACCCAGTATGGTTTCCGCTCCCGGTAAATCGCCAGGCCGCCCGGCCACTGTCGCGCCGAAAACAACGCGGCTTTGGCCTGTGTAATGTCTCAGCAGCAAAGCCCAGGCGCCTTGCAGCAGCGTGTTCAAGGTGATGCGCTGCTGTTGCGCGGCAGTCTGCAAATGTTGAGTCTCGGCGGCATTCAATTGGCAAGTCCAATAACCGTTGCCCGAATCTTGCGGCTTGTTGACGGTCGCCGCCAACAAGCACGGCGCATTGACGCCGGCGAGTTGACGCCGCCAGAACGCTTCGCCGCCGGCACTATCCTGACGTTGCAGCCAAGCGATGTAATCCCGGTAGCTGCCTGGGCTGGTACGCGATGGCGCGTCGGCGTAAATCTCCATCACTTCGCCCAGCAGCAACGAGGTGCTCCAACCGTCCAGCAGTAAATGATGACAGGTCCAGATCAAATGCGTCATGCCGCCGGCGAGGCTGACCAACGTCAAGCGCAGCAACGGTGCCTGGTGTAAATCGAAACCGCGTTCATAATCGGTTTTTGCCAACTCGGTCAACGCAGCGTCATCGACGGTTCGTTGCCGCCAATCATGCAGCTTCACCGGCAATTCAACGTCCCTGAATACCGCTTGCAACGGCACCGGCAAGTCACCCTGCCAGACAAAACCGCTATGCAAAATCGAATGGCGGCGCAGCACCGTCCGCCAGGCATCCACAAATCGGTTTGCATCCAGACCTTGCAGATCGACTGCCATTTGCGTGACATATAAATTAGCTTCCGGCTCGCACAAAGCATGAAACAAGATGCCCTGTTGCATGGGCGACAGGGGGTACAGGTCTTCGATTTGGCGGTGTTCGACCGGCAGGGCGTCGAGCTGGGCTTGAGTAACCTGGGCCAGCGGCACGTCGCTGGGGGTCAGGTGAGTCTCGGCTTCGAGGCAGTGGTCGAGCAGCTGATCCAGGTGGGTCTGATAACGTTGCAATAGCGTGGCAATGGTGCGTGCTTGGTAGCGCTGGCCGCTGTAACTCCACTGCAGCCGTAGTTGGCCTTGGTAGATTTCGCCGTTGATTTCCAATTCGTTGCCCAGCGGCGCTTCGGGGTCGCGTTCGTCGCCGCTGTTTTCGGCGGCCGGGCGCAGGAGCGCTGCGGCATCGAAGCTGGTGTCGAGTTGACCCAGGTAGTTGAAGGTGACTTTGGGTTTGTCGTGACGTTGGTCTTCGACAGCAACTTGTTCGTGGTTGCCGGATTGATCGCTCAGGTAGCGCAATACGCCATAGCCGATGCCATTGGACGGGACGCTACGCAGTTGTTCCTTGACGGTTTTGACGGTTTCGGCCCAGTCCCGGCCTACGCTGAGTTTGACCGGGTACAGACTGGTGAACCAGCCGATGCTGCGGCTGAGGTCGAGGGCGCTGTTATTGCTGTTATGGTGATTGGCGTTGATGCCTTGTGTGGTCTGGATCACGGCGTCGGCTTCGCGGCCGTGGCCTTCGAGTTCGATGCCGATGTCGGCGTGCCCGGTCCATTCGCTAAGGGTGCGGGCCAGGGCGGCCAGCAGCAGTTCCTGGATGCGGGTGCGGTAGGCGCCGTTGGCGTCGTGTAGCAGCTGCCGGGTGCGGGCGCTGTCCAGAGTCAGGCTTTGGCTGACCCGGTCGCGGCTTTGCGCGCGGCCTTGCGGATGGTCGTAGGGCCAGGGGGCTGCTTGGATTCGGCCTGGGCTTGCGGTTTGTGCTTGCCAGTAGCCGCGTTGGGCTTGCAGGTGTTGGCTTTCGGCATAACGTTGCAGTGCGCCGCTCCAGGCTTGGTAGCTGGCGGTTTTGGCCGGCAGGCGCGGGGTTTGGCCTTGTTGCCGTTGCTGGTAGAGGCTTTGCAGATCTTCCAGCAGGATGCGCCAGGAGACGGCGTCGACGATCAGGTGATGGCCGATCAGCAGCAGGCGTTCGCTGCCGTCGTCTACCGGGATGTGCACGGCTTTGAACAAGGGGCCGTGTTGTAGGTTGAGGCGGCGTTGGGCTTGTTGGGCGATGCCGCTGATGCCGTCTACCGTGACCACGGAATGGCGGTCGAGCACGCTGGCCGCCATTCCGTCGTGACTTGTTTGGAAGGTATGGCTGGTTTCCATCGCCTGTGCTTGCTCGGCGGGCTGGTAGTATTGTAGCCATTGGCTGTCTTGCTGCCGGTAGCGCAGGCGCAGGCTGTCGTGGTGGGCGATCAGTTGCTCCAGGGCTTGTTGCAGGTGGTCGAGATCGAGCGCTTGCCGGGTTTGCAGCAAGAGGGATTGGTTCCAGTGGTGCGGGTTAGGCAGGTTTTGCGCGAAAAAGGTGTGCTGGATCGGTAATAGCGGGGCGTTGCCGCTGGCAGGCTGTTGCGCGGCGGCGTCTATCGCGGCGGTTTGGCGGTCGGCGTGCACGGCGACGCGGGCCAGGCTTTCGATGGTCTGGTGCTGGAACAGGTCTTTGGGGGTGAATTGCAAGCCTTGGGCACGGGCACGGCTGACCAGCTGGATGGAGATGATGGAGTCGCCACCCAGTTCGAAGAAGTTGTCGCGAATGCCGAGGCTTTGCCGGCCAAGCAGGTCTTGCCAGAGCTGTAGCAGCAGGCGCTCGCTGGCAGTAGTCGGCGCTTGCGGGGCGCTGGTTTCGCTGAAGTCGGGCACGGGCAGACGACGACGGTCGACTTTGCCGTGGGCGGTGCGCGGCAGGCGATCCAGCAGGACGATTTTGGCCGGTACCATGTAGTCCGGCAGGCGTTGGCTAAGTTCGGTTTGGATGACGGCCGGACTTAGGCTGGGTGTTGCGGGATCTGTAGAGCGATCATCGGCCACTTTGGGGTTTTGTTCGGTCGCTTCGGTGGCGTTTTGCTCCAGATAGGCGGCCAGGTAGCGGCGGCCGTGGTCGTCTCTCAGCATGACGTAGGCATCGCCGATGCCGGGCAGTTGCCGCAAGGCGGCTTCGATTTCGCCGGGTTCGATGCGGTAGCCGCGCAGCTTGATCTGTTGGTCGGCGCGGCCGAGGTAGTCAACGCTGCCGTCGGCGCGGAAGCGGACCCGGTCGCCGGTACGATACAGCCGGCTGCCGTCGGCGGCGAAGGGATCGGGGAGGAAGCGTTCGGCGCTCAGACCGGGACGCTGATGGTAGCCACGGGCCAGACAGGGGCCGCCGATGTACAGTTCGCCAATGGCACCCGGCGGTAGTGGGTTCAAATCCCGGTCCAATACATACAGCGTGCGTTCGCCGACGGCCTGGCCGATCGGGGCGTAGCCGCTCCAGTCGTTGTCGTCGGCTTGCCAGGCCAACGGGGTGATGAGGGTTTCGGTGGGGCCGTAGCCGTTGATGATGCGTTCGGGCCGCAGCACGCTACGGACTTTGTGCAGGGCGGCGGCGGAAACGGCTTCGCCGCCGACGCAGGCAATACGCAGCTTGAACGGGTGCGGACGCACGGCGAGCGCGTCGGCCAGGTGTAGCAGATGGCTGGTCGGTGGGTAGATGACGCTGATGTCGTGAGCCGCGAGCGCGGCGGCGGTGTCGTCGCCGGTCCAGTCGCCAAAACCCAACACGACGCCCGCGCCGTGGCACAGCGGCGCCAGCCATTGTTCCATGGCGGCATCGAAGGTGAAGGCGGCAAAGTGCAGCGCGCGATCGTGACGGGTGTAGGCGTAGAGTTCACCGGCGGCCTGAATGTGGCGGCTCAAGGCACCGTGGGCGACGGCGACGCTTTTGGGTTGGCCGGTGGAACCGGAGGTGAGGATCAGGTAGGCCAGTTGTTCGGGGTGGAGGGTCACGGCTGGTGCGCTGGCGGCATAATCGCTCAGCTCGGTTTCGTCAAGATTGAGCCAAACACAGGCGGCAACCGCCTCAGCCGAACGTGTAGGCTGGGCTGAGCGCGAGCGAAGCCCATCGCTCGCGCCTGATGGCGCCATCGCCAACGAAGATAGCGAGATCGCCAGCGTCACGCCGGCATCGGCCATCAATTCGGCCAGGCGTTCGCCCGGTTGTTCGGGGTCCAGCGGCAGGTAGGCGCCGCCGGCTTTCAAGACGGCCAGCATGGCGACGATGGCATCCAGGCCGCGCGGCAGCAGCAGGGCCACCCGGCTTTCGGCTTGGACGCCCCATTCGATCAATCGGTGCGCCAGTCGGTTGGCCTGTTGTTCCAAATCTTGATAACTCAAGCGCTGTTCGCCGCAGATCAAGGCCACGGCGTGCGGTTGCCGTTCGGCCTGGCGCTGGATCAGCTCATGCACCGGGGGGCGCGGGTCGTAGGTCTTGGGCCAGATGTTCCAGGCAGCCAGTTGCGCTTGTTCGGCGGCGGTCAGGCATTGCAATTGACCGATGCGTTCGTCGGCTTGCGCGGCCAACCGGTTTAACAGCAATCTAAAGTGCTCGGCCAGGCCGGCTACCGCTTCGGCGCTGAAAAATTGCCGGTCGTAATCAAACACGACCCGCAACGTATCGCCACTTTGCACCGCCAGCGTCAGCGGATAATTCGTGGTTTCGCTATGCTCGCCGCCGCTGATCCGCAAACCGTCGTCGGCCCGTTGGCGCAACGCTTCCGACAGCGGATAGTTCTCGAACACCAACAGGCTATCGAACAAAGCTTTGCCCGTCTTGCCCCACCAACGCTGGATGTCGGCCAGCGGCGTGGCTTCGTGCTCGCGCAAGTTGAGGTTATCCTGCTGCAAGCCCTGTAGCCAGTCGCCAATTCGACTGTCGGCGCGCGGCGCCTGAATGATGGGCAGAGTGTTGATGAACAAACCGATCATATCCTCGGCGCCCGGCAAATCAGCAGGCCGGCCGGACACGGTGACGCCGAAGGCTACCGCCTCGCTGCCTGTATAGCGCTGCAGCAACAAGGTCCAGGCGGCCTGCACCAAGGTATTCACGGTCAATTTGTCGGCCTGGGCGATTTGACGTAATTTCGCGAATTCGTCGCCGTCGATCAGCAGCGGCAACAGGCCGTGACCGCTTTCCCTGACACCAGCGACCAGCCCTTCGGCCAGTCGGGTAGGTTCTTCCAGCAGACCGAGTTGTCGCCGCCAATAGCCTTCGGCGGCTTGGCCGTCGCAAGCTTGCAGCCAGGCGACATAATCGCGGAACCCGGCCACCAGCGTTGGCAGCGTGACGCCGCGATAATGGGCCAGCACTTCCCCCAACAGCCGCGCGCTACTCCATCCATCCAGCAGCAAATGATGACTGAGCCAGATTAGGTGATAAATGTCTTCGTCCAGTCTGACCAATTCCAGTTTGAACAACGGCGGGGTTACGGTTTGCAATCCTTGGCTTTGCAATTCGGCAATCAGCCTTTGTAAGGCTGATTCGGCATCGTCCCTACCGCGCCAATCGCGTTCCCGCAACGGCAATGCCACACGTTTATGCACGATTTGCAGCGGGCCTGGCCAATCGCCTTGGGAGACAAAACCGGTGCGTAAAATCGGATGGCGCTCCACCATCGACTGCCAGGCAGCGGCGCAGCGGACGGCATCGAGTCCGCTCAGGCGTACATCGAAACGACTGACATAGCTGGCTGCATCGGCTTCATACAGGCTATGAAACAACATGCCCTGCTGCATCGGCGTCAAAGGATAAATATCCTGCAAATTACCGATCTCTATCGGCAATTGGTCCAACTGCGCCTGCGTCAGGCCGGCCAGCGGAACATCGCTAGGCGTAACCGCCAGCGGTCCTTGACTGCAATGTTCGATCAACGCCGTCAGTTCTTGATTATATTCGGCAGCCAGCCAATCCACGCTTGTCGCGCTGAACTGCTTGCAGTTATAGGTCCAGTTCATCGTCAAGCGGCCGTCGTAAATCTGGCCGTTGATTTCCAATGCATAGTCCAACGGTGCAGCACTGTCGCGTTCGTCGCCGCGCGACTCGCCGGCGGGCCGGAACAAACCGGCATCGGTGAAACTGGCGTCGAACTGCCCCAGATAATTGAAGCACACCGCGGGGTTGGGCAAGGCCTGCAACTCGGCGCGAACCGCTTCGTCGGCCAGATATTTCAACAAGCCGTAACCCAGACCGCGATCCGGAATGCACCGTAATTGCTCCTTGACGGTTTTGATCGATTCGGCCAGATAGGCGGCGGGGCTTAATTTCACCGGATAAACGCTGGTGAACCAGCCGACGCAGCGGCTGATGTCCGGCGCATGATCGAACTCTTCGCGGCCGTGGCCTTCCAGATCAACAGTCAATGCCGGGTTGCCGCTCCAGCGGCACAACACCCTCGCCAAGGCGGTTAGCAACAATTCATCGATACGGGTGCGGTAAGCAGCCGGCGCATCCTGCAGCAAGCGCCGGGTCGAGGCTGGATCGAGTTGCAGCGTCACGGTTTCCGCGTCCGCCGCCGTCGCATCGGTAGCCCCGAATTCGGATGGCAATTCGTGGATTGCCGCCAGCTGTTGCCGCCAAAAATCAAGCTGATCCGAAATCTTTCCGGCACGGCGAGCAAGCGCTTCCGCCCAGGCTTGAAATGACGCGGTTTTGGCCGGTAATTGCGGGATTTCCGCGTTGGCAATTTGCCGGTACAAAACCTGTAAATCCTCCAGTACGATCCGCCATGACACTCCATCCACCACTAAATGATGTACCACCAGCAGCAATCGGTAACTACCGTCGGGCACTTCGATATACGCCGCACGCAGCAACGGTCCACCTTGTAAATCCAGGCTGCGTTGCGCCTGCTGCGCAATCGCGGCGATCTGTTCGGCATCGGCGGCTTGGCGCAGCCACAAGATGTCTTGTTCCTCCTCCGCTTCGGCATAGTACTGCCGCCACTGCCCGTTCCGGCAAAAACGCAAACGTAGCGCATCGTGATGTTGCAGCAAATGCCGCAACGCCAGATTCAGGGCCTGGGCATCCAGGGCTTGTTCGGTTTGCAGCAATACCGATTGGTTCCAGTGTTGGCGCTGAGGAATCTCGGCAGCAAAAAATTCGGCTTGAATCGGCGTCAACGGCAAGTCACGCCCGTTAATAACGGCGGCAATGGAGGCATCTGCTTGTATCGGTGTCAGCTTTGCCGCCAACCCCGCCAGCGCGGTGACGGTTTGATGGCTAAAAATATCCTTGGGCGACAACGCCAGCCCGACTTGGCGGGCGCGGCTAACCACTTGCAGGGAAATAATCGAATCGCCCCCCAACGCGAAGAAATTATCCTCGACGCCGATGTCCTCCAAGCCCAGCACTTCCCGCCAAATCGTTGCCAGCTGGTGTTCGACGGCATTGCGCGGCGCGGTGCGGGTGCGGGCGATGCGTTCCGGCGCCGGCAGGGATTGGCGATCCAGCTTGCCGCTGGGCAATTTCGGCAGTTGCGGCAAGACCAGGATATGGCTCGGCAGCATGTAATCCGGCAAGCGGGTTTGCAAGGCTTGGCGCAGGCTTTCGGCACGTTGAGTTTCGTTGCCTTCAGCCCCTACGGAACCGGCCCCGACATAGGCCAGCAATTGGCCGTTTTCGGAGGCGATAACTACAGCTTCGTCTATGCCGGCTTGCGCCAGCAAGGCGGCTTCGATTTCGCCCAGTTCGATGCGGTAGCCGCGCAGCTTGATTTGTTGATCCAGCCGCCCCAGGTAGTCGATGACCCCATCGGCCCGGCGTCTGACCCGGTCGCCGGTACGGTACAGCCGAGAGCCGGCCTGGCTGCTGAACGGATCGGGAATGAAGCGCTCGGCGCTCAACCCCGGCTTGTGCAAGTAGCCTTGGGCCAGGCCGGGCCCGCCGATGTAAAGTTCGCCGGCCACGCCGATGGGGACGGGGTTGAGGTCGGTATCAAGGATGTAGGCGCTGCGATCACCGATAACGCTGCCGATGGGGGCATAGGCGCTGTCGCAATCGACGGCGGCTTCCCAGACCAGCGGCGTGATGACGGTTTCGGTGGGGCCGTAGGCGTTGAGCAGGCGTTGAGGCTGCAAGCGGCTTTGAATCAAGGCCAGGCTGTCTCGAGGCAGCGCTTCGCCGCCGACCGTACAACTGGTCAGGTCGGGGGCTTGTTCAGGCAGCTGGATGTGCCGAGCCAGTTCGCTCAGATAGGCCGGCGGCAAGTCGATGCGGGTGATGCCATGGCTTTCGATCGCCGCCAGGGTTTGCTCGACGCTCCACAGGGACTGGTCGCTGACGACCACTTTGGCGCCGCACGCCAGCGGCACCGCCCATTGTTCAATCGCCGCGTCAAAGCTGAACGAGGCGAAATGCAGGCAGACATCGCCGGCTTGCATGGCATACACCTCGGCCATGGCCTGGCAATGCCGGGCCAGCGCGCCGTGGCTGACCGCCACGCCTTTAGGCTGGCCGGTGGAGCCGGAGGTATAGATCAAATAAGCGGTTTGCTCGGGATGCGTCGCGAGCGCCGGCGGCGTGTCGGGGTAGGCGGACAAATCCAGCCGGTCCAGCTCAAGCGTCATGATCGACGCGGGCGTGCGCGTGATTGATGGTCCTTCACTATGGCTTAACAGACAGCCGACACCGGCATCGGCCAGCAAATAACGCAAGCGTTCCGTAGGATAATCCGGGTCCAAGGGCAGAAACGCCGCGCCGCATTGCCAAACTGCCAGACTGGCGACGATCATGTCCGCCGAGCGCGGCAGGCACAAGCCCACCACGTCGCCCGCTTTCACGCCGGACGCCAACAAATGGTGCGCCAGCCGGTTGGCCTGGCTTTGCAAGTCGGCATAGCTCAGCACCTGCCCGGCACAAACCAGGGCTTCGGCGTCGGGGTGGGCTTGCGCCTTAGCGCGAATGGCTTCGGCCAATGCAAGCCATTCACAAGGTTTGGCTTCGTTAGCGCTTGAACAAGTCCATTCAAGCGGATCGAGCAGCGGCAAGTCCAGTAAGGCCGTCTCGGGTGCAGCCAACGCGGCTTCGGCCAACCGGCAAAAATGCCGAGCCATTCGCTCTATCGTCGAATGATCAAATAAATCACTGGCATAGGTCCAAAGGAGAACGATGCCGTCTTTGCCAATTTCGAAGGTATCCAATATCAATTCGAATTGGGTGGTGTGACTGTCGCGGGCAAACGGCGCGATATTAAGCAAGCCCAGGGCTTCGGCGATCTCCGCCTGTTGATACTGATGGTTGTACATCACCTGAAACAGCGGATTGCGGTTCAAACTCCTTTCAGGGCTAAGCGCTTCAACCAATTGCTCGAACGGTAAATCGGGATGCGCCTGCGCGCCCAACGCGGTGTCCTTGACCCTATCCAGCACTTGGCGGAAACTCAAGCCACCATGCAGTTCGGTCTGTAACACCTGAGTATTGACGAAAAAACCGACCAGATGCTCGGTCTCGCGGCGATTGCGATTGGCAACCGGCACGCCGACGCGAATCGCTCGCTGGCCGCTGTAACGGTACAGCAGCATTTTGAACAGGGCCAGCAAGCCCATGAAGAGGGTTGCACCTTGCTCCAGACTATATTGGCGTAGCGCGGCGCTCAACGCATCGGGCAACGGGAATTCCAGCTTGGCGCCATGGTCGCTCGGCTGTGGCGGCCTGGGTTTGTCGAACGGCAATTCCAGCGCGGCATGCTCGCCGGCCAGTTTTTCCGTCCAATATTTCAGCTGCCGTTCCATTTCGCCTGCTTCCAGCCAATGCCGCTGCCAGACCGCGAAATCGGCGTAACCGATCACCAATCCGGGCAATTGCGGCTCCCTTCCCTCGCAGTAGGCGCGATAGATTTCGGCGAATTCGCTAATGACGATAGCCAGCGACCACTCATCGGCAACAATGTGATGTAGCGCAATCGATAGTACATGGCGGTCGGCGGCCAGCTTCAGCACGCTGACCCGCAATAATGGACCGTTTTCCAAATCGAAGAGTTGCCGCTCGATACCCTCAAGCTTGGTTCTGACCGAGGCTTCATCGCCGATCGCCGCGCTGTAATCCAGCCAAACCACCGTCACCGGCAACTGTTCATGGACGACTTGTAGCGCCTTACCGCCGACGTTGCGGAACGTGGTTCTGAGGCTTTCGTGCCTCGCCACTAATTTATCGACACTGCGCTGTAACGCAGCCGCATCCAACGTGCCGTTCAGCCAGACCGCATCGGCTATGTGGTAGGCGCTGCTATCCGGTTCCAACTGCGCCAGAAACCATAGCCGCTGCTGCCCGTAGGACAGCGGTAGCGGGGCATCGCGCTTGACGCCGGTAATCGGCAATTGCGCAACGTCTATGCCGCGGCGTTTCAACAGCACGATCAGGGCTTTGCGTTGCTGGATGCTCAGGTCATTAAAATTGGCGAGTAGGTTTTCCATTAAACAAATCTATTTTCAATAAGGTTTACGTCGCTGCGCACGAAACAGGCAGCGATCGTTTCATTCTTCGGCGGCCAGCAAGGCCAGCAAATCTTCCGCCGACAGACCTTGCAACTCGGCCAGAGCGCCTGACAATTCGGACTGTAAATCCGGCTGTTGCGCAGATAGGGCTTGCAGCGAGTCGATTTCCGCCGCCAGCGCCGCCAACCGCGGGATTTCGAATATGCGCAGCACCGGCAATTCAACCCCGGCCGACTGCTTGACGCGGCCCACCAGTTTCATCGCCAGCAAGGAATGCCCGCCCAGCTCGAAGAAATGGTCGTCCAGGCCGACCCTGTCGATATTCAGCAACTCCTGCCATATTTCGGCCAGCACCCGTTCTGTCGCGCTGTGCGGCGCATGGTAGCTACGCCGGTTCAGTTCGGGTTCGGGCAGGGCTTTGCGGTCGAGTTTACCGTTAACGGTTTTGGGCAGGCTGTCCAGTAAGACGATGGCGGCGGGAACCATGTAGTCGGGCAGGCGCTGCCGCAAACCTTGTTGCAGCGTTTCGACCACAAGTTGGCGACCGGCGGTGGCGACATAGGCGACCAGATAATGTCCGTGCGGACTGTCTTTCAGCGATACCACTGCTTCGTCCACGCCTTGTTGCGCCAATAACGCCGCTTCGATTTCGCCCAGCTCAATGCGCAGGCCGCGCAGTTTGATCTGATGATCCAGGCGGCCCAGGTATTCGATGACGCCGTCGTTGCGCCACTTGGCCCGGTCGCCGGTGCGGTACAGGCGGCCGCCGCTGCCGAACGGGTCGGGTATGAAACGTTCGGCGGTCAGGCCGGAACGGCGGTGGTAGCCGCGCGCCAGGCCTCGGCCTCCGATGTATAGTTCGCCGGCGACGCCCGCCGGTAGCGGGTTGAGGTGGGCATCCAGAATGTGGATTTGGCTGTTGGCGATGGGTTGGCCGATCGGCACGCTGTGACCCCCATCATCGCGGCAGGTCCAGTGGGTGACGTCGATCGCGGCTTCGGTGGGGCCATACAGGTTGTCGAGTTCGACGCCCGGCAATCGCTGAAATACTCGCTGTTGTAGTTCCGCCGGCAAGGCTTCGCCGCTACAGACGATACGTTTCAGGTCGGGGAGCGCCGGCAGCTTGGGCTGGTTGACGAATTCGGCCAGCATGGACGGCACGAAATGCAGGGTGCCGACGCGGTGCTTGAGCATCAGTCGCGCCAGTTCGGCCGGGTCGCGATGCGCGCCGGATCCGGCAATCGCCAGACGGGCGCCGGTCAGCAAGGGCCAGAAGAATTCCCACACCGAGACGTCGAAGCTGAATGGGGTTTTTTGCAGCACGGTATCGCCAGGGCCGATGGCATAAGCTTCCTGCATCCAGTGCAGCCGGTTGGCCAACGCGACATGGGGGTTGGCGGCACCCTTGGGCCGTCCGGTGGAGCCGGAGGTATAGATGATGTAGGCCGGGCTTTCCGGATGCAGCCTTGGGCTGGGCGCAAAATCGGGTTGGCCGCTCAAGTCCAGTTCATCCAGATCGTAGGGTACGCATTTATGCCCTTTTGGGTGCTGCGTACCGCAAATGCCTTGCAACTTGGGCCACACCGCGCCGTGACTCAACAACAAGCCGATGCCGGAGTCTTCGATCATGTACGCCAGCCGGTCGGCGGGATAGTCGGGATCCAGGGGCACGTAGGCGCCGCCGGCCTTGACGATGGCCAGCAGGCCGACCACTAATTCCAAGGAACGTTCGACAGCTATGCCGACAGGAATTTCCGGGCCGACGCCTTGGCTGATCAAATAATGCGCCAGACGGTTGGCACGGCTCTCCAGTTCGGCATAACTCAGGGTTTGCTCGCCAAACGCCAGGGCGATCGCCTCCGGCCGGATCAAGGCCTGTTGGCTGATTAACTGATGAACCAGGCCGACGGGATAGTCGCGCGGCGTGGCGTTCCAGGCAGCAAGCTGGCTTTGTTCGGCTGCCGTCAGTGAGCTCAAATTGGCAAGCGGGCGTTCGCCATCTTCGATCATGTCCAACAGCAACTGGCGAAAATGCCGCTCCAAAACCTGTACGACATCGGCATCGAATCGATCCCGCCAATAACCGAAGGCCAGCCCGAGCGACTCGCCGACACTGACATTCAATGTCAACGGATAGTGGGTGATATCGATATGCCGGGGCAAACCGAATTGCAGGCCGGCATCGGCATTGCGCAACGCGGCGTCGACCGGAAAGTTTTCGAATACCAACAATGTATCGAACAGCGCCACCCCGGCTTGCCCGGCCCAGCGCTGAATATCGTACAGCGGCGTTTGTTCGTGTTCGCGCAAAACCAGATTGTCTTGCTGCAGGGCTCGCAACCAGTCAGCGACCGATTGCTCGGACCTGCCGGTGACGATCAACGGCAACGTATTGATAAACAGACCTAACATGCCGTCCACGCCTGACAAATCCGCAGGTCGCCCGGATACGGTAACGCCAAACGCCACGGTTTGTTGGCCGCAATAACGTTGCAACACCAGCGCCCAGGCGCCTTGCAGCAAGGTATTCAAGGTAATGCGCTGACGCTGGGCGAAGTCCTGCAGGTTCCTAGTGATATTCGCATCCAGTCGCTCGCTGTAACTGCCGTGACCTGCTCCGCCAGCCCGGCCAAGCGCGGCGGCCAGCAGAGTCGGCTCGTCCAGCTCCGCCAAATGCCGGCGCCAGAAGCGTTCGCTGTCCGCCGGGTCTTTTTGTTGCAGCCAGGCGATGAAATCTCGGTATCGGCAACCCGCGCCGCGCTCGGAACCGGCATAGCTTTGCAACACTTCGCCGAGCAATTGCGAGGTACTCCAGCCGTCCAACAGAACATGATGGCTGGTCCAGATCCAGCGGTAAGTCCGCTCGGAAAGCCGCACCAGCAACAAGCGCATCAGCGGCGCTTGCGCAGGGTCGAAGCCGCGCGCGTGTTCTTCGGCGGCCAATGCCGCCAACTCGGCTTCGGAAGCCGCGCGGCCACGCCAGTCAAGGATTTCCAGCGGCAATGCCGCCTGCCTGTAAACCACTTGTAACGGCCGGTCGGCCTCGCCGCGCCAAACAAAGGCACTGCGCAATATATCGTGCCGGGCGATTGCCTTGCGCCAGGCGGCGGCAAAGCGCTCGACGTCCAGGCCCTCGATGTCCAACGTCATCTGATTGACGTACACCCCGGTTTCCGGCTCCAGCAGGGCATGAAACAAAATGCCTTGCTGCATCGGCGCCAACGGATAAATATCTTCGACAACCTCGATGGCAACCGGCAGCGCGTCGATTTGCGGTTGGCTCAGACCGGCCAACGCAAAATCGGCCGGCGTCGCGCCTTTGGCGCCGCTCAAGCAATGTTCCACCAACATGGTCAATTCGGCGCGATAGGCTTCCAGCAAACCCAGCACGGTTTCGGCGCGGTACTGGTTTTCGCTGTAACGCCAACGCAATTCCAATTCGCCCGCCAACACCTGGGCATTGATTTCCAGCCAGCACGGCAGCGGCACGGCGGGGTCGCGGTCAGCACCGGCGGTTTCCGGCGCCACCTCGAATAAAGCCTGCTCGGCATCGAATTGGCCGAAATAATTGAAGCTGACTCGGGGTTGCGGCAAGGCCGCCAATTGCGCTTGCACTACGGGCTCCGCCAAATATTTCAAGACGCCGAACCCCAAGCCGCCGTCCGGCACGCTGCGCAGTTGATCCTTGACGGTTTTGATCGCGGCGCCGGAATCGGCAATGGCAGACAGACAGACGGGATACACACTGGTGAACCAGCCGACGCTGCGACTGAGGTCGGTATCCTCGAACAGATCTTCGCGGCCATGGCTTTCCAGTTCTACCAGAACCCTGTCGCGACCGCTCCAGCGACACAACACCCGCGCCAACGCAGTCAACAACAAATCGTTGACCCGTGTACGGTAAGCCGCGGGTGCCTGTTGCAACAATTGCCGGGTGGTTTCGCTGGAAATCGTCAGGCTCAGCGTGCGGGCGTCGGCAAAACTGCCGGCATCTTGCGGAAAATCGCGCGGTAATTCGTTGCCACCGCCGCCCTCGGCCAGCGCCAGCCAGTAAGGCAGTTGCCGGTTAATCGTTTCGCTGTCGGCGTAATCTTGCAGGCGTTGCGTCCAGTGTTTGAAACTGGCGGTCTTGGTCGGCAAGGCCGGGTCGCCGTTATAGAGCCCTTGTAAATCCTCCAGCAATATTCGCCAGGATACGCCATCGACCACCAGATGATGCACCACCAACAGCAACCTTTGGCTGTCGTCGGCAACGCGAATGGACACGGCGCGCAGCAACGGACCCTGCTGCAAATTCAGACTGCGCTGAGCCTGATTGGCGATACTTTCGACCTCGGCGCTATCCTGAGCCTTGCGCCGCCATAGTACATCGGTGGCATCTCCGGCATCGAGGTCGGCGTAATATTGGCGCCAAGCCCCATCTTCCAGGCGATAACGTAAACGCAGGCTATCGTGATGATTGATCAAGGTTTGCAGCGCCCGCTCCAGCTTGGTTTCGTCCAGTGGCTGGCGAGCTTGCAACAGCAAGGACAAATTCCAGTGCTGGCGATTGGGAACATCATCCTGAAAAAACTGAGCCTGAATCGGCGACAACGCCGCTTCGCCGTTGACAATATCCTCCACGGCATCGCCTGCTTGCCGTGCAGGTTGTGCGACAGCTGCCAGGCCGGCGACGGTTTGGTGCAAAAACAACTCCTTGGGCGTGAACTGCCAACCGGCTTCGCGGGCGCGGCTGACCACTCGAATCGACAGAATAGAATCGCCGCCCAGTTCGAAAAAATTATCGTCGATGCCGATCCTATTAAAGCCCAGCACGTCCTGCCATATGTCGGTCAGCGCTCGCTCGGCCTCGGTTTGCGGCGCCCGAAAGTTTTGCTCCGTCGTCCATTCCGGTTTGGGTAAAGCTTTGCGGTCCAGCTTGCCGCTGGTCAGTCGTGGCAAACGGTCGAGCAGAATGATTTGCGCCGGAATCATGTAGTCAGGCAAACGGCTTTGCAAATAGAGTTTCAAATCATCCGCAGTGATTTCGCCGGCGGCAACCGCATACACCAATAGCCGCTTGTCGCTGCCCTCGCCGTCGGCGATGGCCACGGCTTCACTCACGGCAGGATGCGACAAGACCTGCGCTTCGATCTCGCCCAATTCGATACGGTAGCCGCGCAACTTGATCTGATGATCGCCGCGGCCGAAATAATCCACATTGCCGTCGACGCGGAAACGCACCAAGTCGCCGGTGCGGTATAGCCGGATGCCATCCGCTGCGAACGGGTCGGGAATAAAGCGTTCGGCGGTCAAGTCCGGCCGGCCATGGTAGCCTCGGGCCAGACAAGGGCCGCCGATGTACAGTTCGCCGATGGCACCCAGCGGCAAGGGATTCAGATCCTTGTCCAATATATAAAGCGTACGCTCGCCGACGCCGGTGCCTATCGGCGCATAGGCGGTATCGCACTCGGTATTTTTGTGCGCACTCCACACCAACGGTGTAATCAAGGTTTCGGTGGGACCGTAACCGTTGACGATGGGCGCGTCGCCCACCACCCGGCGGATTTGCGCCAGATTTTCCTTGCTGACCGCTTCGCCGCCCACCGAACAAGCCCGCAGCGGCAGGGTAAGTCCCTGCTGTTCGGCCCAGCGGGCGATTTCGGTCAGGTAAGCCGGCGGCATTTCGAACCAACTGACGCCCTGTTCGATCAAGATATGGTAGGCCTGCTCCGCGCTCCACAATTCATCCCGGATCACTAAGCGGCAACCGTTGATCAACGGTACCAGCCATTGCTCCATGGCGGCGTCGAAGGTGAAGGCGGCGAAATGCAAAGCCGTATCGTCCCGTTTGATTTCATAACGTTCGGCAATGGCCAGGCAATGCCGCGCCAAGGCGCCATGGGCGACGGCGACGCTTTTGGGTTTGCCGGTGGAACCGGAGGTGTGGATCAGGTAGGCCAGTTGCTCGGGGTGAAGGGTCACGGCTGGTGCGCTGGCGGCATAATCGCTCAGCTCGGTTTCGTCAAGATTGAGCCAAACACAGGCGGCAACCGCCTCAGCCGAACGTGTAGGCTGGGCTGAGCGCGAGCGAAGCCCATCGCTCGCGCCTGATGGCGCCATCGCCAACGAAGATAGCGAGATCGCCAGCGTCACGCCGGCATCGGCCATCAATTCGGCCAGGCGTTCGCCCGGTTGTTCGGGGTCCAGCGGCAGGTAGGCGCCGCCGGCTTTCAAGACGGCCAGCATGGCGACGATGGCATCCAGGCCGCGCGGCAGCAGCAGGGCCACCCGGCTTTCGGCTTGGACGCCCCATTCGATCAATCGGTGCGCCAGTCGGTTGGCCTGTTGTTCCAAATCTTGATAACTCAAGCGCTGTTCGCCGCAGATCAAGGCCACGGCGTGCGGTTGCCGTTCGGCCTGGCGCTGGATCAGCTCATGCACCGGGGGGCGCGGGTCGTAGGTCTTGGGCCAGATGTTCCAGGCAGCCAGTTGCGCTTGTTCGGCGGCGGTCAGCAAGGCTTGGGAGGCGATAGCGGTGTCGGGCTGGCTGGTGAGTTGCGCCAATAGTTGTCGGTAGTGGTCGGCCAGGCTTTGAATGGTGGTGGCGTCGAACAGGTCGGTGGCGTAGGTGAAGAAGCCGCCGATCCGGCCGTTGCCGTGTTGTTCGGTGTCGAGACTGAGGTCGAATTGGGCGGCGCCGTTGTCGCGGTCTATGGCTTGGATTTGCCAGCCGTTTTGTTGTAAGGCGCTGAAGTCTTGTTGCTGGTGGTTGATCAGGATTTGAAACAGCGGGTTTTGTCCGAGCCGGCGTTCGGGTTGCAGGGCGTCGACCAGCTGTTCGAATGGTAGGTCGGGATGAGCCTGGGCGTCCAGCAGGTGGTGTTTGATTTGGGCCAGGAAGGCGTTAAACGACTGGCGGCTGTCGAGTTCGCTGCGCAACACCACGGTGTTGACGAAATAGCCGATCAAGTGTTGGTTTTCTGAGCGGTTGCGGTTGGCCAGCGGCAGGCCGATGCGCAAATCGGTTTGACCGCTGTAGCGGTACAGTAGAACCTTGAAGGCGGCCAGCAGCACCATGAACACGGTGGCGCTGTTTTGCCGGGCCAGTTGCTGGATGACGTGGCTGAGCGCTTCGGGCAAAGCAAACGTGACCCGGCCGCCGCGGTGGCTGGGTTCCGAAGGCCGAGGGCGATCGAAAGGCAGTTCGATGACGGGTTGTTCGCCGCCCAGGCGGTCGGTCCAATAAGCCAGTTGCCGTTGGCTTTCGCCGGCTTCCAGCCAGCTGCGTTGCCAGACGGCGTAGTCGGCATGACGGATGGGTAACACCGGGAATTGCGGCACACGCTGGTTCAGCGTGGCGGCATGCAGTTCGGCGAATTCGGCCAGCAGGCGGTTCAGGGACCAGCCATCGGCGATTAAATGATGCAGGCTTAGGTTGAGTTCGTGCACCGGCGCATCTTCGGCGGGCAGCCGAACCAAAGTGACCCGCCACAGCGGGCCGCGTTCCAGATCGAACGCTTGACGAGTGGCGGCTTCGGCCCGTTGGCTGGCTTGGGTTTGCGCGGTTTCGGCGTCCAGAGCGCTGAGGTCGTGGTAGTCGATGTCAACCGGCGCGGCGTCCAACAGGCGCTGTCGGGGCTGGCCGTCGAGGGCGTAGAACACAGTGCGCAGGGCGTCGTGCCGCGCGGCCAGGGTGTCGAAAGCCTGTTGCAACGCGGCACAGTCCAGCGCGCCGACGATGCTCACTCCGCCGGCAATGTGATAGGCCGTGCTGGCAGGGTCGAGCTGGTGCAAAATCCACAGCCCTTGCTGCACCAACGATAGCGGAATATCGTCGTCGCCACACAATTGCGCTGGAATCGGCAGCTTGGAGAAATCGCCGCCTTGCTGCTGCAGCCTATCCAGAAACAGCCGCCGCTTTTCCAGCGGCAAGGCGACAAAGCGGCGTACCAAATCCTCGCCGACCATCGGATTGGCGGATTTCGGCGATGCTTGCGGGTATTTGTCAGCAGCCAAGCTGTCGGTATTCAATTTCATATCGTATTGATTGTTATCCTTTGATGTTGCTAATGCCTGCTCCGCCATTAAGAAAGCTCCAACTCATCCAGCCACCCGCTCATATCCGCCAACACCTCGTCGCCGACCAGGGCCGCACCGAGCTGATCGATACGCTCGGCCAATTGCCGCAGATCCTCGGTTTCGAATACGTTGCGCAACGGTAAATCCACGCCCAGATCGGTACGAATTTGCGCTACCAAACGTGTCGCCAACAACGAATGCCCGCCCAATTCGAAGAAGTTATCGCTACGCCCAACCCGTTCCACGCTCAGCAGGCTTTGCCAGGCATTAGCCAATCGTTGTTCGGTCCCGGTTTGCGGCGCCTGAAATTCGCGGCCGCTCCAGTGAGGTTCGGGCAGGGCTTTGCGATCCAGTTTGCCGTTGGCGGTTTTAGGCAGGCTATCCAGACACACCAGCGCCGACGGCACCATGTATTCCGGCAAGCGACTGCGCAAGGCCCTCAGCAAGGCGTCATGACCTGCTTCACCCGCGTCCGCCACCAGATACGCTACCAATCGTCCGCCGCCCTGGCCTTCTTTCAGCAACACCGCCGCTTCGGCTATGCCTTGTTGCGCCAATAACGCCGCTTCGATTTCGCCCAGCTCAATGCGCAGGCCGCGCAGTTTGATCTGATGATCCAGGCGGCCCAGGTATTCGATGACGCCGTCGTTGCGCCACTTGGCCCGGTCGCCGGTGCGGTACAGGCGGCCGCCGCTGCCGAACGGGTCGGGTATGAAACGTTCGGCGGTCAGGCCGGAACGGCGGTGGTAGCCGCGCGCCAGGCCTCGGCCTCCGATGTACAGTTCGCCGGCGACGCCCGCCGGTAGCGGGTTGAGGTGGGCATCCAGAATGTGGATTTGGCTGTTGGCGATGGGTTGGCCGATCGGCACGCTGTGACCCCCATCATCGCGGCAGGTCCAGTGGGTGACGTCGATCGCGGCTTCGGTGGGGCCATACAGGTTGTCGAGTTCGACGCCCGGCAATCGCTGAAATACTCGCTGTTGTAGTTCCGCCGGCAAGGCTTCGCCGCTACAGACGATACGTTTCAGGTCGGGGAGCGCCGGCAGCTTGGGCTGGTTGACGAATTCGGTCAGCATGGACGGCACGAAATGCAGGGTGCCGACGCGGTGCTTGAGCATCAGTCGCGCCAGTTCGGCCGGGTCGCGATGCGCGCCGGGTCCGGCAATCGCCAGACGGGCGCCGGTCAGCAAGGGCCAGAAGAATTCCCACACCGAGACGTCGAAGCTGAACGGGGTTTTTTGCAGCACGGTGTCGCCAAGGCCGATGGCATAGGCTTCCTGCATCCAGTGCAGGCGATTGGCCAGGGCGGCATGGCTGTTGGCCGCGCCTTTGGGCCGGCCGGTGGAGCCGGAGGTATAGATGATGTAGGCCGGGCTTTCCGGATGCAGCCTTGGGCTGGGCGCAAAATCGGGTTGGCCGCTCAAGTCCAGTTCATCCAGATCGTAGGGTACGCATTTATGCCCTTTTGGGTGCTGCGTACCGCAAATGCCTTGCAACTTGGGCCACACCGCGCCGTGACTCAACAACAAGCCGATGCCGGAGTCTTCGATCATGTACGCCAGCCGGTCGGCGGGATAGTCGGGATCCAGGGGCACGAAGGCGCCGCCGGCCTTGACGATGGCCAGCAGGCCGACCACTAATTCCAAGGAACGTTCGACAGCTATGCCGACAGGGATTTCCGGGCCGACGCCTTGGCTGATCAAATAATGCGCCAGAAGGTTGGAACGGCTCTCCAGTTCGGCATAGTTCAGGGTTTGCTCGCCAAACGCCAGGGCGATCGCCTCCGGTTGCATTGTGGCGCGTTGGCTAATCAGGCTGTGAATCAAGCCCTCGGGATAGCTGCGCGGCGTGGCGTTCCAGACATTCAGTTGGCTTCGTTCCGCCGCTGTTAAAAGACCGATATTCACTAGCGGCTGTTCGGGTTGCGCCAACCACTGCTCCAACAAACTCAAAAAGTGTCGGCTCAAGCGGACTATCGTCTCGGACTCGAACAGCTCCGCCGCATACACCCAATTGCCGGTAATCAAACCGTTTTCATCTTCCTCGGTGACTAGGCTCAAATCGAATTGCGCGGCATCCGCCTCGCGGCCGATGCGCTCGACAGCCAGCCCCGGCAAGCTCTTCAGCACGCTCATGTCGCGTTTTTGATGGTTCATCATCACCTGGAACAGCGGATTGCGGTTCAGGCTGCGTTGCGGCTGCAATAGTTCGACCAAATGCTCGAACGGCAGATCGGGGTGATCCTGGGCGCCCAGCACGGTTTGCTTGACTTGCGCCAGCAGCTGTAAAAAGTTCAGCTCGCCGCGACAATCGCCGCGCAACACCAAGGTATTGACGAAAAAGCCGACCACGGCTTCGGTTTCGATCCGGCTGCGATTGGCGACAGGAATGCCGATGCTCAGATCGGACTGTCCGCTGTAGCGATACAGCAAGGCTTGAAATGCGGCAAGCAATACCATGAATGGCGTAGTCGATGTTTCGACCGCCAATTGTTTCAGGCGTTCGCTTACGGTTCCCGACAGACTAAAACTGAGCGCCGCCCCTTGGCCGCTGGATACCGCTGGCCTGGCATGATCGACGGGCAATTGCAGCACGGGCTGCTCACCGCCGAGTTGCTGTAGCCAGTATTGGCTTTGCCGTTCGCCTTCGCCTGCCGCCAGCCATTGCCGCTGCCAGACCGCGTAATCGGCATAGCTGATGGCCAGTGCCGACAAATCCGGCGGGCGTCGTTCCAAGGCCGCCGCGTAAAGTTCGGCGAATTCCTGCAACAGGCGACCGACCGACCAGCCGTCGGCCAGCAAGTGATGCAAGGTCAGCCATAATTCGTGGTGTTGCTCGCCGATGGCGATCAAGGTTGCCCGCCATAATGGCCCTTGTTCAAAATCGAAAGGCACTACCGCTTCTTGTGCCGACCAAGCGGCCAACTCGACTGCCGCATTTACGCAGGTGGCTGAATCGATCAGGCGCAACGGTACCGGGACTAAGGATTCCGCCACTTGCAACGGCTTGCCGTCCACGGCGATGAAGCGAGTCCGCAACATGTCATGGCGGGCCGTCAAGATTTCAAAGCTGCTTTTCAGCGCGGCCAAATCGAGCTGTCCGGACAGTCGCAAACCACCGTTGATGTGATAGGCAGTACTCTCGGGTTGTAATTGCGCCAAAAACCAGAGCCGCTCCTGTCCATAAGATAACGGCAGCGGTCCGTTTAACCCGCGACGCGTAATCTCGGCTTGCTTACCCTCGAGATTAGCTTCGGCCTTGGGCAGACCAACGGCGTCCGCCAGTTCGGCTATGGTCTGTTTTTCGAACAACAGTTTCGGTGTCAGTTTGATGCCCTGTTTACGGGCGCGTGCAATGATTTGCAAACTCAGGATCGAGTCGCCACCGAGCTCGAAAAAATTATCGGTCACGCCGACGGCATCGGTTTTCAATACCGTTTGCCAGATAGCCGCCAGCTGCGCTTCGAGTTCGTTACGTGGCGCCACGGTTTCGCGCATCTGCTGCCGAGGTTTGGGCAAGGCCCTGCGGTCTACTTTGCCGTTGGCAGTCAGCGGAATCGCGTCCAGGGCCAGGATATGCGCCGGCACCATGTACTCCGGCAACTTATTCGCCAGTTCAGCGCGCAAAGCAGGTACATCCAGCGCTGTTTGCCGCTCGGGCACCACATACCCCAGCAGTTGCAAACGGCCGTCGCTGTCACCGGCTTCGGCCACCACCAGCGCGTCGGCGACGCCGCTCAGGCTGCGCAGAATGCGGGCGACCTCGTCGGGTTCGATGCGGTAACCGCGGATTTTGACCTGATTGTCCATCCGCCCCAGCCAGACCAGGCTGCCGTCGCGCAATACTGCTCGATCGCCGGTTCGGTAAACGCGTTCGCCATCGCGGAACGGATTGGGTAAAAAGCGTTCCGCCGTCATGCAGGCCTTGCCGTGGTAACCGCGCGCCAAGCCGGCGCCGCCGATGTATAACTCGCCGGGTACATCGACCGGCACCGGATTCAGATCGGCATCCAGTAAATAGGCATGTACGCCGGGCAAGGGGTTGCCGACGGGCACAGTGGCTCCGGCCTGAACGGCATCGGGTTCGTGGGTCAGCACACCGACCGTGGTTTCGGTCGGGCCGTAATGATTGATGATCCGGCACCGAGGTTTCAGTTTGTGAATGGTTTCCAGCAAATCCCATGGACAAGCCTCGCCACCCAGAATCAACACATGCTCCGGAAGCACGTCGGCGGGACTGGCCGCCTGCAACAGGCCACGCAAATGACTGGGCACGATTTTCAAGGCCCCAATGCGGTTATCGCTCATCATCCGCGCAAAGCGGTCCGGATCGGCGACGCAATCGGCAGAGACCAAATACAAAGATCGGCCCGAGTACAAAGCACCAAACAACACGGTGTGGCCAAGGTCGGCGGCCGGCGTCGAGACCATCGCCATGGCACACTCATCCGGCAATGCCAGACGCTGCAATACCCCGTGCAGATACTGATTCATGGCGGCATGGCTGACCGTAACTCCCTTGGGTTCACCGGTGGAACCGGAGGTGTAGATGCGATACGCGGCCTGCTGTGAATGCAATACGCGAGGCGCCCATTCGGCGGACAGTTGCCACCAATCCAGTGTATCCAGATTCACAATGCGGCAACCGTAAGCGGCCAAGTGTTTTACGCCGGCATGACCGGTCACGACGCAGTTGGCGCCGCTGTCCCTTAGCAGTTGCCGCAAGCGTTGTTCGGGCAAGGCAGTATCCAGTGGCAGATAAACCGCGCCTATCTTCAAGATCGCCAACAGACTGACCGGCAATAGCGTCGAACGTTCGATCAACACACCGACCGGCGTTTCGCCGGTGACGCCCTGCGCCAGCAACGCGTTCGCCAGCCGGTTGGCCGCCAAATCCAGCGCTATAAAGCTGAGGCTACGCTGTTCGTCGCGCACCGCTAAAGCCTGTGGCTGACGCAAGACTTGAGCTTGCCAGGCTGCCAGCGGATTTGAAAACGCCGGCGTCCATGCAGTATCGGTTTCCAACACGCTTGGCAAGGCGGATTCGAGCTGCACGTCAGCCAACTGCATTGGTTCACCGGCAACGATTTGTTGCAGCAAGTAGCGAAAGCGCCGAGCCAACAAGCTCATCGCATTAGGTTGAAACCGAGTTTTCCGGCCGGAAAAGGTGAAATGCAAGTGGCCGTCCAAACCGGCGATCAGACTTAGCGCATAGTTGTTGCGGCCGCGGTTATGCTTCAATGGACCGCTGCCATCCTCGTCATCCAGCAACCCGACTTTCAGGCCTTGCATGGGTTGCTTCAATACCTCGTCCAGAGGATAGTTTTCAAACACCAGAATGGCCTCGAACAGGTTTTTTGCCTCGCCAAAGGCGGCCAGGCGTTGAATCTCCGGCAACGGGGTGAATTCATAATCGCGCATGGCGGCGGTTTGCGACTGAATGGCTTGCAGCCAAGCGCTCAGTGCCTGTCTGCCGTCCAGCTCGACGCGTAGCGGCAAGGTGTTGATGAACAAACCAGCCATGGCCTCGATGCCGGCCAAATCGGCCGAACGCCCCGACACGGTGACACCAAACAGCGCGGCATCGCAACCGCCATGCCGTCCAAGCAGCAAGGCATAAGCCCCCTGTAACAACGTGCTGATCGTCACGCCGTAGCGGCGCGCGGCCGCTTGCACGGCTTGCGTTTCGCTCACCGACAGACTGATCTCGACTTCTTCATAGATGTAGGATTCAGTACCGGTGGCGCTTAGCGCCACCAACGGCAACGGCGTCATGTCTTCACAACCGGCCAGGCTATTGCGCCAAAAATCCAGCGCGCTACGCTGATCGCGGCCATTCAACCAATGCAGATATTCGGCATGGGCCGGCACCGCCGGCAACGCTTTGCCGTAATACCCTTGCATGACGTCGCGCAACACCAAGCCCATGCTCCAGCCGTCCAGCGCGATATGGTGATGGCTCCAGATCAGCCACCAGGCCTCGTCTTCGACCCGGATCAGGCTCAAGGCAAAACCACGCCGACCGGCAAAATCGAACCCCTGCGCACGTTCGTTGCGCAGACATTGCACTAGCATTTCCCAACGTTCTGCGGGCAACATGCCGCGCCAATCACCCTCGAACAAATCGATGTTTCGGGTTTTGCAGACAATTTGCAACGGCGTATGGGCGTCTTCGAAATAATAAACCGAGCGCAAGGCCGGATGGCGGGCGATGACGTTTTGCCAGGACGCGATGAACCCGTTCGTATTCAATGGCCCGCGTAGCGAGAATACCCGCTGATAGAAATACGGATCGTCATCACCGTGCTGCAAAGCATGAAACAAGATGCCCTGTTGCATGGGCGACAGGGGGTACAGGTCTTCGATTTGGCGGTGTTCGACCGGCAGGGCGTCGAGCTGGGCTTGAGTAACCTGGGCCAGCGGCACGTCGTTGGGGGTCAGGTGAGTCTCGGCTTCGAGGCAGTGGTCGAGCAGCTGATCCAGGTGGGTCTGATAACGTTGCAATAGCGTGGCAATGGTGCGTGCTTGGTAGCGCTGGCCGCTGTAACTCCACTGCAGCCGTAGTTGGCCTTGGTAGATTTCGCCGTTGATTTCCAATTCGTTGCCCAGCGGCGCTTCGGGGTCGCGTTCGTCGCCGCTGTTTTCGGCGGCCGGGCGCAGGAGCGCTGCGGCATCGAAGCTGGTGTCGAGTTGACCCAGGTAGTTGAAGGTGACTTTGGGTTTGTCGTGACGTTGGTCTTCGACAGCAACTTGTTCGTGGTTGCCGGATTGATCGCTCAGGTAGCGCAATACGCCATAGCCGATGCCATTGGACGGGACGCTACGCAGTTGTTCCTTGACGGTTTTGACGGTTTCGGCCCAGTCCCGGCCTACGCTGAGTTTGACCGGGTACAGACTGGTGAACCAGCCGATGCTGCGGCTGAGGTCGAGGGCGCTGTTATTGCTGTTATGGTGATTGGCGTTGATGCCTTGTGTGGTCTGGATCACGGCGTCGGCTTCGCGGCCGTGGCCTTCGAGTTCGATGCCGATGTCGGCGTGCCCGGTCCATTCGCTAAGGGTGCGGGCCAGGGCGGCCAGCAGCAGTTCCTGGATGCGGGTGCGGTAGGCGCCGTTGGCGTCGTGTAGCAGCTGCCGGGTGCGGGCGCTGTCCAGAGTCAGGCTTTGGCTGACCCGGTCGCGGCTTTGCGCGCGGCCTTGCGGATGGTCGTAGGGCCAGGGGGCTGCTTGGATTCGGCCTGGGCTTGCGGTTTGTGCTTGCCAGTAGCCGCGTTGGGCTTGCAGGTGTTGGCTTTCGGCATAACGTTGCAGTGCGCCGCTCCAGGCTTGGTAGCTGGCGGTTTTGGCCGGCAGGCGCGGGGTTTGGCCTTGTTGCCGTTGCTGGTAGAGGCTTTGCAGATCTTCCAGCAGGATGCGCCAGGAGACGGCGTCGACGATCAGGTGATGGCCGATCAGCAGCAGGCGTTCGCTGCCGTCGTCTACCGGGATGTGCACGGCTTTGAACAAGGGGCCGTGTTGTAGGTTGAGGCGGCGTTGGGCTTGTTGGGCGATGCCGCTGATGCCGTCTACCGTGACCACGGAATGGCGGTCGAGCACGCTGGCCGCCATTCCGTCGTGACTTGTTTGGAAGGTATGGCTGGTTTCCATCGCCTGTGCTTGCTCGGCGGGCTGGTAGTATTGTAGCCATTGGCTGTCTTGCTGCCGGTAGCGCAGGCGCAGGCTGTCGTGGTGGGCGATCAGTTGCTCCAGGGCTTGTTGCAGGTGGTCGAGATCGAGCGCTTGCCGGGTTTGCAGCAAGAGGGATTGGTTCCAGTGGTGCGGGTTAGGCAGGTTTTGCGCGAAAAAGGTGTGCTGGATCGGTAATAGCGGGGCGTTGCCGCTGGCAGGCTGTTGCGCGGCGGCGTCTATCGCGGCGGTTTGGCGGTCGGCGTGCACGGCGACGCGGGCCAGGCTTTCGATGGTCTGGTGCTGGAACAGGTCTTTGGGGGTGAATTGCAAGCCTTGGGCACGGGCACGGCTGACCAGCTGGATGGAGATGATGGAGTCGCCACCCAGTTCGAAGAAGTTGTCGCGAATGCCGAGGCTTTGCCGGCCAAGCAGGTCTTGCCAGAGCTGTAGCAGCAGGCGCTCGCTGGCAGTAGTCGGCGCTTGCGGGGCGCTGGTTTCGCTGAAGTCGGGCACGGGCAGACGACGACGGTCGACTTTGCCGTGGGCGGTGCGCGGCAGGCGATCCAGCAGGACGATTTTGGCCGGTACCATGTAGTCCGGCAGGCGTTGGCTAAGTTCGGTTTGGATGACGGCCGGACTTAGGCTGGGTGTTGCGGGATCTGTAGAGCGATCATCGGCCACTTTGGGGTTTTGTTCGGTCGCTTCGGTGGCGTTTTGCTCCAGATAGGCGGCCAGGTAGCGGCGGCCGTGGTCGTCTCTCAGCATGACGTAGGCATCGCCGATGCCGGGCAGTTGCCGCAAGGCGGCTTCGATTTCGCCGGGTTCGATGCGGTAGCCGCGCAGCTTGATCTGTTGGTCGGCGCGGCCGAGGTAGTCAACGCTGCCGTCGGCGCGGAAGCGGACCCGGTCGCCGGTACGATACAGCCGGCTGCCGTCGGCGGCGAAGGGATCGGGGAGGAAGCGTTCGGCGCTCAGACCGGGACGCTGATGGTAGCCACGGGCCAGACAGGGGCCGCCGATGTACAGTTCGCCAATGGCACCCGGCGGTAGTGGGTTCAAATCCCGGTCCAATACATACAGCGTGCGTTCGCCGACGGCCTGGCCGATCGGGGCGTAGCCGCTCCAGTCGTTGTCGTCGGCTTGCCAGGCCAACGGGGTGATGAGGGTTTCGGTGGGGCCGTAGCCGTTGATGATGCGTTCGGGCCGCAGCACGCTACGGACTTTGTGCAGGGCGGCGGCGGAAACGGCTTCGCCGCCGACGCAGGCAATACGCAGCTTGAACGGGTGCGGACGCACGGCGAGCGCGTCGGCCAGGTGTAGCAGATGGCTGGTCGGTGGGTAGATGACGCTGATGTCGTGAGCCGCGAGCGCGGCGGCGGTGTCGTCGCCGGTCCAGTCGCCAAAACCCAACACGACGCCCGCGCCGTGGCACAGCGGCGCCAGCCATTGTTCCATGGCGGCATCGAAGGTGAAGGCGGCAAAGTGCAGCGCGCGATCGTGACGGGTGTAGGCGTAGAGTTCACCGGCGGCCTGAATGTGGCGGCTCAAGGCACCGTGGGCGACGGCGACGCTTTTGGGTTGGCCGGTGGAACCGGAGGTGAGGATCAGGTAGGCCAGTTGTTCGGGGTGGAGGGTCACGGCTGGTGCGCTGGCGGCATAATCGCTCAGCTCGGTTTCGTCAAGATTGAGCCAAACACAGGCGGCAACCGCCTCAGCCGAACGTGTAGGCTGGGCTGAGCGCGAGCGAAGCCCATCGCTCGCGCCTGATGGCGCCATCGCCAACGAAGATAGCGAGATCGCCAGCGTCACGCCGGCATCGGCCATCAATTCGGCCAGGCGTTCGCCCGGTTGTTCGGGGTCCAGCGGCAGGTAGGCGCCGCCGGCTTTCAAGACGGCCAGCATGGCGACGATGGCATCCAGGCCGCGCGGCAGCAGCAGGGCCACCCGGCTTTCGGCTTGGACGCCCCATTCGATCAATCGGTGCGCCAGTCGGTTGGCCTGTTGTTCCAAATCTTGATAACTCAAGCGCTGTTCGCCGCAGATCAAGGCCACGGCGTGCGGTTGCCGTTCGGCCTGGCGCTGGATCAGCTCATGCACCGGGGGGCGCGGGTCGTAGGTCTTGGGCCAGATGTTCCAGGCAGCCAGTTGCGCTTGTTCGGCGGCGGTCAGCAAGGCTTGGGAGGCGATAGCGGTGTCGGGCTGGCTGGTGAGTTGCGCCAATAGTTGTCGGTAGTGGTCGGCCAGGCTTTGAATGGTGGTGGCGTCGAACAGGTCGGTGGCGTAGGTGAAGAAGCCGCCGATCCGGCCGTTGCCGTGTTGTTCGGTGTCGAGACTGAGGTCGAATTGGGCGGCGCCGTTGTCGCGGTCTATGGCTTGGATTTGCCAGCCGTTTTGTTGTAAGGCGCTGAAGTCTTGTTGCTGGTGGTTGATCAGGATTTGAAACAGCGGGTTTTGTCCGAGCCGGCGTTCGGGTTGCAGGGCGTCGACCAGCTGTTCGAATGGTAGGTCGGGATGAGCCTGGGCGTCCAGCAGGTGGTGTTTGATTTGGGCCAGGAAGGCGTTAAACGACTGGCGGCTGTCGAGTTCGCTGCGCAACACCACGGTGTTGACGAAATAGCCGATCAAGTGTTGGTTTTCTGAGCGGTTGCGGTTGGCCAGCGGCAGGCCGATGCGCAAATCGGTTTGACCGCTGTAGCGGTACAGTAGAACCTTGAAGGCGGCCAGCAGCACCATGAACACGGTGGCGCTGTTTTGCCGGGCCAGTTGCTGGATGACGTGGCTGAGCGCTTCGGGCAAAGCAAACGTGACCCGGCCGCCGCGGTGGCTGGGTTCCGAAGGCCGAGGGCGATCGAAAGGCAGTTCGATGACGGGTTGTTCGCCGCCCAGGCGGTCGGTCCAATAAGCCAGTTGCCGTTGGCTTTCGCCGGCTTCCAGCCAGCTGCGTTGCCAGACGGCGTAGTCGGCATGACGGATGGGTAACACCGGGAATTGCGGCACACGCTGGTTCAGCGTGGCGGCATGCAGTTCGGCGAATTCGGCCAGCAGGCGGTTCAGGGACCAGCCATCGGCGATTAAATGATGCAGGCTTAGGTTGAGTTCGTGCACCGGCGCATCTTCGGCGGGCAGCCGAACCAAAGTGACCCGCCACAGCGGGCCGCGTTCCAGATCGAACGCTTGACGAGTGGCGGCTTCGGCCCGTTGGCTGGCTTGGGTTTGCGCGGTTTCGGCGTCCAGAGCGCTGAGGTCGTGGTAGTCGATGTCAACCGGCGCGGCGTCCAACAGGCGCTGTCGGGGCTGGCCGTCGAGGGCGTAGAACACAGTGCGCAGGGCGTCGTGCCGCGCGGCCAGGGTGTCGAAAGCCTGTTGCAACGCGGCACAGTCCAGCGCGCCGACGATGCTCACTCCGCCGGCAATGTGGTAGGCCGTGCTGGCAGGGTCAAGCTGAGACAGAAACCACAAACTTTCCTGGCCAAACGAGAGTAACAAATCGTCGGTTTGGGTTCGTCTGTGAATCACGGGCAGTGAATCGCGATTATTAGTGGCGTTCAGCGTTGCGACGACCGCAGCAAATTCGCGCAAACTCGGCGCTTCGAAAAACAACCTAGGTTCGATCGCTATGCCAAGCAGCTCGCGCAGACGGGCGATGACTTGCACGGCGGTAATCGATTGCCCACCCACAGCAAAAAAGCTTTGTTGCGGCATCACTGCCTTGATTCCCAACACCTCGCACCAAATGGCCGCGATTTGCTGCTCAAACTCATTCAATTCAGCGCTTTCGGTACCGACTGACTCGCAACGCCCGCCGTGCTGAACCGCATAACAATCCAGGCTACCGTCATGCCAGCCTTGGCGGCAGGCACTGCGTTGCAACTTACCGCTGCTGGTTTTGGGTAAGGCACCGGGATTGAGCAGCAAAATCAGCGCGGCCGGTTCCTGACAGCTCTGGGCAACCGCTTCGTTGATCGTATCAAACAGGTTTTCCGCTGGAACCAGTTTCTGAGTGCTACGACCGATTTCGGCGGCAATGCCTATGCCTTCTCGGCCGTCGATATTGACTGCGAAAGCCGCCACCCGGCCTTTACGCAATAATTCGATTTGATTTTCCAGGGTCTGTTCTATGTCCTGCGGATATAGGTTTTGACCACGGATCAGAATCAAATCCTTGCTGCGGCCGGTGATGAACAGGCTGCCTTGATCGAGAAAACCTAAATCGCCGGTGCGTAGCCAGGTTTTGCCGCCCGCCGCCACAAAGGTGTCCGCACTGGCTTCGGGGTTTTGCCAATAACCATGGGTGATACTAGGCCCGGCAAACCGAATTTCGCCGATTCGGCCATCGGCGCAAGGCTCATTGTTAGCGAGATCGACGACGACCACGTCATGCCCCGACTGTACATGGCCGCAATCGACTAGCGCCACACCATCAGCTGCGCTTTGCATACGATGTTCCGCCAAAGCTTGCGGGTCGCAGCTTAATACTCGAGCCGCCTGCTCCGGCCGACCGCCGCTAACCAGTAGTGTGGCTTCGGCCAAGCCGTAACAAGGATAAGGCGCGGTCGGCGGCAGGCCAATCACGGCGAATTTATCGGCAAAGGTGGTCAGGGTATCGTAACGAATCGGTTCGGCGCCGCAGAATGCCAGTCGCCAGCTATCCAGGCGCAGGCCTTGCAATTGTGCTTCGCTAATCCGCTCGTTGCACAAGCGAAACGCGAAATCCGGCCCACCGCTTATGGTGCCGCCAAAACGGGAGACCGCTTCCAGCCAACGCACCGGCCGTTCCAGAAAATAGCGCGGCGACATCAGCACCAGCGGTATGCCGCTGTATAAAGGTTGCAGCAAACTGCCGACCAAACCCATGTCATGGTAAAGCGGCAACCAGCTAACAAAGACATCATCGTCGCCAATGGCAAAGCCCTGTTTGATCGCCCGTTGATTGGCCAACAAATTGTCGTGGCCGACGATCACGCCTTTAGGGCTGGCGGTGGATCCGGAGGTGTATTGCAAAAAGGCAATGGCATCCTGAGATATGTCCGGCATACGCCATTCGCCGGCCAACCGAGGCTTTATGCTATCGATCGCTAGAATTTGCGGCGCATGCTTGACGGGCAAGGCGGCCAAGCCCTTGTTGATCGTGTCGAGCAAAGCGCTATGGCTGAGGATGGCTTTAGGCTGGGCATCGTCCACTATCGAGACAAGCCGTTTTACATGCTGCTTGGCCGCTGATTCGGGTGGAAAAGCCGGCACCGCGATCACGCCGGCATACAGGCAACCGAAAAAAGCCGCGACGTAATCGATACCGCTGTGCAACAGGAGCAAGACTCTATCGCCCGTCTCGACTGTTTGCCGCAAGCCTACAGCCACTGCCCTGGCGCGCTGATCCAGCTCGGCAAAACTATAGCTGCCGTTCTCGGATGCAACGTCCCCCAAACAATGCAATGCCATCCGCTGGGGATGCAGGGCGGCACGTTGCATCAGCAATTCGACGAAGTTTTTAGCCTGAGCGGGATCGAACGTCATGATTGAGACTTATAGGGTTGAATGTTGGGAATGCAGATGGGAGTAAGGCTCGGCCATCGCGACCACCACCTTACGCGGCCCTTTGAATGGCGAGCGGGCATGGGCGGCCAGCATGTTATCCAGCATCATCACGTCGCCGGTTTGCCAAGGAAAACTAATGGTCTGTTCATCAAGCACGCTGCGAATTTCGTCGAGTATGACGTCCTCGATTTCAGATCCATCGCCGTAATACACGTTGCGCGGCAGGTCCTCGTGATCGAGTATCTCCAGCAGCGTTTCGCGTACTTCCGGCTCCAGATTGGAAACATGGAACAGATGGGCTTGATTGAACCAGACCCAATCCTGGGTGATAGGATGTTGCGCGACGGCCTGGCAAGTTTGCCGGGTACGCAATTCGCCATCGTCCTTCCATTCGCAGACTATGTCATGGTCACGGCAATAGGCTTCAACCACTGCTTTGTCTTCGCTATTGAATACTTGGGCCCACGGCACGTCCAGGCCGTTGCCGAAATTGCGGACGTACATCAGGCCTTTTTCGCTGAAGCGCTGGCGAATATGCGGATCGATGCGGCGGTAGATTTCCCGGCTATCCGCAATCGGCGTTTCACCACCCTGTTGCGCGACTAATGCACTGTAAAACCAGATCTTCATCGGCCATTCGCGAGTATAGGCTTGTTCGTTATGTAACGGAATCGACTGGTGCGGCGGGTATTCGGTCGAGGTATATACGCCTTCTTCGACTTTGGTACGCGGCGTCGAGCCGAATTCGTAGCTCAGCAGCGGATAACCAAAGCCGGCGGCAAACGCCTTAAACTCAGCTGGTGTTTCGACAATAAAATCCCGAAATAAAAAGCCCCCGCATTGCAATAGCCGGCTATCCACCTGATGGCGCAACTGTTCGGCGGCATCGGCTAAACGCATGCCATGGCTTAAAGGCCGAACCAGTAACGGCAACTCGCTGTTCGGCATTAGATTTTCTATTCGTAAAGTGTCTGTATTCATCGGCATAAGCGTTTTGAAAACCGGGCTTCCGGGTGTTTGTCCTGAGAAAGAAGGCAAATTAGGAGGTATGCTACGATGTCCCTATCGTCGCTTCCCCAAGACAAACACCCGGAAGCCCGTTTGCATAAAGACCGGCATAGCGCTGGGCTGCAGCGGAATACGGCTGTAAATGGCGACACAAACTTGCCAACACCGCCTGCTCCTGGCTTTGAATAAAAAAATGGTCGCCGCTAAAATAGTGCAATGAAAAATCAGCCGTGGTTTCCATTTGCCAGGCCCTGAGCGTGTCGTCGCTGGTTTCATCGTCGCTGCCGGCGAAAACATGTAGAGGCATCGGCAGCAATGGCCGAACTTGACGCCGGTAGCGGGCGCATAATTTGAAGTCCGCTCGCAACACCGGCAAAGTCAAGTCCATCAATTCCTTGTTGGCCAATATCGCTGCATCGGTGCCATTCAAACGCTGCATTTCCGACAGCAACTCAGCATCGCTATCCAATTGTTCGAAACGTTGCTTATCGCGGCGACTGGGTGCATGAGTGCCGGAGACGATCAACGTGGCCGGCAGCGACAAACCCCGCCACTGCAGGCCGTGAGCCACTTCGAACGCAACCAGCGCACCCAAGCTATGCCCGAACAGTGCGTAAGGCTGACTAAGGTCGCTGGCGATCTCCCGAATTAACGTTGCGCTCAATGTCTCCCAATCGGCGGCCAAAGGCTCTAACATTTTACTTCCGCGCCCCGGCAATTCCACTGGTTTGATTTCCAGCCAATCCGGCACTTTCCGCCGCCAGCGCTGATAGGTCACTGCGCTGGCACCGGCATAAGGAAAACAAAACAAGCGCATCGTCGTTATTGGGTCTGGCTATCCATGAACTGGCGCAAACTCAATGGCCGCATGTCGGTCCAGACTTGCCCGATGTATTCAAGGCAGTCTTTCTTGACGCCGGATTTGCCGACCGTGCGCCAGCCGTTGGGAACCGGCTTGTAATCGGGCCAGATCGAGTATTGCTCTTCGTGGTTGACCACCACTTGAAACACGGTGTCTTCGCTATCGATACTCATGACTCATTCCTTAAACGCAAAATTGATCGAAAAAAGCTTCCCGCGACAGCATCATCAGCGCGGCACGCTTGTGGGGAAAATCGAATTCCTTGGGTTTGCAAAATCCGGCCTGCTGCATGTACCCGATCATTTTGGCGTTGTCGGCACGCGGCTCGGCGACAACGTTACGGGTGCGCGGGTCGTCTAGAAACATGAAGTGCGCCAGGGACGGCAACCAGGCGGCTACCCGCTGCGGCCCGCGCCAACGCTCTTCGCCGACCAACATATGCACACCGCGATCGTAATCGTCGACCTCGTAATACGGCGCGATGCGATCTTCCTTGGCCCAGTAAATCTCGAAATAGCCGAACGGCTCGCCGTCGAAACAACCAAAAACCGGATGCATATGGGCATCGGTCGTGACTTTTTGCAAATATTCCCGGTGCATGTCCTTGCTGCCTTCCAATTCCCAGAATGCGGAAACCCGAGGATTGTTATGCCAGGCGTGGAAAGTGTCCAAATCCGTTTCGGGGTCTACGGTACGTAAGGACAGCGACAAGCCCTGTTCCGGCAAATAGCGGCGGTAAACCTCGCCAATTGCAACCGGCGCACGCAACGGATGACGTTTACCGTCAGTGACCGTGTAGTGCAACGGAAACGCACAGGCGCTAGATTGAGACAGGTAGAGCTCAACCATCTGGCGCAGCATGCCGCGGCGGCTGATAACCGATTCGCTTACCTCGCCGGACCGGGTCGCGGCGCCGCTTGCAACCAGCGCTGCAATCAACTCGCCATGCCCGGCCAGCGACAGTTCAATTTCCAATAATTGCGGCTGACTGTCGAACAAGACATGTAACGCCGCAACCAACACGGGAACGCTGGAATCGCGATCAACCCCAGCAAGCTCTATCAGCTGTAGTGCAGACAGATTCTCCAGACTCGAAGTGAGTTGAAATAACGCGCTATGCTGTTCATCAACGGTCATTAACAACTCGGCTTCGGCGTGTTGTAAGTCTACATGCCGCCCATCGGGCAAAGTTTGTTTCAAAATATTCGGATTCATGTATGAAAGCTAAATGATGACGCTATTTAATTATTGTTTATGTTGTTGCAAATAATAATGATTATCATTTGATTCGTCAAGCTGCAATCTCAACCCACCCGATAAATCTTCTCGGTCTCTAAAGTGCTTGCATCGCTTTCGATTTGATCCGGTGTATTCCTTACCCATTTCAATGCCGTTGAACAAGGATCGACGTCGTAAACCGGATTTTCCAGCAGACTATTGATGATCATGGCCGATCGCCAGGCCGCCAGGCTGAGTTGGGCGTCGGCGACGCCGTGGCTGTTACGGCCGGCGTTCTGCAGATAAATACGATGTTGCTCAGGGCCATCCCAGGCGACGCTGTAATCCTCCCGCAAGCGCGGAAAACCTTCTTCGTCGAGATCGAGCCGATCGATAATCGCACTGAGACACGCCGGCAATTGGTAGTGATAGCCTGTCGCCAGGATGATCATGTCCGCAACCACCGCCTCGTCATCATTATTGAACCCATTGCGCATATGCAGATGGTAGCCGCCCTTGTCACGGCCCATCAGATGCACCTCACGATACGGGAGAATGGCGTACGGCGTCGTATCGCTATTGAGAAAATCCGTGTCGTACAAATATTGCGACAAGACTTGCAAGGTTGCGGGTGAGACACCGTCGCCGGTCAGTTTATGCGAGCTGACGATAGGCGGCTTGCGCTGTTCCGGCAGCTTATGGAAATGGCGAACGTAATCGGGCGTGAAGTACTCGTTGATGAAGGCGGTTTCGTCCAATGGCTCCAGATTCGGCCGGCGGCTGATCCAGGTAATCTCGTCAGCCCGGCCCCGCTTACCCGCCATCAAATCCAAAAATATTTCCGCGCCGCTTTGCCCGCCGCCGATGATGGCAACGCGTTTGCCGGTTACTGAAAAATCGGCGGTCACGTAATGATGACTATGTAAGCATTGTTCGCCGACATAACGCTCGACCCAAGTCGCGATATTGGGCCGCATGCCGGTCGCCACCACCAAATGGCGGCTATGCACCCCATCCAAACCATTGCCGCTCAGTTTGAAGCCGTTCTGCGCGAACTCGATGCTATCCACGCCGGTTCCGAAACTGAGATTCGGCAATTGTTCCGCCACCCAGCGTAGATAATCGGCAAATTCGACTCGCCGCACCCTGGGATACTCGGCGTTGATAAAGCGGTAAAATCGGCCTTTCTTGACCAGATAGGACAGAAAACCATACGGACTGCTGGGGTCGACGGGAGTGACCAGATCTTTCAAATACGAGGTTTGCATCTGAGTGCCAGGCAACATCATGCCCGGATGCCAGTTGAAACTGTCGCGGCGTTCGAAAAATCGAGCCCGGCATTGCGGTACCTTGGATAGCAAAGCCGCCAGACTGAGATTAAATGGCCCGATGCCGATACCGGCCAGATCAAGATTGTCGTTCATTGCTGTGTCCTGTGATGATGGTGAAATAAAAGGTCGCATTTAATCGGGTCGCAAGTGGATACGTTCTACGGCGCTGCTCAGAATGCGTTCCCGGTCGGTTATTAACGGCACATAGCCGCCTTGCAACCAAGCCGAAGTCATGTCCCGATAGTGGGAGGAAAATGGGTTACCGGACTGGCCGGTCCCGAGGATGAAAACCGAGTTTTCCGGCTCGGCCAAATCGTAAATCGCCCGAAAGGCTGCGCCCGCTTCGCCCAGGTAGTGACCGCTATCTTCGTCATAGCGGTAGCCGCTCACATTGACGGTATCCATGCCGCCGGCGCTTTCGCCTTCGACATTGAACAGCGAGCTGAGGAAAGGCACCTGGCCGAAAGGGTGATGCTTGAAGACGGTGACATGCGCCTTGCCCCAACGCCATTGCGACGGGTCGTCGCCGTAATGCCGCTTGAGGTTGGTCAGTGCGGCCCCTAAAGCAAGTTTGATTTCCGCATCGCACAATGCCGCGCCGGAATTAGCGGCGGCGCACCATCGCCCGCCGCCGCCGTGACTGTTGTTTAACACTTGCAGCAAAAACTGCGGTTGATAGTCGCCGACCAGCTCGTACAAATCGCCTAATTTATCCTGGTAAAGAGTGACGGCAAGTTGCCTGATCCATTCGGCAAAAATCAAGGGCTGCGCGGAGTCGTCGGCCATGCGCCCATCCCAATCGCGTAGGCCCTGTAAAATTTGCTTGGCCTCTAGCTCCTCGACTGTAATCGTCAGCAGCCTGGGCAGCAATTGCGCCGCAAACGGATTAGCGACATCGTTTTGAATGGCCTCAAACGACGCCACGTCATGCTTGGCGTGACTATCCAATAAGGCGCCAATCCGCTCGGCCCGATAAGGCAGCGCCCAGCCGGAGGTTATGAAATAGGGGTAAGCGGGCGGTGTGATTTTTTGGTTGGCGGTAACGATCTTGCCGTCTTGGCTGGCCGTCTGCTGCGGCAGTTGTTCGAAGGGAATCAATCCCTGCCAGTCATAGCTCGCCAGCCAACCTGGCGCCGGCAAGCGTCCGCTCAAGACATTGTCCGGGCTACGCACCGGCACCCGCCCCGCCGCGACAAAGCCGATGTTGCCATCCGCATCGGCATAAACGATATTCTGCTGCGGTGCGTGGAAATCGCTGGCAAATGCCTTCAGTTCGGATACGGATTGCGCCCGCCCGGCATTGAGCATGAAGCGAATGGTGGCATCGTCCTCGCGTAAGCCCACCCAGCTCAACGCCGCCGCCATACCGTTCGGCACGGCTTGTCGGGCGTCGTTATCGACGTCGGAAATCACCGGCCCATGGCGGCTAACGCGAATTGTCAGCTCCTGATCGGGCTGATCCTTGACCTTGATGATTTCCCGGAGGGTAGTGAAGGCCTCCGAGCCGGTGGGGGTTAGATACCGATTCGACTGATCAGGCAGCGGTTGTTCAAGAAAAATATCCTGGCTGTCCGGGCCGGTGTTGGTGAAAGACCAGGCAACCCGCTGGTTACGTCCCAATAAAATACCCGGTATGCCGGGCAAAGTGGCGCCCACGGCGTTCAATCCAGGCGCGTGCAGATGAGCGAAATACCAGAGGGAAGGAGCTGTGAGCGGTAAATGCGGATCGTTGGCCAGTAACGGCTTGCCGCTGGTGGTGCGACTACCGTCGACCAACCAATTGTTGGAGCCGATGCTTTTATGGGCTTCTTCGCGGTGTTGTGCCAGCAATTTGCCGGCCAGCGGCGCTAACTCGGCATAAAGATTTTTGACATCGGGTAGTGCGCGTGGCGCATCGCCCGGATAAGGTGGAAACAAGTCGGCGAATTGTTCCGGCGACAAACGTTGCTGAAGACTGAGATTAAGTAATTCTTCCCACCAGTTGCCGGACAGGCGCCAAGCCATGTTTTTTAACCAGACCAGGGAATCGGCGGGTTGCCAAGGTTCGGGGCGCGGTGCGCCGGTCAAATAAAATTCGACCGGCAAAATAGAGTCATGTGCCAGAAAGGCATTCACGCCTTGCGCATAAGCTTGCAGACTGGCGAGGGTGGCCGAATCGAGTTGTTGCAGATTGGCCTCGGCTGCCCGGCGCAAACCCAGCACCCGCATGAAGCGGTCTTGTTCCAGTGCGTCGCTGCCGAAAATTTCCGCCAGACGGCCGGAGCCGGCGCGGCGATTCAAATCCATTTGCCAAAGTCTGTCCTGGGCGTGCAAATAGCCCAATGCGAAATAAGCATCGTCGGCCGTGCCGGCATAGATATGCGGCACGGCATGGCTATCGCGGACGATTTCTATTGCCCTGGGCAATCCCGGCAATTTGAGATAGTTGTCTTCGGGCTGTGATTGCCCGAAAAACAACCCAGCACAACCTAGAGCCAACAAACCAGGCCATACTCTCAAATACCGGATAGACCTCCATGTCATATCCTTAAACCCCTTGCTATCCATAGGCTTTGCGATCCATCAAACCCCTTGCTATCCATAGGCTTTGCGATCCATCCGCCACAACTCCTTATGCCGATAATGGGGATAGCGGAGATTTACGTCTAACCGCCAACATACCAAACAAAGCGGACATGAACATCCAAGCGGCGCCAGGCAACGGCACAGCAACCGGCGCTTCGGAAATCGGCGCGCCTTGCGCTACCGCAGCCATGTCAATCGCAACTTGAGCGATGCGCGTACCCGCAGCCGCCGACAAGTCGAACAAATACAAATCGTCTGTCGGTGCAAAATCCAGATCCCAGATGGCCAGTGATTGATATAAGGCATATTCGATCGAGTCGACGACAACGCTGTTACCGGTGTCGGTCAAGCCCAGGAATGTGGGCGTCAAGCCGTTCAACCAAATGTTGTCGTAATCGACACCATCGCCGCTGCCTGCTACCCAAGCTTCCGATTGCATCGCCACCCGCACCACTTGCTCAGAGGCTTGCGCAACGCTGCCTTGTATATCGGCATAGGCGAAAATCGAATCGGTATCGTTAGCCAGATTGCCGTTGCCGTCGATGCTCGTGCCGCCATCCCAACCGAACTGCGCGCCAGTCAGGCCGTAACTGCCCGCCAACAATTGACCGTCGAAATTGAAGCTGTCCCATTCCGCATAAACGGTACCGGCATCGCCGCGACTCCAGCCTCCCCACACCGCTTGTTGAGGATAATCGAAACCGTATGCGGCACTGTAAGGATTGGGGGAATTGGCGATGTCCGCAGAGGCAAGACCCGACTGTCCGGCTAATCCTGCAGCCAACAGCAGTGATAAAGTTAATTGTTTCATGTTGTATATCTCTTGAATTTATGCCGTGGAATGCAACCGGCCATTCACCGGTTGCTTGCTATATTAAAGGCTAGCTGGCCGTCACTCGACCGAGCAGGACTGCTGATCGTCGGTGGTGATTTCCAGACTCCAGCCACCCTTGACTTCGCCGGCAAACCAGTAAAAGTCGTCAACCACATACAACTTCCATTGACCCGATGGATCGATGCCATTCAAGTTGCTGAGCTTTGGACCATTGGTCACTTTTTTATAAGTGCTTGGATCACCCGCTGTCGGCGCAGCCAACACGGTAGTCGGCGTCAAAGCGACTGAGGTAGCCGGATCTTGCAACTCCAAGGGAGCTGGCGCAGGAAAATGGTCAGTATCCGGATTATTGTCGTAATCGGTTGGTTTGAATGCGCGTAGCGAGGTATCGGACCAAACATCGACCCATTCCTCGTAAATCACGTTATACAACGGATTGGTGGCTCGGCCACTCAAACGGCCATCGTTACGTACCGAGCGAGGAAGAGGTAGGGCTGCCGAGTCGTCGAATTTCCAGTTCAGATTTTCCGCCACGATACCCAAGACGCCGCCTTCGGGGGTCGCTCCGGCAGCACTGACATTCGAAGCCAACATTACATATTGACCATTCGGCGCCACCAACAATATATCAACATCGTTTAAATAATCATGGTGGATGCCTTTGATCGTGACATTGACATCTGTGATTTTGGCATCTTTAGGAAATGCGCCCTTGGGAACGTTGATCATTGCCGGATAGGTTTTTGCCACCTTCACCGGCACGGCTGGAGCGCCCTCCGCTGTATAGGTATCCAATAACGCTGCACATTCAGCATCATCGGGGTTGGCACAGGTATCTTGAATAACGATAGGTCTTGGGTTGGCAAAAGACCGGGTTACGCTGTCTGCCATGGCCATGCCGGCCGGTAAAATTGATAGCAAGGCAACAGCACCTGCCAACGGTTTGATCACCGCAAGATTCAAACGTTTAGAGACTGAGTTCTTCATATTCATTTCCATAATAAAAGTTGACGACTGTTCAGATATTCCAACCCAGAACCAGCATCAATTGACGAGAGAGTAACAACCAATGCTTTTCTAAATGAGAACGATTACTATTCTCCTTGCGATAAAAACCGTTGTCAACCGTTTTTTAAAAAGCAACCTTCTTAAAATTGAATCGGGAAATTTTCAGACTGTTGAATGCTTGATAGAGGGAGTGAGCCGCATGGACTCAGTGAAAACAGGGAAAAATAAAATGCTTTACAAAACAAATGAGAATCATTATCATTAAATTAAACTATCGAACGGATCTCTTTATGAAATTTTTGAACTCATTTTTCAGAAGGCCTTTAACAGTAAAGCTTGAAATAGAACCGGAATTTCTGGCTTCGCTAATGGAAAACGGCCAAATCCACGCCTCGAATTTCCGCTGTCTGGATTTCAGCTCGAAGCAGATCGTTTGGAAGATGCTGTTGTCGCTTTCCAAATCGAGATTCGGCAATGACGGAAAACCTGCTTGAAGGCCAATGACTCTGTAGTCCATCAACCGCAATTACCTTTCTCACCCGCTTGGAGGAAACATCTCATGACTAAAAAACCTTGCACCCATGAATATCTGGCCAATAGCGATACAGGCAAAGTGCTGATTTGCCGGGACTGCGGCGTCGTGCATCTGCACATGCCGAACATGTCTTTGCGTTTCGACGTGGAGCAATTTGCCGAATTCGCAGCCATGATGACAACCGCATCGAAACGATTGGGACATGAATCGGCAGAGACGACCAGAAAACGTCCGACACTGACCCTGGTCCATTAACGCGCTACATTGCCATGAATCTGATTCGATTGATGTTCAGCCAGTTCAGGCTGCCCTTATTGTTGGTGTTCACTCTGAGCATTTGCAGTGCCGGCCTGGCGGTTTGGGTCATCGCGTATACCAACGATCATTTGCTGCATCCGCAGTCCGATATAAAAACCACTCTGATCGAGTTCGCCAGCCTTTTACTGGCGGTGTTCGTCATAGGCACTGCCTCGCAAATCAGCATGACGACGCTGGGTCATCGGCTGGTCTATCAACTGCGCCGCACCATGGTCAAGCGCATACTCGACACCCATCTGGAAAGACTGGAACACCTTGGCCCCGCTCGATTGCTGGCCAGTCTCAACAGCGACACCAATCATTTGACCTCGGCTTTCATCAGTCTGCCTGCCGCCGTCTACGGCTTGGTATTGAATCTGGGGGGCTTCGGCTATTTGTACTGGCTTTCCGAGCGACTCTTCTTGGCGACGGCCGGATGGATGGCATTGACGATCCTTATCGGTTGGCTACTGATGCGTAGCACCCACGCCCGCATCGATGCGGCGCGCAATATCGAGGATTTATTGTACGAAGATTATCAAGCCGCACTGTTCGGTCGCAAAGAACTGGCCCTGAATAGGGAACGCGCCAAACTATTCTACGAACAGGAATTCGAACTACATGCTGCCAGCGGCCGCGACCAGGAAATTGCCGCCGACATCTTTAACGGCATCAACGAGAACTGGGCCAACATCATGATACTGGGGGCTATCGCCCTGGTGTTCTTCCTGGCGCACGGTGTCGGCTGGGCAGACCATGCGGTGGCGACGACTTATTCGTTGACCATCCTGTTTCTACGTACGTCGCTGACCGGCCTGATCGCCGCCATCCCCAGCCTGATCGGCGGTAATGTCGCGCTGGATAAACTCAACAGCTTACAGCTACCGAAATATCGGTCCGACTTCGCCGGCTTGCCTCAGGCCTTGCAGCCAAACTGGCAAGCCCTGACCTTCCAGGGCGTGCGCTACCGCTATCCTGACACCGAGCGCGGCAACCGCTTCTCGGTCGGCCCGCTCGACTTTACCCTGAGCGCCGGCGAAATCGTATTTCTGATCGGCGGCAACGGCAGCGGCAAAACCACCTTCACCCGTTTGCTGACCGGGTTATACCAGCCGCAGGTCGGCAACATTTTATTCAACGACATCATTCTGCGAGAACCCGATATGCCGCACTATCGCCGGCTGTTCTCCACGGTTTTTTCGGATTTTCATTTATTTCACCATCTGCTCGGCGCGGAGGGCTGCGACGCCAATCCGGAAAAAATTGCCTATTGGCTGGAGCTTTTGGCACTGGACCGTAAAGTCAAGGTCGAGAACGGCCGATTGCTGGACACCCGCCTATCCCAAGGCCAACGCAAGCGTCTGGCACTATTGGTGGCGATCCTGGAAGATCGGCCGATATTGGTGCTGGACGAATGGGCGGCGGATCAAGATCCGGGTTACCGCCGCCGCTTTTATACCGAACTCTTACCGCTACTGAAAGCATTGGGCAAAACCGTGTTCGCCGTCACCCACGACGAACACTATTTCCATGTCGCCGACCGCGTTCTGAAAATGGATGAAGGCCATTTGCACCCGTTTACCACCAATAACGTTAATGCCGACACATCACTAGCAGCGCCGGCAGAAATCGGCGCATATTGATAACAATAAAAAATGGTACATGCGATGAACTACCGCCATCTTCTCTTCGCCGTGTTACTGGTTTTATCACCGTTTCATGCCACTTTCGCGGCCGACGACGTGCGGATACGCCAAATCGTCGACTAGATGCTGCATGAAAAAAACGCCCGGATCGAACAACTGGAAAGCCGTGTGCAGAAATTGGAGCAAAAGCTCGACGCAATGACTCTGGCCGCGACACTCCCTGTGCCCACAACCGCCCTCGCCGCGTCTAGCCCAATGATGGCAAGCGTATCTCAGCGCAACCCGCCGGTAGGCGAAGCGATACCAACCGCCACGGCCGAACCGGACAGCAACGAAGGCACTATCCAGGGCAAGCTGCGGGCATTAGACAAAACCGTCGTCGAGCTGAAAGCGGCAGCATCCGACAAAGGCCTGGGAAATCAGCGGTTTTTTTGATGTCAACGCCAAAACCGGTAATTCCACCGATCAAACCTTCAGCCTCGGTTCGGTCGAACTGGATCTGGATTATGTGCATGACGATCATTTCGGCGCGTCCATTGCCCTGGTGCTATGTGGCAACTCGTCCAACTCCGATTACGGCGCTCCCGGTGCGGTGTTCTGCGGTAACAGCGGCCCTGGAGCTCTGAGTGGTGGCAACACCATGGCCGGAATTGCCGTTGCCTTGATCGACTGGCACTCATTTAATGATCGGGTACCACCACGGAGCCGGATTTTCAATAATCAGGGTCTTAGACGATAACGACTCGCTCGTCAGTTGATACCCGTATTTCTTGTAACCCGTTTAACCGATTTTGGGGAAGTGGAATCAACGCCTCCCTCCAAAATGAGCCCCTTACCTTTCGGTCTAGCTAAGCGCCTTACGAAAACACGCTCATCACTCCGCAGAGGATTACCGGTTAAAGCTTGAATCCCAAGCAGCAATATAAACTTTAATAACGCGCCTAGTTATTAAATAATAATGTGCTAAACCTTAATAATGAAGTTTGTTATTAAAGGCTATCGTCATGAAAAAATCCGATCTTTGCGCATCAAGGCAAAAGCTGCTGGTGCCTGTAGATGGTTATTCTGGCGCTTTTGCGCTTGTACCTCCACTCACACCGCGAACGATGCCAATAGCTGGCATTCCTAACGAATTAATTCATGCTCACGAGGCGCTTAGGAATGGCAATTAAATAAGTTTAACAGAAGCCAATTTAAGATGACCCCGGATTGACCGTTATAATCTGCGAATTAGATTTCAACCTGTTTCCGTTTACTAAGTCATGTCAAAGCCGTATTCAAGTGACGTAGAACAATCGATGAAAGATTTCTTCAATAGCTTGTCGGAAAAAGACAGTCGCCGTTATGCGGCAGTCGAAGCTCAGAAACTGGGTCGTTCCGGTCTGTGTTATATAGCCAAGGTTTTGGGCTGTTCTCGTACGACGCTCTATGCGGGGCTAAAAGAACTGGGAACACTGCCTGAAAAAAAACAGGATTCCCGCATTCGTCGTAAGGGCGCAGGCCGTAAAGGCTATGAAGAAACTCATGCCGGTCTTGATGAGGCGTTTTTAGAGATCTTAAAAGATGATATTGCCGGTGATCCAATGAATGAAAAAACGCGCTGGACACAGTTGACCCATGATGACATGAAGCAGCGCTTATCAGCACAATTCGCTATTCAGGTCAGTTCGACAGTCATCAAGAAGCTCCTTAAAAAGCATGGTTTTAAACGTCGAAAAGCCCAGAAAAAAGAAACCATGAAAAAAGTTGCGGGACGTAATGATCAGTTCAAACGCATCGCTGAATTGAAAGCACTTTACCAAGCTGCCGGGGATCCTGTTATTAGCATGGATACTAAAAAGAAAGAGTATTTAGGGAATTTTTATCGTGATGGCAGGCTTTACACCACTGAAGCAGTTATCGTGAATGATCACGACTTTAATAGCTTTGCCACCGGCGTTGTTATTCCTCATGGCATTTACGATGTCCAACTCAATAAAGCCGCCATCAATCTCGGCATCAGTCGCGATACCGGTGAGTTTGCTTGTGATAGTTTTAGGTTATGGTGGTATGCCCAAGGAAAACAAGACTATCCTCAGGCCCGCTCTATCTTGTTATTGTGTGATGGCGGTGGTAGCAATAGCTGTCACCAGTACCTGTTCAAACAGGACTTACAGCGGTTAGCGAACGAAATTGGGGTTGAGATTCGCGTGGCTCATTACCCGGCTTATTGTTCTAAATATAATCCAATTGAGCATCGCCTTTTCCCGCATGTAACACGAGCATGTCAAGGCGTGGTGTTTACCAGCATTGAACGCGTTAAGAAATTGATAGAGCGAACTAAAACTAAAAAAGGCTTACAAGTTTTCGTTAATGTGATTGAGACTATTTATGAAACCGGGCGTAAAGTGTGCGAGCGTTTTAAAAATGACATGCCAATAATATTTGACTGCCTTTTACCTAAATGGAATTATCGAGCCATCCCTCAAAACGCTTGATTGTCCATGTTATTTAATTTCCATTCCTTAGTGATCTAAAGCTGCTAACACATCAACTTCCAAATCCAGATATCGTGATGCGGACATTGGACCGACGTGAAGCCGTGCTGAGCAGTCAAACCGAGGGCACTCACTCTGATGTCAACGACTTGTTAATCTACGAAGCGACCGGAAGTGATGAAGGTTTACCAAAAGATGTTTTAGTAACCCTTAATTACGTCAAAGCGCTTGATTATGGCCTTAAAAGAATTCGTAACGGCAATTGCAATGCATTGACTAATGAATTGCAATTAGCATTACACGCGCATCTTATGGAGGGGGTTAAAGATTTCAAAGGGACACCGGGGGAGTTTAGAAAAAAACAAAATTGGATTGGCGGATTCAAAATCTATGATGCTCGATTTGTGCCACCCCCCGCCTGTCAAGTTCAATACTGCATGAATGACCTCGAATCATTTCTGCACTATGAACCTGATGAAGAAGATTATGGGGTAATTTCAATCGTACTTCGTATGGCGATAGCGCATGCACAATTTGAAACTATTCATCCCTTTATTGATGGCAATGGTCGAGTGGGGCGGTTATTATTACCCCTGATGCTTGCTAAAGAAGATTATCCTCCGGTTTACTTGGCTGGCTTCTTAAAATCAAACCAAAAAGAGTATTATGACGCCTTGGCAAATGTGCAACTGCAAGAAAAATGGCAAGACTGGATTGTTTTTTTTGCAGAAGGTGTCAAAGTAGCTTCACATGATTCAATAATGACAGCTAGAGGACTTCTATCTATCCTTAAGCGATGGCAAATAGCAGTCAATGGCCTCGGACAGCGTTCGGATTCAGCTATTAATAAGCTCCCCGAACTTCTAATCGCTAATCCTGTTGTTGGACGAAGCCGCTAACGCGGAGAAAAGCCGTGCTGTTTGATTGACGATAAAATGTAACCTCACGCCCTCTTTATACGAGGAAAAATTCCACGACGAATCATGAGGTTACACGACTATGACAGCATCATCCACTTTCGATTTCAAGCAAAACTATCAAACACATCTCAAACACCTGAAACTCAAGGGGCTTCAACCGAAGACGATCGAGGCCTATTCCCGAGCCATTCGGCGCATCGGTGCGTATTTCGATGAACAAATTCATGACCTCTCCGAGGCGCAATTGCTTGAGTATTTCTCCTATTTATTGGCAACCCACTCTTGGAGTTCCGTTAAGCTCGATCTGTACGGTCTCAAGTTTTACTATCAACATGTGCTAAACAAGCCGTGGGCGCATTTGGATTTGATCAAGCCGCCGAAGGGTCAGCGGTTGCCGGATATCGTCACGGTTGCAGAGGCACAGCGTGTGTTTATGACGACCCGTTCGGTCAGTTACCGGGTGTTCTTTTTTACGCTATACAGTCTCGGACTGCGCCTCGGCGAGGGCTTACGGCTTCAGGTGGGTGATATCGATGCCGCGCGTCAGCGTGTTCATATTCGGGATGCCAAAGGCAATAAAGACCGTTTGGTCCCGTTGCCGGAAACGACACTGACTTTACTGCGCCGCTTTTGGCTGGTTCACCGCAATCCGGTGTTGCTGTTTCCCAGCCGCCAAGGCGGTCCGAAGTCGGCGCATGCGGCCACCACACCACTGGATCGTGGCGGCGTGCAAACGGCGTTGCGTAAGGTCGCCAAGGAATGCGGTCTAAAAAAAAACATCACACCGCACTGTTTAAGGCACTATCTACCCTTCCTGACTATCTCTTGTAAGGCCTCGCCGATCGTGTATTCCCTGCAAACACACCTCATTTTATCGATATAGTTTGAGCTCCTTTCATCAGCCTCGTGTAGGGGAGGAGTTCACCATGAAATATCGTATCAATAACCAAGTCGTTTTATCGCAAATTCCCTTGGGCCCTCTTGCGGCTCATATTGGCTCATTTGCGGATTTCATTAGCGCTCAGGGCTATGCGCTGTATACAATTCATCGGCAGGTTCATCTAGCCGCGGACTTTAGTCAATGGCTTAAACTAAAGGGCATTGAGCTACATTGTATTTCCTCCGATCATCCAAGGCTGTATTTACGGGACCGCGCCCGGCAGGTGCAGCCATGTCGGGGTGATGCTGCGGCACTCAGTCATCTCATTGGCTTTTTGCGTGGTGAGGGTCTGATTCCCACAGAAAAAGTGTCGGAGCCTCGACTCACGCCGGCGGAGCACTGTGCGCAGGCCTACGAGCAATACCTGCGCGAGGCGCGTGCCCTGGCTGAAGCAACGATTGTCAACTACGTGCCGTTCATCAGCCATTTTCTTAAGGATTGCTTCGGCGACGGACCGGTTACACTCTCAGACCTGTCTGCCCGCGATGTCGTGAGCTTTGTTCAGCACCAAGCACAGCGGTTGCACAGGAAACGAGCCAAGCTCATGACCAGTGCCTTGCGCTCCTTCCTGAAGTACGCCCACTATCGCGGTGAGATGTCGTTGGATTTGGCGGCCGCGGTTCCGGTTATACCTAATTGGTCGATGCCATCGATTCCTCGTGCTATTTCGCCAGACCAAGTCAAGCAGTTATTGGAAGGCATTGATCAGCATACGGCGGTAGGACGTCGCGACTATGCCATTTTGCTGTTACTGGCTCGACTGGGATTACGGTCAAGCGAAGTGGCGCTTCTTGAACTCGATGCAATCGACTGGAACACCGGTACCTTCAGCGTGCGGACCAAGAGCGGTCTGCGCCATGAATTTCCCTTACCCTTTGCGGTAGGTAAAGCGATCGCTGCCTATCTGCGAGATGGACGACCGGTGAGTGGTAGCCGGCGTGTTTTTTTGCGCGCCAAGGCGCCCATCCGCGGGTTCCGGGGTGCCGGTGCGATTGGTTCTATCGTTCGTCATGCGCTTAAGCGCGCCGGAATCAAAGCGCCCACTTATGGAACGCATCAGTTTCGTCATGGCTTGGCCACCGAGATGCTGCGGCAGGGCGCCTCGCTAGGCGAGATTGGCGACGTGTTGGGTCATCGCCATCCCCAGACCACGATGATTTATACCAAGGTTGATCTTGAGGCGTTGCGTACGCTGGCTCTACCCTGGCCGGGAGGTGCACTATGAACACGCTTCGGCAAGCCGTTGCCGAGTACCTGACTCTGCGGCGTAATCTGGGTTTCCAATTGCGGGAAGCGGGTAAAGCTTTGCTCGATTTTGTCACCTTTATGGAGCAACAGCACGCGACCTATATCACCCAGGCGTTAGCGCTTGCCTGGGCGCAACAAGCTGTGAAGGCTCAACCCATCTATTGGGCTCAACGATTAAGCTGCGTGCGTGGATTTGCCCGTTATCGTAGTTCGAGCGATCCTCGCACGGAGATTCCACTGCCCGGTTTGTTACCGTTCAAGCCAAAGCGAGCTCGACCCTATCTCTACTCAAATCAAGAGATTACCAACTTACTGCAGGCTGCGCTAAAAATGCCGCATCGTTACAAAAACGGTGCTTTACTGCCCTGGGTCTATTATTGCCTGTTCGGACTGTTAAGTGTTTCAGGTCTGCGTCTCAATGAAGCCCGCAATCTCGAACTTCAAGATATCGACCTTGAAGCCGGGGTGTTGACGATCCGCAACGCTAAGTTCGGTAAAACCCGCTTGGTGCCCGTGCATGCCTCAACCTGCAAGGTGCTGGCAGATTATATCGCCAGACGCGAACGCCATTGGGCAGGACGGCCTGTTTCTACCTACTTGTTTGTCTCCAGTTGGGGCAATCGGTTGGACAATGGCCAGATCCATCGCGCTTTCTACGCATTGTCTCGGCAAATCGGATTGCGCAACGCGACCGACTGTCACGGCCCTCGATTGCATGACTTGAGACACCGATTTGCAACGAATACGCTAGTGAACTGGTATCGCCACGATCAGGATCCCGAGCGCCGTCTGCCTTTGTTGTCGGCCTACCTCGGCCATGTTCACATTGCCGATACGCAGTGGTATTTAGAGAGTGCGCCGGAGCTGATGCGGGAGGCGATGAGCCGCCTTGAGCAGCACTGGGAGGGCCGGTCATGAACACTGCCAACAGTTTAGCGCCCCTGTTGGAGCGTTTCTTTACCCAACGTTTGATGCAGCAGCGCCAGGCGAGTCCTCATACTATCCGCTCTTATCGAGATACCTTCCGTCAATTCCTGATCTTCGCTCAAGAGCGCTTGCATCAACCGCCGTCACGCCTTAATGTCGAGCAGATTGATGCCCCGTTGATTGTGGCCTTTCTGGATGAACTGGAAAAGCAGCGAGACCTAACCGTCCGCAGCCGTAATTTACGGCTCACGGCAATCCATTCCTTCTTTCGTTACGCCGCCTTCGAACTGCCTACTCATGCTGCCCAGATCCAGAGAGTGCTTGCCATCCCCAGCAAGCGCTTCACACGAACCTTGGTCAGTTTTTTCAGCCGTCCGGAAGTTGATGCGTTACTCGCCGCGCCCGATTGCAGCACTTGGTCCGGGCGGCGCGACCATGCGTTCATGCTAACGGCAGTACAGACGGGTTTGCGGTTATCCGAGATGACCGGACTCAAACGTGAGGACCTTGTCTTGGGAGTCGGCGCTCATGTGCGGGTAATCGGTAAGGGCCGAAAGGAACGCTGTATTCCTCTGGCAAGATCAACACTCTCCGTATTAAAAGCCTGGCTGCGAGAACCACAAAGAGGTGATGAGGGTGTGCTGTTTCCCAACGCGAGAGGCAACCGGCTCAGTGTCCATGGCGTTCAGTACCTGCTGAACAAGCATCGCATGGCAGCCTGCAATGGGTGTCCTTCACTTGGACAAAAGCGTGTCACTGTCCACCGATTGAGGCACACCATGGCCATGGACTTACTGCAAGCGGGCGTTGATCGCTCTGTGATTGCTTTGTGGCTCGGCCATGAATCCGTTGAGACAACCCAGATTTATCTGGAGGCAACACTTGCGATGAAAGAGCAGGCACTCGCCAGGACGACACCGCCACAGGGCAAGTTGGAACGTTATCAACCCGGTGATAAATTACTAAATTTTCTCAACAGTCTTTAGCCGAAAACTATGTCGGGTACTCGGATAGGTCTTAAGGCGCCGGGTGTATTAAATTCCGAGCATGCCTACTGAGGCCTTAACGTGACTCGACATAGTCAGGAAGGGTAGATAGTGACGGCTATGTCTTGAACGACATAGAAGGCATAGCTATGCCACACATCTGATTGAAGCCGGCGTTGACCTGCTTGAAGTCCAAAAAATTCTTGGCCACCACAGCATTCTGACCACCGCCCGTTATACGCATTTGACCGACGGTACTGACCGCAACGCCGGCCAACTCAACAATGCCTTGATGGACGGTTTTGTCATCGCCTGGGGGACCGTCCAATGATCCGCCTCGCGTCTCTGATCGAAACTTTTGAAGCCGAGTTGCGGAAACAGTACGCAGGCTCGCTCTTACCCAGCCACCTGAAGGCACCAATGCTGTTGACTTAAGAAAATTAAAGACATAACACATTGTTTTCATTATAATAAGCGCATGAAATCACCACAGAGAGACTCATTAATGACCAGCACCGCAAACATGGCACAAACATCGCTTTGAAAATTCATGCCAACTGTCGTCTTATCTTGAACAATTTCGCCGTTTAATTCCGCAGACTTTAGCCGATGATCAAAAGCAATCGGCTGAGCACTTTACCCGCACACGCAAACTTTCCCTACCCAACCTGATTACCTTGGTGTTATCACTGGTCGCCGGTGATAAATCCGCTGGCGTAGATATCCACTCCGGCGAATTCTTCAAACAAGCGCGGCGAAGCGGTTGTTGGCCTGAAGCTGAAGCCGTGCATCGGAGCGCAGTGACGAAAGCCCGGAGCCGATTAACGTGGTCCGTCTTTGCCAATCTATTAGCCGATAGCGTGCAGTTAGCTTATTCGCTTTGGCCGGACGCGCCGGAATATACGTGGCATGGCATGACGGCGGTGGCTTTTGACGGTTCCAAATATCACTTGCCGGCCTCGCCTGAACTTCGCCAAGCCTTCGATCCCAACAGCGGCTTGACCTTTCCCGGCAAAGGCCACTATCCGCAATGCCTGGTCTCGACTGCATTCGATGTCTTTCGACGGTTGCCCATCACTCGAGTGATCAGTCCCTTGGCGGAAGGCAACGAACGCGAGGATGTTAAAGAACTGCTACCGCAACTCCCCGATCGGCCTTTGGTCTTATTGTTTGACCGCGGTTATCCCAGCTATGACTTGCTTCGCTATTTGCGAGACACGACGCCGAACTCGGCTTTCGTGTTCCGCTGTCCGGCCCAATCGACCTTTAAAGCGGTCGAGAATTTTGTCCAATCCGGTCGCTCAGAGGCCGTCATCTGGTTGGATACGGCCTCGCGGATTCAACGGAAACGACCGGGCCCCAAAAGCATCAAACTACGCGCGGTCCGTTTGGAAAGCCCGGATGGTAAGCTGTCGGTCTTATTAACCAATCTTACCGATAGCTGTCAGTATTCAGCCGACTCGCTAGTCGAACTGTATTTCCGGCGCTGGCGAATTGAAGAGCAGTATCGTGATGAAAAATTGCACCTCGACATCGAAACGTTCCACAGTCACAGTGAAAACGGCATAAGACAAGAACTGTTGGCCGTCTTGGTCATGTGCGTGATCAGTCGAACCTTGATTGCTCTGCTCACCGACCCGAACCCCGATCGCTTATCGACGCCCCAATTTAAAAATGCTGTGCGGACTCTAGCGAGCGAGGTCGTGGTGTTTACTGCAGCTTATCCGGAGATCGCACGCAACGTATTTCGCGAGCTGCTGGAGGAAATCGCGCGCGTTCAGTATTATCATCCGAATAAGCCCCGAAAGTCCTATCCTCGTGTATCCCGTAAACCCATCAATAAATGGCAGCAGGATAAGTCTAAAAGGATCGCTGATGCTTAAGTCAACAGCATTGCCTGAAGGCACTGGCCGCCATGAAACTGTGCCGCACCACGCACAGCCCCCTGATGCAAGCCCACTGCGCGGACTGCGATCACCAGAACTTTATCCCATATTCCTGCGGTCATCGCCACTGTCCGCATTGCCAACAACACGAGAGCCAACAATGGTTGGAGCGGCAACTGAAAAAACAAGTGCCGGCCGAGTATTTCCTCATCACCTTTACGCTGCCGAAGGAATTCAGAGTGTTGGCCTGGCAACAGCAACGCACCCTGTACGACGTGATGATGCGTTGCAGTTGGGAAACGCTGAACACGTTTGCTCAAAACGACGCCCATCTCAAGGGACGCGCCGGGGCGATCTCGGTGCTGCACACCCATTCCCGCCGACTCGACTACCACCCGCATGTGCACGTTGTCATGCCGGCTGCCGCCATCGATACTGAACGACGACTGTGGCGAACCAAGACCGGTAAGGACCAAAGCAAAAAGCCCCACTCACGTCAAAGCGGCACCGGCTATTTGTTCAATCACAAGGCGCGGGCCAAAGTGTTCCGCGCAAAATTGCTCGATGCGATTAACCAGGAAGGCTTGGTTCTGCCGGAACGGTATCCCGAAACCTGGGTCGTCGACGTCAAGTCGGTCGGTAACGGCGACAAGGCGCTGGTTTATTTGGGGCGTTATCTTTATAAAGGCGTCATCCAGGAAAAGGACATCATCGCCTGTCAAGACGGCCAGGTGACCTTCCGTTACCAAGACAGCAAGACCCAACGCACACAAACCCGAACCGTGCCGGGCACTGAGTTTTTATGGCTGATGCTGCGTCATATTTTACCGAAAGGATTTCGACGGACGCGCAACTTCGGTTTCTTGCATCCCAACAGCAAAGGCTTGATTAGCCTGTTGCAACTACTACTCGGCGTCAATCCGAATCAGGCCTTGGCCTGGCTGAAAAAACGTCCGGCTCTGAAGTGCCCGTGTTGCGGCGGCGACATGCGTATTGTCAAAACGAGGATACCGAAGATCTCCACTCTCCCGTTAAGCCGATCAGCCACTATTCCACAGGTTGCTTCGGTTATGTAGCCGACTCGCGCGTTCTTCGAAGAGTTCCGCATCGGCATTCGGCTGCCGAGGACGTCGCTCAGCCCGAAATCAGACTATAATGCGTCCAAAAGCCGGTTCTTTAGGTTCCTGTTGCGATATTAGCAACGGTTTAAGGCTTGAAAAGCTGTCGCCGCTAACTACGAGTCGCGACACCTTCAAAACGACAAAAAGCTATTTTCTTATATAAAGCATCCACCCCACGCTAAATCACCCGGGCCGGGTTTGTCCAACAAGTTATTATCTGGGTCTTTATACTATACGGTATTTTCAAACTTAATTGATAAAAAAACATATAGCGGTAATTTATCTAAACTGGATAACATCCCAATGCGCATAAAAACAGTTACCTAATAACATCTGATTATAGTTAAATTAAAATCAACAGCTTAAAAAACAAACGATGCATACTATACTTGCCTGATTAGACATTTTTATTTTTATATTTCCGGTTATCTCTATAAAATAATTTACGGCCATTTGATCCTTCCATTAGCATTTGTCTAATGTCAAATAATCCTGTTTCTTCAATCTTGAATTCATCTAATAAATGCAACACCTCTTAAAGGGGCTAGATGGTATAGTTTCTGTCTACCAAAACAAAAAATAAAGAGGTGCTCAATGAGAATTTATTTGATGGCTTTAATGCTTTTTTTTGTAGATACCGCATTAGCTCAGGATAAGATTGATCGCATGAGCGCTGTTACCATGGAATCGTTTAACCCAGATACGGTTAAGTGGAATGACGAGCTGTTACTCCCTCAAGGTGCCCAAAGCGTCATTCTAGTGGGTGACCCAAAGAATGCAGGGGTTTTTATCGCTTTGCTGAAATTTCCATCTAATTATCCAATCCCACCACACATACACCCGTTTACAGAAGTAATTACAGTTCTGCGTGGCAAACTAGGCAATGGCATGGGTGAAACATTTGACACAAAAAAGGGTGAGATGCTTAACGTAGGTTCAAGCTTTGTGTTACCAGGCGGACACATTCATTATGTGTGGACCACCGATGAGGAAACAATCGTCGAACTAATCGCTACCGGACCATGGGGTATTACTTATACGAATCCAACCGAAGATCCACGCAAGAAAAAATAGCGTGGAAGTGGAATTATGAATTCCAATAGGATTTTAATGACAGTTACTGCCGCCACACGCTCAACTATTTAAATGTCGCAAACTGGCAAACAGGAGGCGACCCAAAACTGCTGGTCGCGTTTCTCCAAACCGTTCAGTCAGCCAAATTCAGATTCTGTGTACTGGAGAGCTACAAAGCAGACGTTGGCGACCTCACCCGATCGGCTACTTTGCTACATTCAAGAATTATTTCGTAGGGCTGCTGTAAAACAGAAAGCCATCGGCAGTCAGTCGATCTCCCGTGCTAATGCGTTTTTTAAACCAGCAGTTATTTTTCCTCAGCTGGATTAGTTTAAGACCACAGGTGACACAGAAAGGTTTTCCGGTCAATCAGCGGTAACTTTTGACTGATTAGGTTCTGGTTATGCGGCTCTAACCTCACTTCATTTTTGTGTCTTTATCCAGCTGGTAGAGCTCCATGACGAGATGTTTAAACCAGAGTGGTTTTTTCATAACGATATAGAGCGCCACCAGCGTCGTAGTAGGGAACGGAAAAATATCGATGATCTCAAGTAAAACAAAGCCTACTATTAGTTTGAATTTTGCGCTCATTTAACCCACTTATTCATGTGATTTTAGGTAATAACCCGACTAAATAACCCCAAATAAACTTTCCCTTCAGCGTTGCTTGCTGAGCTTAAAACTTATCCTTTGAACAGCACGTTGTTCAACAGCCTGACCGTTCTTATATGTGGGTTTGAAACGCCAACGCCGGATAGCTTCAAGGGCAGCCTGGTCGAAAGTCAGTTTTGGTTTTGCCTCAATCACTTTGGCTTCGCGGACCGTACCTTCCGTTGTCACCACTATTTCGAGACGAACCCAACCTTCGAGTCTGCGTTCGAGCGCAATTCGCGGGTAACGGGGCTCCACGCGCGACAGTACCGTCAAGCCCTGAATTCCTGAACCGCCACTTTGTGCTCCGGCACCGTCACCGTGCGCAACTTTCGCTTCGGTTGTTTTGTTGCCATTTCCCAACGCGGGTGGCGTTGTCAAACGCACGTTGGTTCCAGGTATAGAGGCAAATTCAGGTCCAGTCCCTTGTTTGGGGATTGCTATATTCGGAGCTGTTACCGGTGTCGAAATCGGATTATTCTTTTTGACTTTTTTGGCAAGGGGTTTTGACTTTATCGCTTTAAGCTGTTTAACCGGCGTTGGCAAGGCAGACTTGTCTTTGGGTTTTTGTGTTGGCGCGCTATCGACCACTTTATTTGGCTTTGGTTGAAGTACAGTCTTTTGTTCCGGAGGTTTTGGGATAATGCGAATGAATTCGATCGGTTGCGGTTTTGTTTGTGAAACCAGCACCGCTTCTCGCTGGCTGATTAACGCGCCAATCAATAACAGCAAGGCCAGATTGATGAGCAAAGCCGCGGCAAAAGCTCCGAGCAACACCAAGCCCGAATAAATGGGAGCATCGGCATTTATCTGTTTCATCCAGGATCAGTAAGTGTACTAGCCGCCACCGAGATATTGACTAAACCGGCCAGTCGCAATTGATCCATTACGTTAATCAATAAGCCGGTACTGGTCTTGGTGTCTGCCAAAATAACTGCCGATCGGTTCGGTCCCGCAAGCCCCTGCTGTTCAATCTGGGCGCGCAGGAAGCGGATATCGACAGCAGTATTGTTGAGCCAGATTTGTTCGTCCATACTGATTGTGACGATGAGTTCGGTATTTGTCTGAGTCATGGCAGTGACCGCTTTCGGGCGTTGGACCGCGACGGCCGATTCACGGATAAACGAACTCGTGACCAGAAAAAAAATCAATAGAATAAATACCATATCGATCAGCGGTGTCATGTTGATCGTTTCGGAATTATCCTCGCCGAGATCGCTCCGGCTTTTAAACAGGTTTTTTCTATTCATGACTGCGGATCTGACTCCTGAAGCGGCGTTCGCCTGTATTAGCTCTTCGCTTTAGGTCATAGCCTACAGCCACGCCGAATAAGCCTAAGACCAGGCCCGTCATGGTCGTGATGAGCGCTTGGGATACTCCGCGTGCGACGATTCGGGGTTCAGCGCTGCCAAATAGGCGAATTAAGTCGAACGTTTCGACGATGCCGGTAACGGTTCCTAACAAGCCCAGCATCGGCAAAATTCCAGACAGTGTTTTGATTAAGCGAAGATGACGCCGCAGCAGAAAAATGATTTGAGCTGTCTCGATAATCCTATCCGCAGAGGAGCGCAATGAGGGAAGGCTGTCCTTGATGTAAACAGGAAAAACATGGAGCAAATAAAAGTAGCGTTCCAAAATCAAGGTCCACAATAGCAATGAAACGGCCAGTAAAGGCCACATCACCGGCCCACCCATCGCGATTAATTCTTCGATGTGCTGTTCAGCGTACTGAAGCCAAACAATCACAGTTTCGTAAAAATGGCCGTTCATTGATTTACCTGCTAAGTTCTTGGAGGCTGGGCACTGCCGCTTCCCGCATGGCGCTTATCGAGGCGTGTTGCGAGAGCGGCTGCCGCATGAGTCTCCAACAAATTACCGAGATTCTGACACTTGCCGACCAAAAGACTGTGCAACAGTAAAATAGGGATCGCTGTAACCAGTCCTTGGACAGTAGTAACCAGCGCTTGAGAGATGCCGCCCGACATCAATTTCGGATCGCCCGAGCCGTGAAGAGCAATGGCCTGGAACGTTTCTATCATGCCGGTCACCGTGCCGAGCAAACCCAGCATTGGCGCAATCGCAGCGACCAGTTTCAAGAACGGCAAGGCGCGCTCCAACTTACCCCGCTCATCATTTAATGCTTCTTCAACGGTTAAATACAACGCTTCTTCGTCACTTGCCGTCTGCTGTTCAAATCGCATTAGAATCCGGCCCAGTGGGTTATCCGGTCTCAGTTCGGGCGATTGCAGCTGAAGCTTGATACGTTTGCCGGTCAGGCTCAAATCCACGAAACGGAATCCACAAAGTACATAAGTGAATCCTGCCAAAACCAGGATCAAATAACCGACCATACCACCTTGAGCTATGCGTTCGCGCAAATTCGGTATTTGCACCAATAACTGCAGTGTTTGCCCACCGGATGGATCGATGGCTACCGGCGCAATAACTGACGAGTCAGTTTGAGTAAACTCCCGCGCCATTTCAAGCAGGTTCCCACCGGGTTGGCGGGGCAATTCGACTAAGCGGTCGATTTCGGGCGAATACGCCAAATAACGACCATCAGCGATGAACGTGAAACCGCCGAGCCGGAGCACCTCTTTTTCAGATGCGGTCCCGCTGGGCTCATATACCGGAGCGCGCACAAAGGCTATGCGCCCTGAAGCATCAAGCTGCTGGTGCAGACTGGCGAACAACTGTTCCAGTTCGGCGGCGCTAGGCATATGACGACTGTCGGCCAGACGCTCGATAAGCGCGCGTTGACTTGCCGAATCGCCGGATAAAAAAAGATGATGGTACAGCGGCTTGAGATCCGCAGCACCTTCGCGAATAGCCGCAAACAAAGCGTCCTTTTTTGCAAGTTCTTCGTTAAAACCGGCCTCAATTTTAGCAGGCAGCTTTGCCGCATGGTTTTCGGATGACGCGGCTTGAGCTAAAGGAGTAACAAATCCGCTAAAAAGCCACAGAAACCAACAGACTATAAAAAGCACGGGGTTCATGGCGTTTTTGGCCCCGGCAGCGGGAGTGAAATCAACAGCGGCGGATCCAGCTTACGTGCTGCACGCAAGCCTTGGGCGATCGCTTCATTGCCCTCTCCGGAAAGGCGTTGCCATTGGCGCGTATCGTTGCGCCAAAGTCCCGATTCACGCCCATCAAGCGTTTGATAATACAGCGCCAAACGACCAATACTGAGAAAGTCGACTAAGCGTTCTCCTTTTTGGGTTCTCAGCAGTGCACGATAGGTGTCGATAGTATGAGCAAAATCAAGCTCAACCCGATATGCTTCGACTGTGCGGCGAAATAGCTCCGGAAGTTCGGCATTCGGCTCGCTCAGCAATTTTTCCAAACGTTCCATGCGCCCCCGGCGTTCCTCAATCATGAACGGTGGTCCGTCTTCGATACCTTTTTTCAAAGCGGAGACGGCATTGCCAAGCACTACGCGTAGGTCGGGGTCAAGTTTTTTGAGCGCCTCAAAAGCGCTGATTATGTTTTGCTGATCGGCGGGTAGAGGAGCAGCCGATTGACTCGGGATTTGAATTTTCTCATCCAAAGGTTGCGCGGGATAAGCTAATGTTGGGATCGGTAAAAACAGAAAGACGTTAAGAATCAATCTGATTGTTCGACATAGGAAAACGGCTAAAATTTGAAGAAACAACTTAAATTTAACGGGGAGATTGCTGGGTAAATGAATCTAACAGGGGCAATTTTACATTGCAATGGGAATATTTCCCGTAGTCAAGATACAGTGTCCGGTGAAAAACGTCTTGTAAACTTTTTCTCGGTAGCATTTTTTCTGCATTAATTGACTTAAAATTTGGGTGAAATCTCGCTTATTTCATTTTGGCAATAACAAACCGCGCGCTTTAGCGAAAACTTATAGAGACGTGAAAAAGGCTTTATCAGGCCAATAAGCCTGTTTCAAGTGTTTAGTGAAACAGGCTTTTAGAAATGATACTGTGGAATCAATCCAATCCGATTTGATAAATCACTTGCTCCGGATCGCTAAGCTTGCCGGTAATGGCATCGACTTCTACTTCGAGCATCTTGCCATCGGCAGACTTAATGTCGAACTCATAGGCTACGCCAGCCTCTCCTTCGATTTCATATTCGATTTTCATAATGTTGCCGGGATATTTATCCAATGCGGTTTTCATTGCGGCATCTAATCTTACCTTGGTTTTAGAGGTAAACTCTGGGTCGTCGACAGCGACTTCTCGTTCGGTTTCAATTATTTTGCCGCTAACGGCATCGCATTCGACTTCCCAATGCTTACCGTCCTTTCCGTGAATATCCAATTCGTATTGGGGCTTACCTCCTTCCGTTTCAGCTCTCAACGTAATGACATCCCCAGGATGACCGTCAAGTGCGGATTTTACGCAGTTATCGATAGCCCCTTTGTGCTGTTCGGCTTCGGCGTAGACTCCAGGAGCAGCAAATAGAGACACCAGTAACGCAACAATTATCTTCTTGTTCATAGTGATTCTCCTTCATGGCAAAAACCTCACTTTAAATAAGGGAGGCCTGTGTTGGGATTATATGCCTTTTTTTTCTTAACGTTAATCCTGATTCGAAATCGAGTAATACGTGTTTAATTACCTTTCGCGAAACGGTCGTTTTTTATCAGATAGCCGTAAATGCAATGTTAAGAGACAAAGACAGAACCTGCCAACCAAGCCATAAGTATCTACACAACTTTTCGTAAATTTTGGCATGATGCCGCATGATTTTAAAAAAGCCTATCCGGCGTGGACTCACGCCTAAACGACCGCTACCAGCGCCTGGTGAGTGAACACATGAATTCAAGTGAACGCCTGAGTGCTGGATTAAAAGCGTTGCCTGACAAAATCAGCAGCTTTGCCAGCACTCAAGCGGCGTGGCGCTTCTACCAAAACGAATCGGTCAGTCTATCGAAGCTCCAAGAACCGCTCACGGTCGCCGCGCACCAAGGCATCTTGGCTCATTGCATGAACTTCGCTTTATGCGTCCATGACTGGTCCCGATTGAGTTACAAACATGCCAACAAACCGGACACTTACGCGATCACCCATGACACCGACATCGGCTACGATCTGCAAACCAGCCTCATTATTAGCGACCAAACGGGACAGCCCTTGGCGCCGGTAGCGCAGCGACTGGTTAGCAGCGAAGGGAGTTTCGCGACCTATCAGGAAGCCAACCCTCAAGCCATCGTCCAAAATCATTTGGATGAAGTCAGCGACTGCATTCAGTTTTTGGGCGGACAAGGTTTTGCCAAGCCATTAGTCCACCTGATTGATCGAGAAGGCGATTCCATCGGCCATCTCCGCCGCTGGGAAGCGACGGGTAGCCACTGGCTGGTACGCGTCAAGGATAATCCCAAAGTGGACTACCAGGCTAAGCCCATGGCTTGTAAAGCCGTGGCGCAAGAGCTGGCGTTCAGCAAGACTCGGGAAGTCCGTTATCAGGGTCAGACTTATTGGCAGTGGGTGGCAGAAACCGATGTGACGCTAACCCGTCCCGCCAAACCGAGTCAGAAGAAAAGCAAAAAGCCGGCTGTGCCTGGCATTCCTGTAGCGGCAAGGCTGGTGGTCAGTCGCGTCTTGTCCGACTAAGGTGATGTGTTGGCGGAATGGCTGCTATTGACCAATGTAAAAGATGTCGATGCTTCGACTATTGCGCTATGGTACTACTGGCGCTGGCAAATCGAGTGTTTCTTCAAATTGGTCAAGTCGGCAGGTCACCACCTCGAATCGTGGCAACAGGAATCAGCCATGGCCATTGCCAAACGCCTCTTGGTGGCTAGCATGGCCTGTGTTACGGTTTGGGCCATAGCCGCCGACAAAAGCAAGGAAGCGGCTGAATTAAGGCTATTTCTGATCAAGCTCAGCGGCAGGCAAATGCGCCACAAAAAGGAGTTTACGAATCCAGCACTATTGTCGGGGCTGTGGGTCTTCCTCTCCATGCTTGAAATCATGGAGGCCTACTCTCAAGAAGAACTGGATAGTTTGAAAGCAACCGCTCAGCAATTTTTAGGAAAAGATGTGTAGATACTTATGCAACCAAGCCGACCTCTATCTGTAGCGGCCTGCAAACATAATCCATAAGGCCTGCAAACATCCGCATTTTCGGCCCGAATTATTTGCGAATATCCGACCCCTGCGGCCCGAATTAAATGAGAATGAGCCCACATTATTTGCAAACAGCCTGCAAACATCAATCAGGACCCACATTAATTGCAAACAAGAAATAGGGGCTATTCCAATAAAAGCGGTCATGAGCTATTTGGCCAGACGGCGGTATCAAATATAAAAGCCGGAATGGGTCGAAATTTCTGTTCAGCACACCAGAAGTACGTTTATTATCAGTATTCCCCTTTTGCACAAACAGCCGGACAATTGTGGGTGCGTAATAAAGTTGCATACTAAAATCAATTCAAGTTTAAATCTTGATAATTGTGTCGTTATAGAGCGCTACCAAGGGATCGTGGGTCATTAAACGCATCGGCTCTACGAGTGCTTGAGCCACAAGTATGCGGTCGAACGGGTCTTGGTGATGTAAAGGCAGTTCTTCGACCGCTATCGCATGTTCCGCCTCAACGGCGAGGAAGCGATAACCCGACTCCTGAAAATAGCGCATCGCGTCTCGGCCAGAAACCGGCATGTCGCCTCGTCCTAACGAATGCTTGATTGCAATTTCCCAGACATTCGCCGCGCTGACCCAAACGTTCGTTTTGGGTGATGAAATCAAATCACGTGCCTTTTGTGGCAGTTTTGGGTTGTCCGTGATAGCCCATAATGCAACGTGAGTATCCAGCAGCAGATTCAAGACGGCACCTCGCCCATGAACAACTGAGCCACTTCGTCGTTATGTGTATCAATGCTGTCCGGCACCACGAACAAGCCTTTTGCTACACCAATCCGCTGCCCGGGTGGTGCAGTATCGATCGGAACAAGCTTAGCCGCTGGACGGCCATTTCTGGCAATCACGATTTCACGCTCTTGCCCTTGCTCAATGGCCTCTACTAAGCGGGACAGCGAGGACTTGGCTTGTAACATATTTACAGTTTGCATTACATTCCCCATAAAAACACCTAGTCTAGTCTAGCTAATCACGCAAATCAATCAAGACTTCAAACAGGTAATTTTGCCGTTTACTTTCTTTATTCTTGGGTTCGATAAAACGAGCGTTTTATCGAACCCAAGCAAGTTCGCCATGTTTACCTTCAAGTCCTTGATTTTATGGTTCGGTATTGTGGTTTTATAAAACAAGGTTTAAAGTTCTTCGCAGAGACGAAATAATCATACAATTTCTGGGGATCGGCCTTCATGAAAATTGGCTATGCACGGGTAAGCACCAAAGACCAGAACCTGGCACTCCAGATCGATGCCTTGACGAAAGCCGGTTGTGAGAAGATTTATCAGGACCTTGCCAGTGGCGCACGGTCGGAACGTCCGGCACTGAATGAGATGATCCATAACCTCCGCTCGGGTGATGTGCTGGTAATCTGGAAGCTAGACCGATTGGGGCGTTCGCTTAATCACCTGATTAGCCTGGTCAATGACTTAATGGAAAAAAAGATCGGCCTGCAAAGCCTGCACGATCCCATTGACACCACCACGGCCCAAGGCCGGTTAAGCTTTAACCTATTCGCCTCATTAGCCGAATTTGAGCGTGACCTTATCCGGGAAAGAACCCAAGCCGGCTTGTCCGCAGCCAGGGCCAGGGGGAGAAACGGAGGCAGACCCAAAGGCATACCACAAAAAGCAGAAGCCACCGCCTGTGCAGCAGAAACCCTGTATAAGGAAGGACGGCTAACAGTAAATGAAATCTCAGAAAAGCTGGGTATCGCCAAAAGTACCTTATATACCTATCTGCGCCATCGTGGGGTCGCCCTTGGATCTTATAAAACCAATGCTGAATACGCCTAGTGAAAGGCAATGAGCGGCAAACGCATTTTCCCAGAAGCGCTGATTAGTTTACGCCACCGTCTCAGCAGCCTTCCCTCCCGAAGCAAGGAGCGCCGCTCCATCATGCAGGAAACAGCAAATTTGTATGGCCTATCAGAATCCACTTTATACCGTGCCCTGAATGCACATAACCGGCCTAAACCGTTACGACGCTCTGACTGTGGGAAGCCGAGGATATTACCGGCAGACGAAATGGAAATGTACTGTGAAATCATCGCCGCCATGAAAATCAGAACTTCCAACAAAAAAAGCCGTCATCTCTCTACCTCCGAATGCATTCGTCTACTCCAGGACTTTGGTCTTGACACGCCAAGTGGCTTTTTCAAAGCCGATTCTGGACAACTTAAGAAAACTACCGTTAACCATTATCTGAAATTATGGGGTTATGACCGTAATTACTTGGTTCGGCAACCACCAGCAGTCCGGTTTCAGGCTGAGCACAGCAATGACTGTTGGCATTTCGACCTCAGCCCCTCAGACCTTAAACACGTCAAAGAACCGCTTTGGCTGGATAAAGACCGGGGAGCGCCCACACTAATGATTTACAGCGTAGTTGATGACCGAAGCGGGGTAGCCTATCAAGAATATCACTGCGTCTATGGCGAAGATGTGGAAGCGGCATTGCGGTTCATGTTTACGGCGATGTTACCGAAAAAAGATGCGCAATTCGTCCTCCAGGGGATTCCGTCCAAGCTCTATTGTGATGCTGGCCCGATTGCCAGAAGCCGTATTTTCCTGCAAGTCATGGATTACTTGGGGGTTGAGGTTATCATCCATATGCCGAAAGGCAGCGACGGTACCCGGGTGACCGCCCGAGCCAAAGGCAAAGTCGAAAGGCCGTTCCGCACCGTCAAAGAAATGCATGAAACCCTCTATCATTTCCACGAGCCTCAAAATGAAGTGGAAGCCAACCAATGGTTGTTTAATTACCTGATCCGCTACAACAACATGGATCATCGGTCTGAAGCCCATTCCCGAACGGAAGACTGGCAACTCAACCTGCCTGCCACCGGCATCCGTGAAATGTGTTCCTGGGATCGGTTTTGTACGTTTGCCCGTGAACCGGAACGCTGTAAGGTTGGGTTGGATGCCCGTGTCAGTATTGATGGTATTTCCTATCAAGTCGATCCAGACCTGGCCGAGGAAACCGTCGTGCTCTGGTGGGGCCTGTTTGACAGCGAATTGTACGTTGAATTCGGGGACAAGCGTTATGGGCCTTACCATTCTGTCAACGGCCCGATTCCCTTAGGACGTTACCGGTCATTCAAAAAAACCAAACAGCAAAAACGGGCTGAGCGGATAGCGGTGTTGGCGGGTGAAATTAAACTGCCTCGGGCTGCACTGGAAAACAACCCTAACGATGGATCATTAGCTGCTTTGGTGCTGGTTCAGGAACCCCCTAAAACAGCGTTTGTTGACCCTGACCCCTTTATTGAATTCACCTTTCCTGACCGGGTGGCCGCAAAACAGGCGATTGCCTCTGAGCTCGGGTTGCCCTTGGCAAAACTGAACCAGGAACAACGAGACTTGATCAATCAAGTCGTCGCCGAAACCCTCAACAAGCGCCTTATTTTCGAACAAATACACGCTTTTTTTAATTCGCCATTAAAAGGAAAGCAACATGTTAAGTGACGTCATGAATTATTACAGTTTCATTCGGGATTTTAAAGGTGCCGGTTATTTTGAAACGGAACACCATCAGCAAATTGTTAAAGAACTCAAGGTTGCGATCAAGCAAGGCCAGATGGTCGCCTTATCCGGTATTGTCGGTTGCGGCAAAACGACCACATTAAAAGCGATTCAGCAGGAATTGAACAAAGAAAAAGAGGTTCTGGTTTCTAAGTCACTCTCGGTTGAGAAAGGACAAGTCAATCTTGGCACCCTGATATTGGCCTTATTTTACGATCTGGTCACAGAAAAGGATTTTAAAATTCCCACGCAACCCGAAAGGCGTGAACGTATGCTGCAAGCGTTGATTAAAAAGCGGCAAAAACCGATTGCCCTATTTGTGGATGAAGCCCACGATCTCCACAACAAGACCCTGATTGGCCTTAAACGCCTGATAGAAGTGGTGCAAGATGGTGATGGCATTCTCTCAATCATCTTGGCAGGACATCCTAAATTAAAGAATGACTTGCGTCGGCCAGCGATGGAAGAAATTGGTTCAAGAACGACGGTTTTCAACCTTGAAGGCATCCAGGGGCAAAAAACGGAGTACATCAATTGGCTATTGGACAAATGCTTGAAAAAAGGCGGAAAAAGGGCGGACGTAATAACCGATGATGCCTTGGCCCAATTGGCAGAAAGGTTGACGACGCCGCTGCAAATAGAACAGCATCTGGGATTAGCCTTTGATGAAGGCTACCACATAGGACAAAAACCGGTGGAAACTGAAATCATTGACGCCATCCTGGCAAAAGACATCAATGCCCTAGAACCACGGCTAACCCGGCATGGCTATACTGCCAAAACCTTGGCAGAATTACTCGATACCAAACCCGCTGAAATACGCTCATTCTTGAATGGCAACCTGACTCCTGCTCGGACACAGGAACTGCAAAATAATCTTCTGGCCATTGGGATTCCGCTCTGATTTCTTGTTTGCAAATAATGTGGGTCCTGAGCGATGTTTGCAGGCTGTTTGCAAATAATGTGGGCTCATTCTCATTTAATTCGGGCCGCAGGGGTCGGATATTCGCAAATAATTCGGGCCGAAAATGCGGATGATTGCAGGCCTTATGGATTATGTTTGCAGGCCGCTACATCTATCCTTATCGAAAACTACTTCACCACTTGACTCTTTAAGCCGGATGACCCGCCTTAGGGTTGAGACTCAATAACTCATAAATTTCATTTGCTTTGGTCAGCACGTTCTACGTCTGACAAGGTTCTTGACTTACTCCAAGAACGTGTTGAAGCCTTGATTTTCTTTTTGCAAACCCAGCGCAGAGGCGAGTCCTTTGACGTTGTTTAAATTGATACCGTCCAGATTGGCATGGCGAAAATCAGCTTCAGAGACCTCAGAGCCACTCATATTGGCCCCGGACAAATCCGCCCACTGCAAACGTGCTTTATGCAGATTGGCATTTTGCAGTTTCGCGTACGATAGGATGGCATGAGTAAAATTAACACCGCTCAGATCCGCTCCATTCAATAAGGCGTTGTTCATTTCCACTCTTGCCGGGGCCATACCTTGATTAGTCATATCCGCTCCGAGATCGGCATTGTTGAGGCGGGCATTGCTCAGATTGACACCATTCAGCAACCCGATAATACGGCTGTTGGCAAGATTCGCTTCTGACAAGTCTGCATTTTCGAGCACCACGGCATACAAACTCGCACCTGATAAATCGGCTTTTCTTAACTTGGCATTACGCAGTTGCGCCCGATTTAGATTGGCGCCATGCAGATTGGCGTTATCGAGATTGCAATCGTCCAGGTTGGCGGAAAACAAATCTGCGCCTTTAAAGTCAACCCCTGATAAATCCAGTCCGGACAGATCTTTGTTGGTCAGTTTGGGCGGTTGATTATCGGCGCTGGAAATTATCTCGATGACTTGTTCACGACTGAGTTCGGCCGCATGGCAAAGAGGAAGGTTTACAGCGAGCAATAGACTGACGGGCAGTAGCGTAAATAGACGCGATGATTTCATGATACCTCAACAGTAGCAGCAAATTTATTGGCTCCACAGTTTAGGTTATGCAGGAAACAACTGGCTATTCTCGATCAAACAAAAGGAAATTGTAGACTGGGGTAAGGTGAATAAATCCTGTAATGCTGATTAAGTGCGGTGAGGATCAAAATATGAATGACTTCACAGCATATAATATCAGCCACTCAAATCCTTAGGATTTGAGTGCATTCAATGACTCTTGTTGGCCGATTGGTTGAAGTCGCCAACGACTGCTTTGCAGTCCTCCAATTTCAAAATCTGGATTTGACCGACTGGCTGCTTTGGAGAAACGCTAGTGTCAAAAATGGGTCGGTTGAACTCGCTGGCGAATGGCCGCTTTAAGGAATCGGAATTCAATGACAGCTTTCCGGCGATGAATCTGAAGAAAAGATAGTCACATGGCGACCCCAAGCTGACATTCAACGCCAAGTTAAGCGGACGGAGCGCAGTTTGCGCAACAATGTCGAAGCCATGCGCAATAAGGTCAAAAACAGCATTCTTTATTTACCATTAAGCAGCACTGAATTTCCTCTGCGACTTCACCTTATGGGCAAAAATTTATTGACAAAATACGACCGGTCGTATATTTTGTATCCACTATGAACAGTAAGCTATCCAAACGCACAAAATTACTAGATCAGGGTGTTTATCTGCTGATGAACCAGGGCTATCATGCAACCGGTATTAACGAACTTGTAAATGCCGTACAGGTACCCAAGGGCTCATTTTATAACTACTTTGGTAGCAAGGAAGAGTTTGCTGCTGAAAGCATCAACCACTATATCGAACCCTTTATACAGCTATTAACGAGGCACCTACAACACTCACAAATTGACCCGCTCTCTGCTTTAAAAAACTACTATGCGGAGCTTATTGTTGCAGTGGAAAAGAATGGATACAAAGGCGGATGTTTATTGGGTAATCTGATGGGTGAAATTGGCGATACCAGTGAACTGTGCAATCAGGCACTAAAATCTGCTGTTGAACGCTACAAAGTGTTGCAATACAAGGCGTTACTGCAAGCACAAAAGGAAGGCACGGTACGTAATGATAGGAGTGCCGATACCATGGCTAACTTATTGATAAATAACTGGCAAGGCGCGTTGTTACGAATGAAAATCGAACGGTCCGTGCAACCTTTACAAGAGTTTTACGATACGTTATTGAATGATTATTTTGTTGCCTAGTCGATTTTAGATTAGGAACCGTGCAAGTCGACACAACTGCCGGTTGTCTGGATCTTTTTTTTGCCCAACAAAAAGACGACCGGTCAACTATTAGCCATGGAAATTTGATATGAGCGAAGAAAAAACCTTAATGGATTTTGTTAAATAAGCAAAATCACAAATACACGAAATAGAGGTATTAAATGTTAAAACGCTATTGGATGAAGGCTATCAGTTACTGGATGTGCGTGAACCTGCCGAATTTATGACAGGCACTATTGAGGGCGCGTTAAATATTCCGCGTGGAATACTGGAAGCGGCGGCAGACCGCCAATACGCGGGTCGTCGTGAAGAACTAATGGATCGCGATAAAAAATGGCTACTACTTTGCGCCAGTTCGGGGCGTTCTGCCATGGCGGCGGCTGTGATGCAACAAATGGGCTAGGAATATTAATATGGCGGCATTGCAGCCTGTAAAGCGGCCGAATTAGCCGTGAAAATTCCACCACAAACTTAAGACTTAATCATTTAAAAAGACAGCGCGGATTCAACTAACAACCTTTTAAACGATATCGCCATGATGGCTTCTATCGTTTTTTTTAACAATCAACCAAAAACGACTGGTCGTCTAGCAGCATAGGAGACAATATGCCTAAATATATTATTGAACGAGAAATCCCTAATGCAGGCCAATTAACCGCAGCAGAGCTGCAACAAATTTCACAAAAGTCCTGCTGCATTCTGAACGACATGGGGCCGCAAATTCAGTGGGTGGACAGTTATGTGACAGACGACAAAATCTATTGCATCTACATTGCCCCCGATAAACAAAGCATTAAAACACATGCGGAACGCGGTGAGTTTCCGGCCAATTCGATTGCCGAAGTAAAAACCATGATTAATCCGACAACAGCTGAACATAACTGAGCTTAAACACCATGAAAATACAATGGGATAAACAAAAATGTTCTCATTCCGGCAACTGTGTCAAATCACTGCCTGAAGTTTTCAAAGTGGTCGATGGGCAATTTGTGATCGAACCGGACAAAGCGACTGATGCTGAAGTCGTTAAAGTTATCAATCAATGCCCTTCCGGTGCGCTCAAACGCGTCGACTGACTAAAAAAACGGGTCTTCTTGTACATGGCGCACGATGTTCATTATTGATGCGCCTAACACGTTGCCCCTTCACTGAATAATCAAGTAAAGGAGTCATTATGACAAGTTCGACAAAACGCATTATCGTCGTCGGTGGTGGGATTGGCGGCACGATGACCGCCAATAATTTAGTCGCTAAATTTTACCCGGAAATCCTAAAAGGTGAAATTGAGATCATGATGCTCTCAAATTCCCCTAACCATATTTACAAGCCGGCCAATATGTATGCGGCTTTCAATGCTTTTCATCCGCATGAACTGGTGCGTAAACAACGTTCGTTATTACGCCCGGAAATTATTTTTCATGTCGATGGCGTTGAAAGTTTCGAATTTGAGCAAAATCGTGTCCTCTGCGAAAGCGGCAAGCGCTACGATTATGAGTATCTGGTTATTTCTACCGGCTGTATTCCGGCACCGGAACGCATTGAAGGCCTAAAAGAGGCGGGAGATCATTTTTACCAAACTAAAGCGGCGCAACAACTCGCGCAAAAATTACGCACCATCCAGGAGGGCCGTATATTTATTACGGTTAATTTCCCTAAAACACCTAATGTGCCTCATCAATGCGGCATTGCCCCTATCGAAACCACGTTAATGCTTGATGAATATTTGCTTAAACGCGGCGTACGGGACCGGGTAGAGATTATTTACAGCTATCCAACCATCTCTCAATTATTGCGTAATTGTTTATTTTTACAGAAACCAACCTGCGATGTATTGCCTACCATTTTCGATAGTAAAAATATTAAATATCAACGCGGTTTTACTTTAGATAAGGTTGATCCCGAAGCAAAAATTGCTTATTCGGAAGAAGGTAAATCTCAAGAATTCGATATTTTAATGGCTACGCCGCCTATTCGCGCGGTAGATGCCGTCATTAATTCGGGCAAGTCGCAAGCACAAAATAATGAAGGTTGGTTACCTACCGACTTTGAAACCTTGAAAATGTACGGTACCGATAATGTCTATGTGATGGGAGATACCGTCGATTTGCCGGTTAGTAAAGCCGGTGGCACTTGTCACAACCAGTCACCTGTCATCGTGGAGAATATCGCTTCGGAAATTCGTCGCGGTTACACCTCTGCTATCTATGATGGCAAAGTACAGGCCATCGCTCAAATGGGATTGGAAGCCGGCATGCCGCTGTGGTACGACTATAAACATGATGTACAGGTCGCCCCACCTACCAAGCTCGGGGGCTTAATGCGTAAAACGTTTAATCGCGGCATTTATTGGGCTGTTGCGCGTGGAATAGTTTGATTACAGAGGAATTACTTATGTCTGAAGAAATACAGTTAAATACAAATGTAGAAAAACTTATGTCAGCTACGGTTCTTAATGACCCGGCAACCATCGATGGCATTAAGAATCTAATCGATAAAGCCACCCCGTTAGTACAAGCCGGACGCTTCAATAACATCATCGATTTATTGTCAATCATATCGGACAATATCGAATTTCTTGATGAAGCGGCACTTGAAAAAACCACTAAAGTAGGCGAAGAAATTTTAGCCTTGGGTTGGACAGCCGGTAATGCCGTGCGTATGGCAAACGCGCAAACGGAAGCATTAGAAAAGCCACCCGGTTTGTTTCAATTAATCAGTTCCCTAAACGACCCTGATGTTCGTCGTTCATTACATTTTTTTATTGGCACCATGCGTATTATTGGTCGGCAGATGAAAAATGATTAATCAGTCAATTTTAGGTGGCTTGCTTACTTAAATAGACGACAACTATTATCAAAGTTATGCAGACTAAATTCCCCCTCGCACCCCACGAGTTACGCTGTTGGGTAGATATTTAGCCTGTTAATAATAAATTATTAACTCAACATCCCCTCTATTTTAAAAATATTATGAAAATAACGTACAGTTTAAAAAAGTCACTTATTATTTTAACCTTACTTTATCCAGTACTGGCACAAGCTGAAATTTTAGCGTTAGTAAATTATCAAAGTAAACCCGATCAAACGCTAAAGCGGGAGGGATTGGCGATTATTGATCTTGATTTCAACTCTGAGAATTTTGGAAAAATTGTAACGGATATTCCATTACCCACAGATTTAGTGGTGCATCATGTTTTTTATAATAAAGATGTAACTAAGGCCTATGTCGCATCCTTAGGCAGTAACCCCTTGCAAGTAATAGATATGACAAAACAACCTTATGAGCTTAAGACCATTTCTGTTCCTGAGTGTCAGGTAGCGGAAGACTTGGTCTTTTCAGGCGATAAAAAAAGATGGTATGTCACCTGTATGGGTTCTAGCAATGTCATTATGGGTGATGCACAAACAGATAAACAGATTAAAGTCATTGCCGCCGCCAAAACGGCGACAAGCAAAAAATTTATTAGCCATCCGCATGGTATTGGAATAAACGATGAAATTAATCGAATTGTAATTGCTAACACGGTACACCCGACTGATTTCAGCGATGCAGATGAAACAGTAACAATTATTAAAGCCCGCAGTGGTGAAATACTCTCTACACATAAAATATCGGAAAAAGCATCACCTTCAGGTTCAGCCCCTGTTGAGGCGGTATTTTTACCTAAATCAAATCCAGCACGGCTTTATATCAATACCATGTTTGGCAATACCTTGTGGACAGGCGTTTGGAATAGCATGAGTCAAAACTTTAGCTTTTCACAAATTTTTGATTTTAACCCTTTAAAACAAGGAGTCCCTTTAGAAATTTACTTTAACCATAAACTTGACAAAATGTATATTACTACCGCAAGTCCAGGTTATTTAAATATTTTTAATATTAAAAACCCAGCTAAACCGGTACTTGAAAAATCGATTGCAACTGCGGAGGGCTCGCATCACGTTGTCTTTTCTCCTGATGAGCGATATGCCTTTGTGCAAAATAATCTTTTAAATTTACCCAATATGAGCGATGGTTCTATTACGGTAGTTGATTTGCAAAAATCGACCATAAAAATGACGATTGATACTTTTAAAAATCAAGGTCTAAATCCAAACAGTATTGTCATGATGCCGAAATGGTATCATGACAACGCCCATTAGAAACGGTCGAAAAAGTTCAGTGGCGCGACCAACTTGATCCATGGTTTTACAAAACTGCAAGTAAATATCCCCCGGGCAAAGTCGGGGGGATTTCTCATTATTGGTTAAGTTAGCAGTGCACAACTGCCGCATTTCCAAGCGAGCGTCGGCACATACCTTTCGCCACTATCTACCCTTCCTGACTATCTCTTGTAAGGCCTCGCCGATCGTGTATTCCCTGCAAACACACCTCATTTTATCGATATAGTTTGAGCTCCTTTCATCAGCCTCGTGTAGGGGAGGAGTTCACCATGAAATATCGTATCAATAACCAAGTCGTTTTATCGCAAATTCCCTTGGGCCCTCTTGCGGCTCATATTGGCTCATTTGCGGATTTCATTAGCGCTCAGGGCTATGCGCTGTATACAATTCATCGGCAGGTTCATCTAGCCGCGGACTTTAGTCAATGGCTTAAACTAAAGGGCATTGAGCTACATTGTATTTCCTCCGATCATCCAAGGCTGTATTTACGGGACCGCGCCCGGCAGGTGCAGCCATGTCGGGGTGATGCTGCGGCACTCAGTCATCTCATTGGCTTTTTGCGTGGTGAGGGTCTGATTCCCACAGAAAAAGTGTCGGAGCCTCGACTCACGCCGGCGGAGCACTGTGCGCAGGCCTACGAGCAATACCTGCGCGAGGCGCGTGCCCTGGCTGAAGCAACGATTGTCAACTACGTGCCGTTCATCAGCCATTTTCTTAAGGATTGCTTCGGCGACGGACCGGTTACACTCTCAGACCTGTCTGCCCGCGATGTCGTGAGCTTTGTTCAGCACCAAGCACAGCGGTTGCACAGGAAACGAGCCAAGCTCATGACCAGTGCCTTGCGCTCCTTCCTGAAGTACGCCCACTATCGCGGTGAGATGTCGTTGGATTTGGCGGCCGCGGTTCCGGTTATACCTAATTGGTCGATGCCATCGATTCCTCGTGCTATTTCGCCAGACCAAGTCAAGCAGTTATTGGAAGGCATTGATCAGCATACGGCGGTAGGACGTCGCGACTATGCCATTTTGCTGTTACTGGCTCGACTGGGATTACGGTCAAGCGAAGTGGCGCTTCTTGAACTCGATGCAATCGACTGGAACACCGGTACCTTCAGCGTGCGGACCAAGAGCGGTCTGCGCCATGAATTTCCCTTACCCTTTGCGGTAGGTAAAGCGATCGCTGCCTATCTGCGAGATGGACGACCGGTGAGTGGTAGCCGGCGTGTTTTTTTGCGCGCCAAGGCGCCCATCCGCGGGTTCCGGGGTGCCGGTGCGATTGGTTCTATCGTTCGTCATGCGCTTAAGCGCGCCGGAATCAAAGCGCCCACTTATGGAACGCATCAGTTTCGTCATGGCTTGGCCACCGAGATGCTGCGGCAGGGCGCCTCGCTAGGCGAGATTGGCGACGTGTTGGGTCATCGCCATCCCCAGACCACGATGATTTATACCAAGGTTGATCTTGAGGCGTTGCGTACGCTGGCTCTACCCTGGCCGGGAGGTGCACTATGAACACGCTTCGGCAAGCCGTTGCCGAGTACCTGACTCTGCGGCGTAATCTGGGTTTCCAATTGCGGGAAGCGGGTAAAGCTTTGCTCGATTTTGTCACCTTTATGGAGCAACAGCACGCGACCTATATCACCCAGGCGTTAGCGCTTGCCTGGGCGCAACAAGCTGTGAAGGCTCAACCCATCTATTGGGCTCAACGATTAAGCTGCGTGCGTGGATTTGCCCGTTATCGTAGTTCGAGCGATCCTCGCACGGAGATTCCACTGCCCGGTTTGTTACCGTTCAAGCCAAAGCGAGCTCGACCCTATCTCTACTCAAATCAAGAGATTACCAACTTACTGCAGGCTGCGCTAAAAATGCCGCATCGTTACAAAAACGGTGCTTTACTGCCCTGGGTCTATTATTGCCTGTTCGGACTGTTAAGTGTTTCAGGTCTGCGTCTCAATGAAGCCCGCAATCTCGAACTTCAAGATATCGACCTTGAAGCCGGGGTGTTGACGATCCGCAACGCTAAGTTCGGTAAAACCCGCTTGGTGCCCGTGCATGCCTCAACCTGCAAGGTGCTGGCAGATTATATCGCCAGACGCGAACGCCATTGGGCAGGACGGCCTGTTTCTACCTACTTGTTTGTCTCCAGTTGGGGCAATCGGTTGGACAATGGCCAGATCCATCGCGCTTTCTACGCATTGTCTCGGCAAATCGGATTGCGCAACGCGACCGACTGTCACGGCCCTCGATTGCATGACTTGAGACACCGATTTGCAACGAATACGCTAGTGAACTGGTATCGCCACGATCAGGATCCCGAGCGCCGTCTGCCTTTGTTGTCGGCCTACCTCGGCCATGTTCACATTGCCGATACGCAGTGGTATTTAGAGAGTGCGCCGGAGCTGATGCGGGAGGCGATGAGCCGCCTTGAGCAGCACTGGGAGGGCCGGTCATGAACACTGCCAACAGTTTAGCGCCCCTGTTGGAGCGTTTCTTTACCCAACGTTTGATGCAGCAGCGCCAGGCGAGTCCTCATACTATCCGCTCTTATCGAGATACCTTCCGTCAATTCCTGATCTTCGCTCAAGAGCGCTTGCATCAACCGCCGTCACGCCTTAATGTCGAGCAGATTGATGCCCCGTTGATTGTGGCCTTTCTGGATGAACTGGAAAAGCAGCGAGACCTAACCGTCCGCAGCCGTAATTTACGGCTCACGGCAATCCATTCCTTCTTTCGTTACGCCGCCTTCGAACTGCCTACTCATGCTGCCCAGATCCAGAGAGTGCTTGCCATCCCCAGCAAGCGCTTCACACGAACCTTGGTCAGTTTTTTCAGCCGTCCGGAAGTTGATGCGTTACTCGCCGCGCCCGATTGCAGCACTTGGTCCGGGCGGCGCGACCATGCGTTCATGCTAACGGCAGTACAGACGGGTTTGCGGTTATCCGAGATGACCGGACTCAAACGTGAGGACCTTGTCTTGGGAGTCGGCGCTCATGTGCGGGTAATCGGTAAGGGCCGAAAGGAACGCTGTATTCCTCTGGCAAGATCAACACTCTCCGTATTAAAAGCCTGGCTGCGAGAACCACAAAGAGGTGATGAGGGTGTGCTGTTTCCCAACGCGAGAGGCAACCGGCTCAGTGTCCATGGCGTTCAGTACCTGCTGAACAAGCATCGCATGGCAGCCTGCAATGGGTGTCCTTCACTTGGACAAAAGCGTGTCACTGTCCACCGATTGAGGCACACCATGGCCATGGACTTACTGCAAGCGGGCGTTGATCGCTCTGTGATTGCTTTGTGGCTCGGCCATGAATCCGTTGAGACAACCCAGATTTATCTGGAGGCAACACTTGCGATGAAAGAGCAGGCACTCGCCAGGACGACACCGCCACAGGGCAAGTTGGAACGTTATCAACCCGGTGATAAATTACTAAATTTTCTCAACAGTCTTTAGCCGAAAACTATGTCGGGTACTCGGATAGGTCTTAAGGCGCCGGGTGTATTAAATTCCGAGCATGCCTACTGAGGCCTTAACGTGACTCGACATAGTCAGGAAGGGTAGATAGTGTCGACTATGTCTTGAACGACATAGAAGGCACAACTTCGCCGATTAATTGTTACAAGCCAACGTGGATATTCGTAACGTTCAGGAGTTTTTGGGTCATAGCGGTTTTAAAACCACGCTGATCTGTATTCATCCCATACTCAGTAGGACGATCAAAGAAGCTAAACGCCCGCTAGATTTTTAAGCCAAACAAAATCTTTGGCGGAAATGAGCCAATTTGCTGTCATTGGTCAATAGGTGCTGAGTGACTGCAAGTGGCCGTAATGCAGAGCTTTTCAATTACCGGCCATTATTATGTGAAGTTTCCTTTTATGAGCAGCGGCATTTGCACAACCATGATGTAAGCTGGCTTTAAAGCCTCTACCTCGCACGCAATCTTTGCATAATTTCAATGATTTAAAACAAGCTTTCAAATACACCCAAAGTAAGCAATATCAGCGATTATTCCAGTCGATGTCATCAGACGTATCGAATTCTCACTTTTTATCGACATCATGGATAAATTCCGCGTGATTGTTGCCCTGTTGGGAGCAATAGTTTCCCTGTTGGGAGCAATATTTAAGTAGAAAAAGCTATCTGTAGTACTGAGGGTTAGTTTCTGAATCGAACTACAGAAAATCGACTCCTGCAGTTTGCAAAAATTATGACCAGCTTTTTATCTGGCTGCCTTGCTCAATCCACTATATTCCTAGCGTCAACTATGAGAAACCAAGACAATGTGCATAAAAGGAAACTTCACATAATGGCCGATAGGGTGAGGTCGCCAATGGCTGCTTTGTAGACCTCCAGTTCCCAGTATCTGGATTTGGCCGACTGACCGGTTTGGAGAAGCGCAAGTGGCAAAAATGGGTCGCTATGGATAGCTATCCATAGTGAAGAGGGTTTTTAGTCTAGCGGTCGCGGCGCAAACAAGCATGAAAAACCTGTCGGACTGTCACCGCGACCGGTTGACTAAAAAGCCTGTTGGACTGAACCGCCGCTCAGGCCTTGAAATTATGGGGATTGAATCAGAACGGCATCATTGAGTCGGGATGCTTAAAGAGATATTGGCATAATGCCGGGGCCAGAGCATTAATTTCTGACTGGTTTTCAGGGTATTGAATGGCGGCAATAGGCTAATTGATGGGTAAACAAGCCGCAATATGAGCGAATGACCGCCAAACTTGCCCACGCGGACCAAAGGAAGGTTGTCACTCCGTTTGGCTAGTCCGGAAATGTTCAGCTGCATTTTCATGTGGTCAGGCATAAACTTTCTCCAGGTGGCCCGCGGGGCACCGTGCCAGGCAGGAAGGTTTCGATGCAAAGCATGTGACCCTGATGACACTTCGGACAATCACGTAGCGATTTGCCGGTGAGTTGTTCGTAGCGGTCACGATAGTCTAACGAAGCATCGGAGAGTTTGACAGCCGGAGTGGGCGCGTCAAGTAACAGCCGGCATTGAGCCAACTTGACCGCGCGATAGCGATTGGCAAGAAAGCCGTAATGCCTGATCCGCTGAAATCCGCTGGGCAGGACGTGCAATAGAAATCGGCGAATAAACTCATCGGCTTCCAGACACATCACTTTCTGGCGCGAGTCATGGCGATAATCTTTCCAGTGAAAACGCACCTGACCATCCACGAAGTCGATCAGACGATGATTGGCAATGGCTACCCGATGCGTATAGCGCCCCAGATACTCGAGAACCTGCTGAGGACCGCCAAACGGCGGCTTGGCGTAAACCACCCATTCGACTTTTTTTACCGGGGCCAGATACTGAGCAAAGGGTTCGGGACTTTGCAGCGCTTCAAGGGCGTTGAAAAAATGCAGCTGCCCAGCGTCAAAGGCATCTTGCAACTGCGCCAGAAACAACCGGCGAAACAGCCGTGAGAGCACGCGCACGGGTAGAAAAAAGCCTGGCCGACAGGAGACCCAGCGTTCGCCATCAGCACTCAAACCACCGCCCGGCACGACACAATGCAAATGCGGGTGATGCTGCAAGTTTTGCCCCCAGGTATGGAGAATAGCGATGAAGCCGATCTCAGCGCCCAGATGCTTGGGGGTGGCTGCGACCGTGCGCAAGGTTTCGGCGGCGGCGTGAAACAAGAGGTTGTAAACCACGGCTTTATTCTGGTACGCGATGGCGGCGATGGCCTCAGGCAGCGTGAAAACAACGTGGAAGTACTCAACAGGTATAAGATCGGCCTGACGATCATCCAGCCATTGTGCGCGCACCAGTGACTGGCATTTTGGACAGTGCCGATTGCGGCAACTGTTGTAGGCAATGCGTTGATGGCCGCAGTGATCGCACGCTTCGACATGTCCGCCGAGAGCGGCGGTACGGCACCGCTCGATTGCGCTCATCACACAGCGCTGCCCACGACTGAGGGACTCAGCGTGTTGCTGTCGGTAGGCAGAACCTTCCTGGCGAAAAATATCCGCCACCTCTAGCCCGTGGGTGTCCATCACCCACCTCAGAAATGAGCGGGCGGCGCGGGGGGTATCGCCTGCTTTTCAATCTGGGGTAAGCAGTCAAAGGGACTGGCGGTAGCGCACACGGTCGTAGTGGCAACCTTCAGGTAACGCGAAGTAGTAGCCAGGCTGCGATGACCCAACAGCAGTTGAATGGTACGCACATCGGTGCCGGATTCCAGCAGGTGCGTAGCAAACGCGTGACGCAACGAATGTGGCGTAATGGGTTTAGTAATCCCAGAGGCACGATGGGCTTTCTGGCAGGCCATTTCGACGGCGCATCGGGTAATCGGTTGGCCGATCAGATCGCCGGGAAACAGCCACAGCGTCGGGCGCACTGTTTTCCAATAGGCGCGCAGTGCTTCAAGCAAACGGGGTGAGAGCATGACGTAGCGATCTTTGCGCCCTTTCCCTTGATCGACGCGGAGCATCATGCGCTGGCTGTCGATGTCGCTCACCTTGAGATGGATCGCTTCGGAGACCCGCAAACCTGCGGCATAGGCCGTCATGAGAATCGTTCGGTGCTTGATGCTGTCGACCGAAGACAAGAACTGCATGACTTCCTCTCGGCTGAGAACTACCGGCAGTTTGAAGGGCCGTTTAGGCATGGGAATCTCATCAATGGCCCAGTCGCGGTTGAGCGTGACTTTATACAAAAAGTGCAACGCGCCGGTGGTAACACTGATACTGCTCGGAGACAGTCTGCGGGTCTTGGTTAAATAAACCTGATAGGCACGAATCGCTTCCTGATCAAGTTCATCCGGGGAGCGGTGAAAATATTTTGCATACGCGATAACCTGTTGCAGGTAGGCTGATTGGGTATTATCGGCTAGGTTGCGAATTCGCATATCGTCGATCATGCGTTGGCGCAACGGTGTGATGGTTTGAGTAGATGTAGACATGATACTGCTCCTGTCTTGAAAAAAGGCGGATTGCCTTTTCCCTTAACATAGGGAGCAGTTTTAAACTTTCAATTACAGGAAGGCTTTTGATCACAGCGAACCCTACCGCGATAGCGGTTTAGTCCAACGACCCCTATGTATAGTGCGCAATTATGTATAGCCGTGAATTTCTGTCGGTGGCAAAGCCCGATATCTCTGACATGTAAGCTAACCGTCAGGAAAGAAGCTTTACATAGTTTTGCTGGGGTTGTGAGGCGATAATTTATGCGCTCCAGTGAATTCAATGAACATTTGCCAACCGCTACATAAGCACCTAGTTGCTTGTGTGCGAATGGCGCCCATCGTTGATGATTTTACGGCTGAATTGCTTGAATGTCGCAATACATTTCACGGATTATAGGTATCAATCAACTACCAATGAAATCACGGAGTTCCTTCAAGCATTAAAACTATGTGTAGAGCCCTATCGGCAACCCCTTGTAATTTCATGGGTTATATTTGCCTCTATTCATAGTTGGGCACTATACATAGGGGTCGATAGCGGCTTTGGCTGCTTCAAAACCATGAAAAATGAATGTGAGCTATTTAGACTGGCTTTCTTAAATCAGCCAATTCCAGATCGAATTAAGGCTGATCATATCCATGCCTTGTGCCTGATTAGGTGGGGACCGCGGCTTGGTCGAACTTTTTCTTGACCTGGACTACATTCTTGAACTTGAATGGATTTGTGGTGAAAATGAACACACATTAAGAATCATTCCGGGCGATCAAAATCATCACAATGCGGTATCCTGGCTTCAAATTAGCTACAGTAAACTACATTTTTCGCTGCTGTGCTTTAAACTTCAGGGACGTTCTTGGTGTACCCCATCGTCGGTGACAACAAAACTAGTTGATCGTAGGTCAGTCCCCACGCGTCGGCAACCTGAACGCATTACGCCTTATCAGCTCATATCAAGTCATCTAAAAACTTGGCTGGCTGGTCTCATGGAAGCAGATGTGAGGCGGGAGGCAGTTGCCGCATATTTCATTTATTCCAATGGCAAGAATCAATCCCGAAAAACAGCTAATCACAAAATGGACAGCAGTGGAACCAAAACGAAAAGAGCGGCATTTTATTGTAACTAAACTGATATGTTTAACTGATGAAATCTTTGTTGTCGCCTGTGTGCTTGAAGCTGTGATCAATAAAAATAACTATGAAATGGACTGGCGCGAACTTAAAGACACAAAGGTCTGGAAAACGGGATGGGAATAAAACAACTCATCGCTAAACTTTTCATATTGATAATCTTTGGGGTAACGAGATCGGTGCTAGCAAATGATTTTATAATTGATGATCGAAGAAGTGGCAATCTGAAATCCAACCTTGGCATTGAATGGCACGTGGTCACCGACCAGGTGATGGGCGGAATGTCCAGCGGCAAGCTCACCCTGGATAGGTATAGAGGAAGAGACTGTTTACGTATGCAAGGGGACGTCTCAACTGAGAACAACGGCGGTTTTGTGCAAATAGCATTGTCATTGTCTGATCAAGACCACTTCGATGCATCAGCGTTTGCTGGCATTGTCATGCAAGTAGCTGGCAACAACGAAGACTACAACCTGCATTTTCGCACTTCGGACCTTGGCTTCCCATGGCAATCCTATCGTGCCCGCTTCAAAGCTACCAGCGACTGGCAAACCCTCCGCATTCCTTTTGACGATTTGGAAGCCTACAAAACAACACAGAAATTCCGCCCAAATAAACTGAAACGTATCGGACTGGTGGGTATCGGGCGCGACTTTAAGGCGGATCTATGCCTCGCCTCTATCCATTTTTATAGTGGGAATAATTAGATGCCAACTACCTTGTACCGAATCCTATTCGCAAGCTTCCTGGGCATGGCTTCCTGTACACAGGAATTACCGCAAACACTTGAAACCATCGCTGATGCCAGCAATTCTCAATTTAGGCAGATCACCCTAAGCGCTTTCATCGGGGAATAGGGATATTCAAACCATCAAGCAAAAATTCCATCAAATGTTGCCAGCTATCAAAACAAACATAACGAGTGAGCGCCCTTAAATCGTTAAAAAACGTCTTCCGACTGGGCAATTCTTCACGCAGCAATCGATAACATTGATCGAACCATTGCAACACCGTATGAACCAGAAATGCCAGGATGATCAGGCTGGCTAACAAGACGGCGAGGTGTTTTTTCCCATGACCGAAGTTATGCGCGAAGTGATATCCCTTGGTTTTCAACGTGTTGTTGTTTTCGTTTTCGATTTTCCAGCGGGTGCGACCGGCGCTGACGATTTCAGCGACATTCTGCGCATCTACTGCATAATCGGTGGCGAACGCGTTACGGTAAACGAGTTGGCCTCGCTCATCCATGATCTCGATTTCGCACCAATTAACTAATAGGGCATCATCGCTGTCGCGTAACGGCACTTGCCGAGCGATGCGGTAGCGTTCGGTCAGCCGTTGTTTGCCTGTCCAGCGGCGTTTTTCGATCACGTCAACCTGCCCAAGTCGCTGAAAATCCTCAACCCACTCGTAAAGGGTTTTATGGGATTCCGGCTTGCAGACCAGGATGAAATGCTGGCCCTGTTGCTTGAGGCGTTCGCAAAAAGGCTGTTTGCAATATAAATCGTCCCCTAAAAACGTCACGTTCTTTGGCAGATGGCCGCCTTCGCGCGCCAACCAGCGCCGCGCGGCAGCCAGTTCATAATCTTGCTTATCGTTCCCATCTTGCGGTGCGATAAATTCCGGCGCCAGGGGAATGACATCCGTCTGATGCGGCGAAACGATCACCGGGGTTACCGCGCTGTGAGCATAGTGGATAGCACCGTTCTTCAGCGTCTTCGTCGAGCAGCAGGCGCAATGAATCTTCTGCGAACCGAAGTATTCCACTCCATCCAACGCCACTAATACGCTGTCGCCCAGGACATGAAATTCTTTGAGTTTGCCTTGCCCTTCCAATGAGTGCAACAGCCAGCGGTACAAAGGCCAGAGCGCGTCGGGCGACACCGCATCCAGCAGATTCCGAATCTGATTGTCACTCGGAATTTGATAGACCCCAAACACACTCTGTGCGTTATTCTTGCCGCGCTCTTTTTGCATCGTCCTCTGATACTCCAGAAACGAGGGCGATTGCATGAAAAACACCGAAAACGCACTCAGCGCTGCATCGACCATGGTGTATTTCTGGTAAACGAACGCCACTTCCACTAGGACCGTCGGGCACTGTTTCGAAAACTTGCCTGATTCGCTCGACCCAGCGGGATTGCGTGAATTGTTCTTTTGGGTTAAATGGGTAAGCCATCGTCCGTTTACGGATATGAAAAAAACATCACAGTTTACCAGCATTGGCTAAATTGAGAATTGCTGCGCTGATGCGAGAATTCACACAGCTAAATTCATTGATATAGGTGAGCCAGGTGATTCGGCGGGCGATATCCTGACCTTCGATCAGCCCTTACTAAACGAAAAGGCTGAGCAGATCGGCAACAACAGCGGCACGTGCATACGCACACGCATGGGTCACAGCTTTCAATGCCAATGGACCTTGACACTCAAAAACGGCAGCATCCAGGTGGCGGGACGGGAGTTGGATCAAGGGGCATCAGACATAGCGATTGTTGGTGGCACAGGCCAATACGCGGGCATCAGCGGGCAAATGGAATCCGTCAATAATGGAGATGGTACTTTTACACAAACTTTGCACTATTGGATTAGATAGTATTCGAGAATTATTTATTAGCCACATAATGGCCTGATCACCATGCAATCCTTCCGTCTTCTTTGAAAAAGCCAGAAATCAGTTTTAAGAAGGTTAATAAAATATAAGGTTGGTTACGGCCAATATCTGCCGGCCGGGGTATTTACCAATTTGGCCCAGTGGGAGCGAAGCTACAATTTGACGACATATAAGCAAAAGCCACTTTAGACGACTCTACTCCGCGTTTCCCAAAACGCATCGGAACATCAAGTTTTGGGAATTTATTTCAGGAGACAGTTTTGAGCGATGAAAATCCGGTATTTTGAGTGGCAGATGGATATCTGGTTCGATGTCTTAAAAATGTAGGTTTTCGAGAGACTCTGATTAAAAGCCCTGACACACAAGGCTTTCAGCCCAAATGTCGTCAAATTGTAGCTTCGCTCCCACTGGGCCAGTTAGTGACTCGATCTTTCTTTTTTAATTCTTTCTTCGATTACGATCGTTTGAAGCACCGCAAGTGATCCATACAGCTGCTTGTTATCCCTATTCTCATACATCAGATCACTGATTGAATCATCTGCCTTGCCCAACTCCCTCCAATTCATCAGATAGGGACTCACTGGCAGAAGGCGTGGCTCATAAACTCTCAATACGGATTTATCTCCTATTTGAGCTTGTTTTTCGTTCAGCGCCATTGCTCTTGCCACTTCCTCTTCAGGCGCAAGGTATTGGGGGTAATGCCGTTCTCTGATTCGATCAGTCACTAGGCGCCATGTATTTTCATTGAAATACTTTTGATTTTCCGGATAGGTGAGTTTTGCGCTTTTTGAATAGCTCCGATTGCTCATCCTTTGATAATTTTCATTTAACACCAGCAACTGCTCACATTCTTTACGAATAAGCTGAGAACTTTTGTCACCACCAAAAGCTGAATTGCCTGCCCTTTCTTCCGCGCACTCTTCGATCGACAACAATCTCAACCGATCTTGATTCGTGCGATCAATGCAACAAGCCGACAATAAAATCGGTAGCAAAAGAATTAAAATGATTTTTTTTTGCATACGACTACCCCTTGCGCCGTTTAAGTTCTAAACCAATGGCCGATTCCAGTTCGCGATACCCATTGCTATTGCAAAGCGTGTCGTTGGCATGCCCAATAACAGAATTAACCGCCATCAGCTCATAAATTTCGATAAGCCTTGCGTTGGGTATTTCTTCCAATTTGTCTGGCAGCACATTCAGCAGCGCATTGCGCTCTTGGATTGCTTTTCGACGTTCCGTGGGCAAACGGCCCCAAGGTCCATTCTTCTCAATTTTCATCTCAGGATAATGTTCATCAATATAAAGACTTTTTACGAAATCCCAGCATATTGTGTCCTCGCCTAATGGGTCTTTTGCAACCCTCTCCCTTTCCGAAGGGGATTGTCTTACCAGATTCATCTTTCGAAATTTCTGAAAATTCACAATCTGGTGGCACTCGTGATGAGCTTGCAAGTATCCGTGCTGACCATTGATTTTAGATTCTGCCATCCGCTTCATCGCACATTCATCGAGCTCGGCGTTTTTTATCAGCGCAAATCGCTGAGCTTGAGTACAGCCGGATACCCCAATCGCCACCATCATTAACCATATCAATCTCATCATCCCTATCCCCTAACATCAACAGAGAGCTGTTTGTCGTGTGTTCTCGAATTTACTATTGCATACACCCTGTAGAATGCAATTTCCGGATCCAGTGGCTTTTGGTCAATTTCGCAGTGAAACAATAAAAAATTTATTTGGCGTTTCGCTGCTTGTAATTTTTTATAAGGCTTAACAAGAAATCATTTGATTCTATTGATTTGTCTATTATTGTTAGATCAAAGCTCTTTTCCATTTTGTAAAGCATTCGCAGCAGCGGCTCTTCTCCCATTGCGAGTTTAGCGTTTTGAATTTTTGATACCGTTGATGAATCAAGACCTATATCGTCTCCTACGGCTTGATTTGTTTTGTATCGAAAAAAATATTTGAAAGCTGTAAGAAGTGCGGCAGCATAATTCTCTCGCTCATCGACATTGGCTAGTTTTAGCGCAACTAATTCCTCTGCAACTTGAGCGGACGAGTTTTTCACGCCATTTCCAGTCGCGTCCAGTTTTACTTGATTTTGTGCAATTTCCAAATGTAGTTCTAAAAGCTTTTTCCCAATACTTTCCGTTGCAATTTTCTCCATTAGGCTAACAGCATTCACGCGCCCAAGTCGGTCCAAGACTTTCAGTCGTAGCCCTAATCCTAATTTCTTTGATCCGGCACGAACCTGGGACACGAAAGAATCATTCACACCCAAAAAAATCGCAACGTGATGATAATCTTCAAACCCAAAATTATCTTTTATGGCTTCAATCAGAATGGCGTCATTTTTACGTTTCAAGACAACAAACTCACCACAATTGGCCCCCAACTCAACATTATCATCTCTGACCGCCCAAACCATGGTTCAGTCTATTGGAGATCCTTTACCCAAACTATTTTTAAAAGAATCAGATAGCCTCCGAATGAAATATGTATTTTGAATAAATATCGAATTCCAACTTGTTAGTGGCGTCAATTTGCGGAAACTTCCATTTTTTCCTTCCTAGGGTGTCTCTGGTCGAGTTACACAATGGGCATAATTTATAAATATCAGGGTAATTCTGGATTGAAACGAATGTAGATTTGCAGCAACTGCAAGTCTTGCCTCCTATGTAAGACATTGTCACTTGCTGGCCGATATGCCAGGCGCGATTAATGGTAAGTAACTTTGGGCTATCCCCTACCACTTCCTCATAAAGCGTGTAGGCAGAAAGAAAAATCTCCCCTTTGGTTATATGATTGGAGGCATCTTCCGTTTCTGATGATTTGAGGTTTTTAGTTTTGGATAACATCTTATAGATGTTGAAATAGATGGATGCATGCAGGCAGTTTTGAGGCGACTTTATGATCCATTCCGGATCATACGGTAATTGCCCTGCCTTTGGTCTTTTACCGTGAATCTCTTTGTGGAATTGAAGTGCCGAGGCTTTGGATACTTGACAAACAGCTCGAACAATAGAGGGTCTCCCCCCTTTTTCTATAATCCCTTTAGCAAGATCGATCTTTCTTCTAAGTCCTATGATATCTGTCTCTTTCGGAGTCAGACGTAAGTGAGATTCAGTCATGCTCATACTCTTGATTCGATCTTGGAATGTGGATCAAGGCTGCGGCAATACTGGAAGTTATACCGGTTGGCGTTTTAGTGACTGGGATTCGAAATATTGCTTTTCCACAGTCTGACAAAGTTTTAAGTTCATCCATGGATAAGGAGGATATGTTCTTAATCTCTTTATCGCTGAGATTGAACCGCCACATAGCTTCCATAGGATTGCTTCTTGAACACTCTCTAGCGAGCATCAAAAATTGAAGGTTGATAGCCTTCAAATCTTCATTCAAAAGACTCATAAACAAAGCCCCTCTATCATTTGATATTAAAATATTCCCAGAGGCACCAAATGATTGGGCCTATGTCGCGTTCCATTTACGAGCATTTCTTTTAATAAGTAATGCACTTTATCTAAATTGATTTATGCAGTCGATATAAAGTCCGCTGCGTTTTTTTTAAACTGCCGTTCTTTGTTATGGGCATGTTATGTAATATCGTGGAGGTTGCTGTTTTTTAGCACCTAAAAATTCGTAGTCCTTGTCAATCCTCGTGGTACGATTTGACCGTGACCCTTTCAAATCATCATGTTTTATGTATGCTATTAACGTCGAAAAAAATAATATCAACAATAAGTTACGAATGCAAATACATTAATTTTTTTTAATTTGGTTTTATGAAAATGGTCTATCCTATTAGCGACTTAGGTTGCGCCGTTTTGCGAATGTCATTCTCTGATTGGCTTGATGTACGCGAACCTGAATTCTTTGATGTTGATGAAGGCGATCTTTACGGTTTTGTTCAACAGATTCCGTCCCTGTATGCTTATTCATTCACCGTAGTCTTAGTGAAGGTCGGCACTACGCTCTTCAAATTAACCGGGAAGCGGCGGAAGGAAGCGTGGGTAACCGGCACGCTGTCCAAACCTGATTACCTAACGGCCTTGATCTTCGACATGACCGAATTAGATTTTCAGACGTTATGCACTAAAGCGAAGGCAAAGCAATTTGAGGCGCTACCGCCACATGAAGTAGTGAAAGCCGCCTACAGCGAATTGGGGCTGACCTTTGTTTCCGAGAGACTGCGTAATGGATTTATCAATGAGGCTATTCATATCGCGCTAAGGGGCCGTCAACGCTCTCTACAAGACAAACGATCAATCAGAGAGCGCGAGGACATCAACATGAAAAAGGCTATTGAATTATTTAAAAACGAACTTCTATTAATAGATGGCTTACTCCCTAAATCGGATATTTTTACAACCGGTGTATTAGCCGGTTCTCTCATAATGCTCGGTCTGAATAAACCAATTACTGAATTTCTGAAACGTTTGAACAATAATCAAGGGAAAACTAAAGATGGGCTAGCTGACCCAATTGAATGTTTGTTAAAGGCAATTCATCGCCACAAGATAAGTCAGCGAACAATGCAGCCGCGAATGGCAATAGATTTGGCAAAAAAAACGGTACATGCTATTGCCATTTGGCTAGAAGGTGAGCAATCAGCTAAGTATTGGCGAATGAGGGATTTAACTGGGCATGAGTTGATGCCTCTGATTATGGAACTGAAGCAACTAAAGATGAAGAATGCGGAAAGAGATTTATAACCTATTGAAATCGATTATTATCCTTTTCAGTTGCTCATCATTCGCAAAAGACCCTAAGGTAGTCATTGTTTACTCGACGGAGGTTTTAGGGAATCCGACATACACTGAGGTAATAGCAGGCATCGAGCACATCAATAGGCATGTTCAACGAATAGAGTCTACTGGCGATAACAATAATTTAAGCGCCATTCTTGATGGGTCGCATTCAACCCGTGTTATCGCCCTTGGCAAGGGGATTGCTGAGACAATTTACAGAACTCATTATCGAGAACGAACGTTGGCAGGACTGGTATACTTTAATCGGGACCAATACAGTGGTGTAGGTTTGGCGATTGATAATCGGGCGTTGGTTGAAGACTTAGCTAGATTATTGCCGTCAATCAAAAAATTCTTTGTTGTTCAACAATCCAATTTTCAGACCATTGATTATGTGTCATCTAATTTAAAGTCCTCTGCCGTCATGGAAGTAAGGGAGGGGGTTGATTCGCTAGAGACCATTCGTGTCCTTGGCCGGTTACTGGATGAAGCCACGCCCTCTGATGCAATATTTATCCCTGCGAACTTACCAAAAAATATTCTGTACGAAGTAACTAAGGTCGCATGGGATAAAAAAATCATCCTTTTATCGACCAACCTAAGTCACTTGGAGAATGGCGCTCTCATGGCCGTTTTTCCTGATTATTTTGCTTTGGGAGAGCAATTAGGCCGCTTGGTCGAAAGTTCTGGACCTGTCTACGAAAACATTAAGGTCATTAAATACGCACTGAATCGGCGGGTTGCCCAACACCTTGCCATTGAGTTCGATCCGAGTGTGTTAGATTCATTCGCCTTTAAAATCAAATGAGCCTGCTCGACCGCTACAACATACAACAGCGGTTCAATCTATTGATTTTCATTTCCATTTTCCTGGCGTCATGCTTCTTGATCGGATTCATGAACAAGTTGATTTCCAATTACATCAACGACTACACAAGCCATTACTGGCGAGAACATACCGCAACATTTGCTGATTCAGCCATATACTCTGTAATCTTAGGCTCAACATCACAGTCTGAATCCGTAACCCATAGCTTTGCGTCTGACAAGAACGTATTGGGCGCAACGATTTACGATAATCAGGGAGAGATTTTAGCTTCTTATGGCACCCGGTCTGTATGCGAACTAAATCCGGCTTTTCGCACTGAAGAACCCAGTGATGCGGATAACCGAGACTCCTGGTGCTTCTATTCGCCTATCTACCAAGAAAGCTACTTAGGGTACGTTGAATTAGTCATATCGAAAGCTGAATATGACTTAGTCATGAAGAAGCTTTTACTAGGCTCAATATTGATTATTCTCGTTTTCTCGTTATTTTTTATAGTCATTGTCAGGCGGTTGTCACGACTATTTACTTCGACTTTGATGGAAATGGCAAGGGTCCTCAATAAGGTAAGCGTAGGAGAGCGAGGAAATCGAGTTCATTTTTCGGGGTCATCCGAAATCAATAACATGAGAATTACGCTAAATGAAATGTTGGCTAATATCGAAACTACAGAAGCAGAGCTAGAGAAAAGCGTCGAAGAGCGGACGAGTGCATTAAAAATAGCGCTGGAAAGCAGCGAAACCGCCAACGTGTATAAGGCGCAAATTATGTCTATGGTGTCCCACGAAATGAAGACGCCTTTACACGCCATAGGGGGATATTTACAACTATTGGCTGAGCGTTTACCGGATGATCCTGCCTTCACAGATAATCGAGCGTTACATGCAAAGGCATTGGTTCGCGTTAATGACTTGAATAATTTAATCGACAATATTCTGTTACATGCCAAGCTAGAGGCTGACCGTTATGAAGTGGCACTGACTTCTATTGCAATTGCCCCTCTGATAAATGCGTGCGCAGAGAATGTTACCCCTTTGCTTAACCGCAATCGAAATCAGCTACAGCTCATTGGCTCTGATGCCCTGTTTGTATCGGATAGCGAGGTTTTGCGGCATATTTTGAATAACTTATTGAGCAACGCGTGCAAGTTCACCACAGATGGTGTCATTACGCTGACATGGCGACTTAGCCAAGCTTTTTTAATTATTGAGGTTGCTGACACCGGCTGTGGAATACCCGCTGAGTTTTGCGATCAAATTTTTGATCCATGGTGGCAGGTAGACATGAGTCTAAGCCGGCGCTATGGTGGGCATGGCCTTGGGTTGGCAATAACAAAACAGTTCGTGCAACGTTTAAACGGCGACATTTCTGTTGAGCCAAACCTCGTCTGCGGCTCTGTTTTCACAATCAGGATACCGAACTCCAAATCCTAGCTTGTTCGTCTTCGGATAAGCTCTGCGGTAAGATTATTTTAATTGCATCAATAATACGTCTTGCTTTTTCTATGTTGCTACCCTTTAGCTCTCGTTCCAATTCACAGACTAAATTGCTCAATTTTTTCTGTTTCTGGTCGTGATAGTAGTCCTGATAAATGAGTTTTGCTTTATTTAATTGGCTACCGCATTGCGCTCTTAATTCCATCAATGTATACGGTTTTGGCAAATATTGACTGGCTCCGTTCAGGATAAAGTCTTTGTTATATTCTGGCTTATCAAAGGCCGTCATTACTATAACTGGCTGGTTCTTATCTAAATCCATTATTTCCGATAGCACTGCATCGCCTTTGCGCCCCGGAAGCATGTAGTCAAGCAAGATAAGATCGTGACGTTTCTTTTTCCATAATGCTACACCTTGTTCGCCGTCTGGAACTGTATCAATCTCATAGTCGCATTTTAAGGCCTCAAATACTATTTCCGAGGCGTCTTCATCGTCCTCGATGACTAGAACGCTGGCCTTGACCTGTCCTCGCCGCCCGCGAACATATCCGGCGCTATGGGCCATCTGAAGATTTTCTATCAAGTCAGCAATTGAAGTGACGTGGAAGTGATGTTCTTTGGCGAGAATAAGCGGTACTTCGGTGTCACAAGTTTCGCTTATCAAGTAAATTGGCACCGCATGCCTAATCAATTTCTTCGAATTTACCAGTTTAGATAACTGCCATATATCAGTGCCATCGAACGAATAATCTGTGACAATGAAATCATATTCATCGCTCTTTAAGGCCTCAATGAAATCATCGATTGTCTCTATGACTGATGTACTTGCGCTTGCTACACCCAGGAATTGTTTGGTGATCGCATTGCTGATTTCATAGTCACTTGAGGCAACAATCACTTTCATTATAAATGTCTTCGCTAAAGGTTTTAATTGTCCACCATGATGACCTGTATCTATAGTCAACTGTGGAGGGCTTGATTTCGACATGTACTTACATGGTCTGATTAGTTGGTGTAATTGAAACGATTACATCCCTCTCAGGCTTATACGTAATACTAACGGTTGGTTTAATGTCTTCGTTGACGAGAATTGTGAATTCTCGTAACACGGTGACAATAATCACCATCATTTCCAACTCGGCAAAATGCCGGCCAACACAATTATGCACGCCACCACCGAACGGCAGAAACGTGTATTTATGGCGCGGAGTAACGCCACTGTTTAAAAAGTGTTCTGGGTGAAATTCGTTTGGCCGCTCCCACCACCTACCATCACGATTGGTCGAATACAGGCTCATTATTACTGACGTACCTTGTGGAACCGTTTTTCCTCCTACAGTAATCGTCTCTGCTGTATCTCTACTAAGGGCGATAGCCTGCGGATATAAGCGTAATGTCTCATAAAGCGCCGCCTTGGTGTAGATCAACTGTTCTATAGTGTCTGGCGTCAACTTGTCATCCTTGAGGCCCTGAATTTCACTGGTGATCCGATTATGGACCGCCTCATGCTTACCTATGAGGTAAAAGAACCATATTAACGTATTAACAGTCGTGTCTTGTCCAGCCAGGAACAACGTAACCGCTTCATCCCTTAATAACGCTCTCGACATATGCGAGCCGTTTCTATCCCTGCCTTTCATCATTAGCGAAATTAAATCATGGCCTGTCGGTTCGATGCCATCGATTTTGGCATCAACATAGGCCACGAATTGATTGATGGCTTTCTCCATCCGCCTGTTTTGGAGAAAAAAAAGCTGTTTTAATATTCCCTTACCTAGCGTCTCTGTTAGCAAATGCGGAAATAACCCTTTTACAATGGTATCAATCGCAGACATCAATAATTCTTCACTATTAGCTGATTTTGTCTGGCCGAACATTACTTGAATCAGAATGCTTTGAATGATTGCTTTTAATTCTTCCGATATGTTTACTTTAGTGATGCCATCGTTTTTAAGCCGCATTGCCGCTTTGTCGGCTTCTTTAAGCATAATGCCGTGCCACTCGGCGATTGCTTGCTTTGTAAACAGTGGCTGCATTAATCGCCGCTGGTTTGTCCATGTAGCGCCCTTGCTGTTAAAAAGCCCATCGCCGAACATTGGTTTTTTGGCTTCATAAAGCGAGTCTCTATTCAGTAGCCCCCGCGCTTCTTGATTGAATATTTCCTCGTAATGTTCAGGATTTGATGTAAACAAAAGCCTCTTATTAAAAAATTTGGTTTGCACAAAGTCGCCATATTTTTTGTGTATAGCGGTTAATGCACCTGCCGGATTTGTAATGAGTCTAACGAGATAAATAAGCATGACTAGAATGTCGCTTTGACTTGTCCCAAGACGGTACGCCCAAGAATGGATTCATCGCCCGAAAATAAAATAGGATTTAACGTTGGCTCTTTTAGAGTTGCATTAAAAATATTGTTGATTCTAAATGTGAATTCGATTGGTTTCGCTATCTTTGTCGATAGTGTTAGCCCCGCCGTAAAATAGTCGGATAAATTACTACGCGGATCATCGGACGGCCGTTTTCGTTCCCCAATCCAATTTAGCTGAGTCCCAATCGCCCAATTGTCGGTAATATCCCAGTGTATTAAGCCTTTTACCATGTGTTCTGGCATCAGGCCTGTATAGGGAGTGGATGGCAACCCATGATAACTGTAGCTAACAGCGAAATCCGCAGCGCTATTTAATGCGTACTTTGCTTCTGTTTCGAAGCCAATCCCATCAATTGGGTCGCTGTTACGAAAACCAACAGGGGTTACACTTGAGGAATGAGTGGAGGTGATTAAATTATCTTGTTTAAACCAATAAACATTGGCAGACGTCAATAAATCAGACGACCATTTTTTTTCTATCTGGAATTCAACCGTATTTACAGTCTCCGCTTTAATTGTAGTGCCCGGAGTCAGCGGTAGATTCTTCTCAAGAAACGACGGTGGGCGAAATGCCCTGCTGTATAACAACTTGGTTGTCAAATTCAAATCGACGTTCCACACCAGCGCAATACGCGGACTATACCCGGGTGATACGTCTGAGTAATAGTCGTAGCGAAAGCCAGTAGTAAGATACCAATCTGTTGAGAATTCCACTCATCCTGTATTAGCGCATAGTAGTTTGTTCGCTCTTTCGATGCTAACAATGGATCTCTTCCAAATGCCGATACTTCCGTTAATGGAATTTGCTGCACAAAAGTTGGAGTAATGATGTAATTGATTTTATTAGTTCCATCATTCCAATTATAAATAAGTCCTGTACCGCCTGTGATCGTGTGTTTTTTGATGCCAACGTAATTGATTTGTGTGGTGAGTCCTGTTGTACCCTGGAAACCAGACACACTATTTCTTGCGCCTGATGGCAATAATCCGCCGAATGTCCCGGCCGGCAACAAATTAGTAACGGTACTTGGATTTTGCCCCAGGAAATAAAACGTCGTTTTATTTGTTACTGTATCGGTAATTTCATTATTTAGGGATAGGTCAAGATTGTAGATATCATTATTTGTGCCGCCCGTATCATCAAGGGCATACGCGGCTCCAATACCCGTTTCTACATGTCTAAATCCTTGATAACCCGCACGAAGCCGGATCATGTCTTTGTAGGCCACGTCTAGCCGCGCATCAATGTCTCCCCGACCATTATTTGTGAATCCTGGTGCATTGGAGACATTGGTTCCAAACTGGTTATCTAGAACTGTCTGTGCGTCTTGGTTGACTCGTCCTTCATAACCATTTGTACTACCCCCTTGTATGGCTAGGCTATATTCTATGTCGCCCGATTCGTCACCGTATTCAGCCCATCCTTCATAGGTATCTTGATTGCCAAAAAACCCACCTGCATCGCCACCTTTGAGCTCTTTACCGGTTTTCAGAATAATGTTGATAACTCCGGTCGTAGCGTCACCACCATAGAGCATTGAACCCGGTCCTCTAATCACTTCTATGTGTGAAATATTCTTAACCGGCAGATTCCATTCGTATGGTTTACCTCCAAATAATGTATTCCGAACAGGTACGCCATTAATTAAAATCAATACTTGCGCGTTTGTCTCAGAATATACCCCTCGAAAACCAATTACATTAACGCCATTCCTGGCGTTGCTTACATGTACACCCGGTAAATATTCGAGAACATCCGTTAAGCGTCTAGCACCGATTCTCTCAATATCTTTGGCCGTCATAACCGACGTAACACTGGGACTTAGGCTTTGCGGCAAAGGGCGCCCTGATGCAATTGATTGCATTTGATCAGAACCATGAATCAACATGAGGTCATCTTCAGTTTCGGCAAATACGTTTCGTGTCAGACCAAAACATATCAACAGGTATTTTGCTTTTTGGGATCCAGTCATAGTAACCAATGGTTAAAGGTTATTCCATTTTATCTATTACGATATTTAATTCTTGCCCCATTGGATCTGTTGCTTCTTCAGATGGTGCGAATAGGATTCTTATGGGTATTGCTATGTCTTTGTAAGTAACTCTAAGGTATCGAACAGAGTATCTAACGTGACTATTCACGTGCTTTTTTTGCAATAAGAAACGAACAAAAATGCCCCGTCCTTACACACCAGTCCCGTTACTACTCGATACTTTTTGCTCTTATCCTGAATAATATTAATTTCTTTCACGGCTTTAGTTTTAAAAAACTCAACAAGCTCGGCTTCTTCTATAGTGTATATATTGATTACGTTATGCCAGTAACAGTGAAATGTAATTAAACACCGTTAAACTCAATAATTTTATACAATATAACAGGCGGATTCAACTCCGAAGTGCACTCACCAACACCAGGATATGAAGAAGATTAGCAGCTATAGTTTCAAGCCTTTTCAATCCGACCAAAGGCGAGAAATGACTTGAGAAACTACAACCAGCTAACCCAAAAACAAAAATACCAGATCGAGATATTAAAGAACCAAAAAGACATGGCGGAATTACTTCAGGTCTCACCCAGTCCGTTACCTGCTTCATTTTGGTTATTCGGTTATGTAATGGTAGGTCTACTAAGTTGGAAACGAGTCGGGCGCATAATAGGTTGACAGGATAAATCTTCGCTCTAAGCAATTAGCCATGATTAAACACTCGTGGTGTTTTGCAGTCAGGTAGGGTGATGGCATGCTTCTTCCTGTTAATGAGTCGGTGCATTTTGACACCGTTTAGGGGCGAGGAGGAGTGCATGTCATCACCCTATTCCAACGTGGATTCACAAGCTCAAAGTCTCGGGAGCATGCAAATGGACGATAATTACCGTTTAATACGCTTTGTCGAAGCCCAAGCTTCTGTTTATGAGCACGTGTGCTCGGAACTGCGCCGGGGCCATAAAACCAGCCACTGGATGTGGTTCATTTTTCCGCAAATAAAAGGCCTTGGCACAGCGCTGTAGCGAAAGAATTTGCTATTTCATCTCGCAAAGAAGCTGAAGCGTATCTGCAGCATCCGCTACTGGGCCCAAGGCTTCACGAATGCACTCGACTGGTTAACGCCCTTGAAGGCCGTTCAATCAGCCAGATTTTCGGTTATCCGGATGATCTGAAGTTTTTATCCTGCATGACACTCTTTGTCCACGCCACGACTGATAACCAAGACTTTGCTACGGCTATTCAAAAGTATTTTGCAGGCCATGAGGATCCGTTAACGATTGAGCGGCTGGAGGGGTAAATTGGGTTGCCTAGTGTTCGCATAAACCAGGACTGGTTTCATAGGGCACGGAAGTGATTGGCTTAAGTGGGCGCAGGAAATCTGCCCGGCCAACAGCTTGTGTTGTTAACCCTAATTTTTAACGCTAATTTAGCTCAATGGTACTGTGATTGTACGTACCTTACGTGCTATAGTGTCTAAAAGGAGAAAATCTTATGATTTCGAATAAACGTACAGATCGCATTGACCTTAGGAATTCATCCTAAATCTAAAGAAGCGCTTCAAGCTGCCGCATCACTTCGGCATAAATCAGTCAGCGAATTCATTCTGGAAAGCGCCTTGGATGCTGCCGATGAAGTCCTGGCGGATCGCCGGTACTTTAGCCTACTACCGAACAGTGGGAGGCTTTTCAAGCCGCGTTGGTGCTCCACCGAAGTCCTTACCCAGACTGGAACGATTAATGCGCGAGCCAGGTTTTTTCGATTGAACCGGAAACACCCGGAAAAACCCCAGATTGTTAAGCTCCATCAGACCCACGGTGTCGAGGCTTTTGATTGCGGCCAGGACAGTTTAAATCAGTATTTAAAGCGATACGCGTTAATGAGTCAGCGCGGCGATGGTGCCCAAACTTATGTGGCGTATGCGGGGATAAGATCATTGGTTATTACACCCTGGTTGTCGGGGAAGTCGCTTATGACGATGCTCCGCAACGGTTAGTCAAAGGGCTTTCACGTCACGGAGTGCCGGTCATGTTATTGGCTCGTCTTGCTACAGATCTTGCCTGGCAAGGGCAAGGCGTCGCGCTGGTTTATTAAGAGATGCAATGCAACGTACCCTTCAGGCGGCTGATATCGCCGGTATCAGGGCATTTTCTGGTTCACGCCAAAGATACTAAAGCCAAGGCATTTTATGAGCATTTCAACTTTTCGCCATCACCCACCGACCCTTATCATTTGTTTTTATTAGTTAAAGACATCAGAAAAACCATGGGGAATAGTTAACATGGTCCGAAACCAACTGGCAGCACAAAAATCGACGTGTAATTAACGGAAAATCCGCCGACATTGAAAAATTGATG
>NZ_WUTY02000003.1 GCF_009828925.2 Methylicorpusculum oleiharenae
AGCTGGCTTTTTTAATTAACTTTACTTCCCAAAGATAACAACAACAGGCTTGTTGTTGTTTAGTGTGTTTAATTAACAACATATTTAAATATATTTAGCTTCTTGTAAGCCTTGTGCTTCAAGGTTTACAGTGGATTATGGTGAGGGTTTAGGGGACGAAAGGTGATGGTTTAGGGGATAAATTAACCTTGAAAGGTGAGCCTTTGGGGGATGAAAGGTGAGGGTTTAGGGGATAAGCAAAAATCCGTTTATAGATATTTATAACTAACTGATATTATTGGTATAAAACATATTTCACCGGATTACCAAGCTTTCAAAGGTGAGGGTTTAGGGGATGAAAGGTGAGGGTTTAGGGGGCGAAAGTAAAGGCGATAAAAGGTGAGTTTAAATCTAATTGACAAAACATCACCTTTCAATATAATCGGCCTTCATGACCCAAAAAAAGGCGCTTAAAAATACGCAGCCACCGAGCGAGCGAGTTAAGAAGCATGTGGCCGCTATCCACACGAGTGGGATTCTCTCTTTGCTCGAAAGGAAGATGGTCAACGTGCTGCTTTTGAACGCTTATGACGCGCTATTGACGCGACGGACGCACACGCTCCCGATAAGGCATTTGTGCGCAATGCTCGGCTGGGACGAGAGCAACAACATCGAGCGACTTCAAGACGTGCTGCGCAAACTTGCTTCGACCCCCGTTGAATTTAACATGATGGAAGACGGGAAAGAAGTCTGGCGGGTCATGTCCATGCTGTCTTATGGCGAGATCAAGGACGGAACCTGCACCTATCGTTACGATGAATATCTTGCCGAACGGTTTTACGACCCTGAAATATATGCGACGATCAATATTGGCATTCAGCGGCGCTTCGAGGGAAGCTATGCGCTGACGCTTTATGAAAATTGTCTGCGTTACAAGGTTGTTGGCTCAACCGGATGGTGGGAGCTTAACCGGTTCAAAAAAATTGTCGGTGCCACGGCATCGATGTATGACGAGTTCAAGTACCTCAAGCGCGATGTCATTATTAAGCCGGTTGAAGAGATCAATCGCATTTCCGATATACAGCTGCTTCCAGAGTTTCAAAAACAAGGCCGCAAGGTAACCGCCGTCCGTTTCCTGATTACCGAAAATCCGCAACAAACGCTATTGAAGCCGGTGATTCAGGATGATCATGAGGCCATTCGTGAAACCAAAATATTCAAACGCCTTTTGGAGCATGGAATAGGGGAGCGATTGGCCATTCTATGGGTTCTTCAGGACGAAGATCGGGCCCAAAAGGTTGTCGAATACGTCGAGGCAAGGGCTCGTAAAAAAGAGGTTAAAGGCTCGACCGCTGGCTATATCCGCAAGCTTTACGAGAGCGATGCCGTGGTCGGCAAAACGCCCTTCGAAACGAAGAAAGAGCAGGAAGAGCATGAAAAAATCGAGGAAGAGCAGCGTAAGGCTTTAGATAAGCGGCGTACCGTACTCGAAGCGGAGTATCTGCGCGGCCGCACCAACGAAGCGGTTAACGCCCTGTCGTTTGATGACATAAGCATGTGGGCTAAGCGCTATGCTGAAGAGACAGGGGTCGAGAAAGCGAAGTCATACAATGCCGAAACGGCGGAGTTTCTAGACAGATTGGAGCGGCTGCAGTTTTTAGCCTGGTTACGAAAGCAGCTTGCGCCGAAAATAAAACCAGCTGAATTCAAGGCTTGGCTGAAGGATAAGGAGAAAGGACATGACGCGAACAAGGCGGGATGAATTACCACTTCAAAACGTTTGCCATTCTGCTGGTTGCCCTGGTGTTTTACATGCTCGGTTACTCGGCTTTAGGCGAGGTTGGGTTAGTTGTTGGCGGTATCTTTGAGCTTTGGTTTTGGGTGCGGCTTATTTGGGATAATTAAAATTTAACACGTACAGGTTCTTGGATTTAAGTTGCCGCAATCGACCCGTTGCAGACTATCGCGTTGTCTGATTCAATGTCAGCAGTCTGGCTGTTACCGGTCATTATTTCTCCGCCGACTGATACACAGAAAGGAAGATCATATGCTGATCAATTAATTATCGTGTCGAAGATTATTTTTCGGTAGATATAGGGAAACTATCAAATTCCTTGCTAGGCTTCTTTTTAACGTCACACGGAGGATAAAAAATGCCAATTCCACTAATCCCGATAATTTCAGCATTAGCAGCAGGCGGCTCTTTAGTTCCTCATGCGGCAGGGGGGCTTATTGTCACGGGCGCAAGTGGGTATATTGCTGGCACATTTCTAAGTACGGCAGCTATTAGCGGGCTATTAGCGACCGCATCCGCCACATTGGGAGCGGGAGCATTGTATTTATCTGGTATTGCGGCAAGTATTGTTGGTGGTGCGGGTATCTTTGGTACAACTGTAGGAGCATCTGGAATTACAGGTGCTTTAATGTCCGCTGGTATTATTTCCTCAACTCCAGTTTGGGTTCCGTTTGCAGCTAGTGGGGCAGCTATTGGTTGTGGTTATGGAGGTTATCGCATTTTCAAACTAAAGAGCAAACTTAGCAAAACTCCCGAAGGAGAAGAGGCGCAGTTTACTGAAACGGAAGCAAAGATTATCGAAAAATTCATCAAACGGCTTGCGAAAAAAGAAAAGCCAGACAGCGAATCCTAATGGCATTAAGGTTAAATTAAATGGAAACAGAAGAAATAATCCGAGCACAAAAGCTCATTGATAAAATGAATATTGGTGATAAAAAATGCCTGAAAGAAATATATGGCAGTGAGTGGGATGATATTTCTGATCCACGAAATTTCGGGAAATTATTTAAAAACGCCTTATCAGAAAACGTTTTAACCAAAATTAAACACCTTGGCATCAGAAGTACTGGTCGTTGCGACGAATATATTAGAATATAAAGCTTAATAAAACCATGTGATTCGACAAAATCAAGCTGCGTTCGTTCCTTACTACGCGTAATTTTTGCCGGTACTGTGAATTCGCCACTCTCGATAGCTGACGATGTTGGTTAGAAGTAGCTAACAGGCATGGAACGGCTTCTGACGCCAGAGCGATTCAGTTCTATATTTCAAGTATATTCTTCAGTCAGGCCCCATAAATGTAATATTCGGTGCGTACTTTAAAATATTGGGATGAGTAATGGCTGAAAACTGGAGTGACGAAGAACTAGCAGCAGCCGTCGATGCATACAAAGAAATGGCGCATTTGGAAGCTAATCAAAAGCCATATTCAAAGCGTAAGTATTACCGAGACTTGGTAGAACGTTTTGGGCGTACAGAGAAGTCTTTCGAGTACCGGATGCAAAATATCTCAGCCGTGCTTCATGAGCAGGGGGACAGTTGGATACCAGGGCTGAAACCAGCCGGAAATGTGGGCGCCAACGTAAAGCCGCGCATCAAAGCTCTCCTGAACATCAACAACTTACAAAAGCGGCCTTCTGACGTTAAAAAAGCAGCGTACAAGAAAAATCTGTCTGCAATGCGTGAATGGTTGATCGAGGTGGCCCGGTCCAAGGAAAAAGTGCTTTACAGCGAGATGATGCAGGTATTCGACATAGACCGATTTAGTCTTAGGCACGCTATGGACTATCTAGGCCATCAATCAGACAATCTGGATGAGCCAATCATCACCGCTTTGATCGTCTCGAAAGGTACAGGCCGCTGCTCTGTCGGATTTTCCAAGGAATTTGAAGTTCGGGACGATGAAGTCGAGCGGCATCGTCTTTATGAATACTGGGCTAACAACTCACCGACACAAAGTATCTTAGAACCATCTCCGACTGATCTAAAAGCGAAAGCTCTCCGGTTCGCCATTGTCGCTAGCAGACCTGATCAGGCCGCTTTTCGCCGTGAAGTCTATGAGGCATGTGGAGGCAGGTGCGTTATTAGTGGATGTGATGTAGACAAGGTGCTGGACGCGGCACACAAGCATGGTCGGGATTGGCGACTTGGCCATAACAAAGCAGAGGACGGCTACCTACTCCGCAAAGACCTGCACGCTCTCTATGACAAGAATCTACTCACCATCGCGGATGATGGTGTTCTCTCCCTAGCACCGGAAGCACTCGATCACTACAAAGATTACGCGGGTAAGAAACTCCCCTAAACTTCGATTCGGCAAGTGGGAAGAAACGCGTTGATTTTGAGCGATGAAATTTCATACCTGATCGTCGACTTTGCGACTGCTGTGTAACAGTCTGGTTATGGCCGAACTTGCTCTATCGACGACAAAGGAGCAAAGCCGACCCGTTGCAGTCCGCCACCTAAAGTGATTCAATGGCAGCAAATAGACCATCACCAGTCATAACTTTTCGTTGTCGATGATATACAAAAGGAAAAATTCACAGCCACAGCCACGCAACGGATTGATCCATCAAAGATCATTTCCGGTAGATATACGAAAACTATCTAATTCCTTATTATTTTCCGAATAAAAAAGGCAACATGGAATCGCCAAATTCATTTGAAGAATTTGTTAAAAATATAGAACTTGGCATCCTAAGAGCGGAATTGACGTCAAATGATAGGTGTTATCGGAAAAAGTTTATCGACTTTCATAACATGAAAGAATTCATCTACCATTACACCGATTTAAGTGGTCTGCATGGTATATTGGAAAACAAGGGGTTTTGGCTGTCTGAAGCAATATTTTTAAACGATTCAGAAGAGCTTTATAACGGGAAAAATATAGCAGTCAGTCTAATAAATAGATTGATAGAGAAAAAAAGATATACAAAGTTCAGGCATATTCTCGAAGGAGTCATTGAAAATCTAAATAAATCCCAATTTATTGATCACTATGTTTGCTCTTTCTCAATGGAGCCCGACAATTTAGAGCAATGGCGCGCCTATGCAAAAAATGGAACGGGGGTTTGCATAGGATTTAACATCAAACAAAGCACAAGATACCCACACTTTCCAAATTATAATATATGGCAGTACGCAAAAGTAATCTACGAAGATGAATCAAAATTATGGATTCTGCATTCCATAATATTTAAATATCTATATGAATTCAATAAAGACCTGAAAAATAACCCGTCGTATATAGAAAATGAAAGTTACATAAATTGTCTTTCTTTTTCTCTTAAAAATAAGTTCGTTTTTTTTAAAAACAAGGCGTTTCACACTGAAAGAGAAGTAAGGCTTGTTTATAATATGGGCGATCCATTGCGTTTGTTCAATAAGAAATATTACAGGAACGGGAATAATGTTTTGGTCCCCTATATATGTACATACGATACTCAACTTAAAGACAGCAGCGGTACAAAACTTGAAGTCGACTTGCTTCCTGTTTCTGAAATAATCGTTGGACCAACTGCAAATCAATCATCAACAATTGAAAGTATTAAATATTTTCTAAAAGACATTGGCTACTCACCCGAAATAGTTAAGGCGTCGGATGTACCATATAGAGGTTGAGCATACCAAAGAATATTAACTCGGATGTAAATTCCGCTTCGCTCCATTTGCTCTGGTTATTTGCGGCGGTTGCTGTCTATTGCTTGATCTGATTCAATGGCAGTTATTAGATCGTTACCGGAATTTCTCAATGTCATTGACACATTCCGACGCCGACGCCCAAGAACCGTGCTCCGGCGCAGCTTAGCTCTGACATTGAACGACAGTTTAGTATGCTTTTGATGCGACATAAGTAAAAAAATCTCAAATGTCGTAAAGTGGTCGTTAGCCAACGCTCACTATTGCTGAATCTTAACTTCCCCAAACCCTAATCAAACAAAACCCTCGCGGCTGCGGTTTTGGATGATTAATTAACTGGGAGCCACGCAGGAATAGGCTTAATAATCATTCGCCGCCTCCGGTACAACCACAACAAACGGCCCGGCCCGAAGGTTGCCATCGCCATAACCCCGCACCGGCACCGATGGCCAAGGTTGCCGAACCTTGGGAAACGTTCGAGCAGGCGTTGCAACGTAAGCGGCATTTGGCTGAGGTTAAGCGGAAGTTGAGGTAGAAAAAAATCCATTTGTTTCACGTAGAACTACGCATAAATCACATGACGCCACCTTAACATTGTTATTCAAATAATTGATATTAATGAGTATTAGTATAAAAACAAAAGGGGTCCGGTGGGTCACCTTTATACCGCCACCTGGAGAAGCCTTGTATCCGGTGGTTTGGATTGGTGTTTCCCAAGTAGACAAGTCCTGGCAAAAGTCAGACCTCTATATCACCCCCGGTGGTGGGTGGTCAGGAAATCCTGAGCGTTATGACAAATTCGGCAAATGGATGGAACGTAAGGAACCGGTCCAGATAGCCAGTTTGAGAATAGTTGATGATGTCATCGAATTTAACGATGGCCGTCATCGATTCGCCTGGCTGCGTGACCACGGCGTTACCGTTATGCCGGTTCATGTTGATCCGGATAAGGTTGAGTTAGTGAAAAACCGGTTTGGGGTGGTGGGTAAGCTTGATTAGGCTTTGGCCGGTATATGGATATAACGGATATTGGCGATGAGAATATATTGGGGGTAGTTGAATAAATGTAAACGACCCCAAGCTGACTTCGCTTTAGCGAGTGTTACTGTCTGGTAAACGATAATCAACAGACATAGGCTAAGGCAATACAAAAACCATGATCATCCATTGCATAAGGAAAGAATTTCCAGCCAATTTGACTGATAAGCTTCCGCCTCCTACTCAAATTAAGCATAATTGAATAATTTACCATGCAACTCGGAGAAGAAAGTTGAGGTATGGTCTCTACTATCCCAGTATTGAGTTTCGTGATGTGGATTTCCTTAAGAAATCCCTATTGGTCTGGGATCGCGTCTTTCGTATCGTTCCGCCATCATATAAACCTAATGACGATTCAGCTATCAGTGAAGCCGTAGCTGAAGGGTTAGTTGTCGATTTGAATGTGGACGATTACGAGAAGTCCAAGGCTGCTCATGGATTCCTAGATTTCTATCACGTTCGAAAAAGTTCAGGTAACCTAACTTGGCCTGCGGGCTTGGATTCACCCACATTTGTCCGAATTGATCCAGAAAAGATTGAGGCTAGGCTTCTACCTCTTTTTGAACAGCTTGCCAAGCAAGTTACAGGAGATAGATTCCTGCAAGTCCCGCCTGATCTTGCGGGCGGTTATATGTTCTATTTGGCAAACAGCGTCGCCAAGCAGCGTGACCTTCAATTAATTACCGATTCACCAGATACCTGGGTTGTTGGTTCATACTTCGCTCACGCAGGGAACTTTTCTGAGCAGGTATATCAGGAAAACGGTGATGCTTTTCTATGCAACCTTGCGATTACTGACTTGCTACCGGATGAGCTTCACGAAGTTTCTATGGATGATATACTCCGTTTTGTTGAAAAGCATAGAGATGAGCGTGCTGCGTTCCAAGACGAACTTGAACGTTTTCGAATGGAACTTTCTCGATGCAATAATAAACAGCACGCTCACTATATTGTTAGTGACTTTGTTCATCGCCTAAAGCGTGCAAAAGAAGATTACAGAAAGGCGATAGGGCCGTTTAGCAAGCGCGAACTTTGCAGTATCTTCTCTGGCGGATTGTCTGCCACGTTAAGCGTGTTGTCTTTGCCAACGATAGGCGGCGGAGATCCTTATGACCCGGTCCGCTTATGCTCTGGAGTATTGTTAGGTGGGGTTTCTGCTTTGGCAACGAGAAGCATGATCCCCGTTGACAAGGGAGGCGCTTCCTATCTAATTTCTTTAGATCGCTTGTCTACTACGCCAAGTTGGCAACTGCACCGCACGTTCGAAGAATTCATTAACGATTAGGCAAATCGTACCTTCGCACGACCCTGCCGATAAGCAAAATTTTCTGAATGGCGGTAAGTTTACGAGAGCAAACATTTATAAAAATGCTTGAGAATATGTTACGGATGTCTAAACGTCGAAGTGAACTAGACCTGATTATCTTGGCAAAAATGTATGTCATCCCGTTTAGAACTACATGGACTACAGACTTAAACAATTACGCTAAAGCCTTTTATTTTGATACCTAAGTTTAACAATTCAAAGCACTCGGACGCAGCAAAGCAGGTCTGGTGTTTTAAGCGCTAAGCGGCTGCTTTCTAATGAATACTTGCTATTAGCAGGACGATACCGATAGACAGCTATTGGCCGTAATGCAAAGCTTTGCATTACGGCCATCATGTGAAGTTTCCTTTTATGCACATTGTCTTGGTTTCTCATAGTTGACGCTAGGAATATAGCGGATTAAGCAAGACAGCCAGATAAAAAGCTGGTCATAATTTTTGCAAACTGCAGGAGTCGATTTCCTGTAGTTCCATTCAGAAACTAACCCTCAGTACTACAGATAGCTTTTTTTCTTAAATATTGCTTCCAACAGGGAAACAATCACGCGGAATTTATCCATGATGTCGATAAAAAGTGAGAATTCGATACGTCTGATGACATCGACTGGAATAATCGCTGATATTGCTCCCTTTGGGTGTATTTGAAAGCTTGTTTTAAATCATAGAAATTATGCAAAGATTGCGTGCGAGGTAGAGGCTTTAAAGCCAGCTTACATCATAGTTGTGCCAAAGCCGCTGCTCATAAAAGGAAACTTCACATAATGGCCGCTACCCGTCTTAATAATCATCATTCGCCGCCTCCGGTACAACCACAACAAACGGCCCGGCCCGAAGATTCCCTTCGCCATAACCCCGCACCGGCACCGATGGTCAAGGTTGCCGAACCTTGGGAAACGTTCGAGCAGGCGTTGCAACGGAAGCGGGATTTGGCTGAGGTTAAGCGGAAGTTGTGGCAGTCATTCATGTTCCAGCCTGAATAAAAAGCAAAATTCAATGCTTTACAATGTAGACTCTACATTGTAGAATAAACCTGTATTAAATAAATAAACATCAAAAAGTAAAATCAAATAAATCAAATAAATCAAATAAATCATGAAAAATAATGAGGTCAAAGATAAACCCGTTTCAATGGGTGATTTGGAAAGATTTATTTTATTAGCAATTATCAACAATCATAACAATAGTTATGGCGTTGAAATTAGGCGCGAAATAAAGGAAAAAATAGGAAAGGATGTTTCTGTAGGTGCTTTGTATACGACTTTAGATAGAATTGAAACAAAAGGCCTTGTAAAGTCTAAAGCGGGTGAAGCGACTGAAGAGCGCAGTGGGCGACAAAAAAAATATTTTCAGGTTACGGCATTGGGACAAAATTCATTGAACCAATCTCTGCGTGAGATTGCTTTGATGGCTAACGTCAACCCAATTGCAATTTAAAAATGAACAACAAACAAGCCGATAACAATATTGACCATTTATTAGACGAGCTTAAGGTTGTAGTAAATGCAACCAAATTTTATTTTACTGATAGAAGAAGTCAATCATTTCGTCATCATATCAATGCAATGAAAGAGTTGAATTCTGTTTATCAAGGTAGCATTCACAGAATTTTTTCTATAACTGTTTTTAAAAAAACAATACCTGAAGATGTTTTACAAAAACAGCCGTATGTCATAGTGGGGCCGCCACAATTAGCTGAATATCTCCTTTATTTATTTATCCCAAAGAGTAATAGAGATGCGATCCTTGGCGATTTAGAGGAGGATTACAGAACCGTTTATCAAAAATTCGGTTCAAAACTTGCATTGATGTTTTATTGGTGGCAAGTCGTTACTTCAATTTGGCCACTAGTTTCAGCGTCGGTCGAAAAACTGTTTAAGCTGATTTTTAAAGGGATCTTGATCAAATTATCAATCAGCAAATAAACGTTTTTTCGATTATGGCGAAGATTGTTCGCAGTGTTGGGTTGCTTCTATACAACCCAACACTGCGCTCATGATTGGCTTATATTAATTTCTCCAAACCCCACCTCAAACAACACCCCCACGGCCGCGTCCAGGCGCTTGAATACGCGAACCTGGCCGCGCGCGGTTTCCAGCATCGGGTTCAGCTTGTGCTTTCCGGACAGCGTGACGGTCCAGCCGTCTCCGGAGGCGTGTTTTTGGATGACGGGCGTTTCTAAAACGTCCGCCTGAAATAAGAGTTCGGCTTCTTTAATATTCATATTCACTTTTGCGGCTACAAAAGTTAGACTAAGTTAAAACAAAATTACACTTTTGTATGTTAAAAGTGAATCTATGAAAGTGCGAATCGTCTTTATTGTAGCCTTATTCTTACCGTTCCGGGTAGTGGCCTGGGAGGATGATGCCGTTTTGTCGTTTATCAGCCAGGTCAACCCGATCATTTTGGCGCAGCGCAACGTCACCCAAGCCTACGCCCAACCGGATTCGGTGACCTGGGCCTTGCAAAACACCTCACTGAGCGGCCGACTGGGCTTTGGCGGTACCGACTTCCGGGACGATCCTTACACCGTATTCGGCGGACTGCAGATCAACATCCCGCTGTCGTCGATCAAGGAGGAACGCGAGCAGGCCTTGAAGGTGGTGGCTGAAGCCAAGGCGTTAGACGATATGCACACCAAAGCGCTGCTCGATATCGCCCAATTGCGGCAGATGGAAGCGGAACTCGAAGCCTCTCAGGTGCGCAGAACGTTTCTGAAAGAAAAGGCCGCCTGGCTGAAACAGCGCATCGATGAGGGTTATTCGTCAGAAATGAACGAACTGTGGACCATCGGCAGCAAACTTAACACCGAAGACGCCTTGATTGCCAAGGTGGGCTTGTTGGCCAAGACCCAGCGTTACAAGCTGGCCAAATACGCCGGCACGGAATGGCCAACTTTGTTGGCGTATCTGGAAGGCAAAACCGAGACGTTAGGGGGTTATGATGGATGAGATCGTTGGGTTGCTGGGCCGTGATGATCTGGTCGCCGAGCTGGTGACCGAGATCCGCAAGGGCAAGCACGTTATTTTGACCGGCCCGGTCGGCATCGGTAAATCGGCGGTGCTGAAAGCGGCGCTGGTCAAGGTCGCGGCGCATGCTGCCGGGGGCTTGCTGATCACCTTGCACGATCACCAGGCGAAAGGCCAGTTTGTGGAAATGGCTCGGCAGATGCTGGCTTTGGGCTTGATCAGTGCCAAGGAATTGGAGTTGCCGGCCAAGTTTCACGGCGTGCCGGGGTCTGAAATCGATTGGCGGGAAGTCAAAAGCCAGGTCAACCGGATGAGCATGCGCGATCTGACCCATGCGATCATTCCGGCATTGGCCCGGGCCGACAGCAAGCCGGTGATTGCTGCCGATGATCTGACGTCGCTCACACCTACGCAAATGGCCTTCTGGCTGGCCATTTTCGATCATGCCCAGGTGATCGGCTGCGCTTCCGATAAAAAAGCCCGGGTGCGTAAGCTCTGGTGGAAAATGAAGGAGATTGCCGTTAAGCCATTGCCGGCGGAAGTGATTCGCCAGGTCGTCAAAAAGTACATCGAAACCCAAGGTGTGTTGATCGAATCGCCGGACCTTTACATTTCCCACGTCGTCAAGCAGTCGGGCGGGGTGCCGCAGGCGATCTACGACATGCTGGATGAATCCGGCAAAGAGCGGATTATCGACAAGCGCAAGGTGCGGGAAATGCGGCATGAGGCCGGCGTGGCCTACCTGGATTTTACGCCGATGATCATGATTCTGGGCGCACTGATCGTGTCGATGCGTTATGTGGGCATGGGGACCGGTGATAAGACCTTGTACATCATTGGCGGTATCGGCGCGGCGATGTTCCTGACGTTCCGGTTCTTTATCTTCAAAGGGGTAGGGCGGTAGTATCGTATGATATCAAGTGATATGAAATCATATCATTTCATATCATACCAAAGAGGGATGTTTACGATACCTTTTTAATGCTGTAACGGAGCCGTTTTGGTACCAAAAAGGTACACGTTAATCCGCTGTTTACGGACTGGGCAGCAGAGCCTTAACCCGTACCTAAACGGCACACTTTTAGTATCAAACCGGTACCTATTCAGCATCAAATTAATACTATGTTAGCCGCCACCCACGCCGCCTTTTCCACTGCGCTTTATTTAGGCGGCGCGGCGGTATTCGAATACCAGACCGATCCCGTTTCCTGGGGCCTGGCCATCCTGTTTTCCTTCATGCCTGATATCGATATCCCGACCTCGCGGGTAGGGCGGCCGCTATTCTGGCTATCGGTACCTTTGGAAAAGCGCTTTGGCCACCGCACCATTACCCATTCCGTTATCGGCGTGGCCATCCTGGCGGCGCTGGCTTCACCGCTGTATTTTGCCTATCCGCTGTGCTTCTGGTCCGTCCTGGGCGGCTACTGGTCCCATATCCAGATCGGCCGACCGTAAGGATTCCTCCGTAAATGAGTAAAGTGACCTCGTGACCCTTGGTAACACTGGCTTGGAAATACCAACAGCAAGAAAAACGCTCGTTAATCTTGCGGTCAAAAAATCGCCCGTTTGATCGGGAGAAAGCACAAGAAAACTGATTGTGAAAATCAAAAAAGATTCAACGCCTCGATTTTGCTTTTCTTGTCCTTCCAGTTACTCATTTACGAAGCGATCCTTACGGTACCCCATACTGAACGCCAGCAAATAGAGAGGCGACAGATTCTTCGGCAAACTCAGCGAGTTTATCCGGGCCGGTGTGTAAAGATATGTAGATACAAGCTTTAACACAAATATTAGCCGCATAGTGTTAGCGAATTAGGATGAAGCGCTGTTTTAGCCATATAATTTTTACTCTGATCCTAATTATTCTAATTATTTCTTGTGGCGGCAATGGTTTACCTGCTGTTACAGGCTGTTTGTATAGCATTGAAAGCAATGGTCAATTCATCACCTGTTTTGCCTGCAGGATTGTTCGCAGCAATTGCCATTTGGCATCGTGTGATCATCTGCTTATTCCAAAGAACGGAGAGTTCATTAGAAAGATTGTTGCTTTCGTTTTCCGACACTTTTTTAAGCCCTACAAAAATTTCTCCAAGGGCACTTGTGAAACCACCTAAGGCACTGGCAGGAATTTTTGCTAACCCTAGTAACTCGCTGTCGGTGTTTTGTTTTAAGCTGTTCACAACGCCGTTTATTAGAGTAATGTCGCTTGTATTATCTGTGAATAAGGTTTCAGAAATAGGGGCTAAGTAAACTCCAGACTCATTGGGTGAGAATGCATTAAATATAGCCGATGCATTTCTGTCCTTTTCGTATATTATGACTTTGTATGGTCTGTCCTGCTTGTAGTAAACTCCAGGGACAGATCCAACCGCATATTGATCTAAAGGACCCATGGCCATTAGATTTCGCGCCAACCTTTTGTAAATTAAAAAATAATCAGCAATCATTCTCCAACCATAGGAGCTAGGGTCCAACCAAGATGAATTGCCAGGATGTTTAAGATTTATGAATTCACGCTCTATATCTACGTAAAGCCCACATATCTCTTTGTGGTTATCCTCGTCAAGGTTTAGAGGGTCGATTAGTAGTTGTAGCGGCTTGCAATCAAAAACCCTCAAACCAGCAATCAGCGCAATTTTCGACCGGAATTAAATGCAACTGAAGGCCATTCAAACCGAGATTATTTGCAACTGAACCTGCAATCATTCATACCGACCTGCAATTATCCGCCGGAAACCAGGATTATTTGCAACTGACCGCAGATAGTTCAAATTGGTAATCCAGCCAGGCGCATACGATCTCGTAGCTCGCTGGCACGGACTGGATCGAGCTGGTTGGCAAATAGCGCTTTGATTTCTGCCGGTTTTGCATCAAAGTTCTGCACCAATTCCCGCAGACCATAGCCTTGCCGCGTGATGGTGGCCTCCATATCATCCAAATGCTTGGAGAGTACCGTTTCGACCAATTCAGCATCTACCGGTAATTCGCCTGATTGATAACCGGCTTCAAAAGCCTGAGTGAGATGCCATTCGATCTGTAAGGCTGTCCGTAACCGGCTTGCCAAGAGATCGATGGCATCGGCGGTCATCAATGCCTCTATCCCTTCCTGGCGTCCGGTGCAGGTAGTGAGCAACCATCGAATGTATTCACGTTGGCTGCCCGTGATACCATCCATTGAAAACATATCGGTACGTAAGCCGATTTCTTCCAATTTGGGGCGGCGCAAATCATTACGCAGCTTGGGCCAACCCGCAAGGACTACTGACAAACATCCGCCATCGCTTTCAATCACTTCCATAAGCCGTTTGATGCCGGTTAAAGCGTCATCTTTCAAGGCATGGGCATCGTCGATAAATAAAGCCACCGGGCGTTTGCCCTTTTTGACCAACTCCTGTAATTCCCGTTCACGGTCCTCGGATCGGGAAGGTATCCTGACCTTCTTTCCGGCTGACAGATCGTAGAACAGTGCCGCCATCAGTGTGTTCAGTTTAACGTTGTGCTTTTCTACCGCCTGTGAGCGGGAGACGGTGACTTTATTTTCGTCTTTCAGTTGTTGCTGCAATCGCCGTAAAGTGACGGTTTTGCCGCTGCCAATGACGCCGTAGAGAACGATAATCCGGCCTTCATGGATAGCACCGCGAATATTCTTGAACAATTGACTGTGATGTTCGGTTTCGTAATAACCGGCGCGATTCAGTGGTTTGGTTAGCCCATAATAGTCCATCACTTCAACCCGCATGTTGACCCCCTTGGGTTTCTTGGTGTCTAAAGTATTCCCGGATGCGTGTAAGTACGATACTTCGCGCGAGGGTTTCGGCTAGCACGTTGTCGATGAATGCGCGATCATTGGGTGTAAGCTTAGCTAATGGCTTGGCAATTTCATCGGCGATAGCCAGCTTAGCCGCGATCTTGCTAGGATAATGGTATTCCTGAAGGTCGGTGATGAAGGGCTGCCGCGGCAGATCTTCCTTTAATATCGCCGGTTCCGTCAGTTGGAAATCCGTTTCACCGGTTAATGCGGCGATGGGAAGCCCGAGTTGATCGGCAAGTTGCCGGATGCGATCAGCCTTTTCGTCTATTGCCGTTTTCTTGAAGGCCCGGTACCGATTAAGGGGAATGGGGCCTGAAATAGGAGCGTATGGCCCGGAACGTTCGCCATCGTATTCGACATAGAGTTCGGTGTCGAATAACCCCCATAGTAGCAACACGGTTTCACCGGCCAGTTCCGGCGCTACCTCATAGGCGGTACCATCCACCGAAACCCGCGCATCGGCCCCGACCTTGTGCCGCTCTGGCTCCCGAGCAAACCGGCAAAACTGTTCCCAGGAACACATTTCGCGAAAACCAATTGCCGGCAAGTTGGCGAGCCAGTCCTCCAGCCGTGTGTGTGGTTCGCTCCGATGTGGCTTCCGGTTGTAGTCCAACAAATAATTTTGCAACCACAAGTTGGCTTCGGCCTCATTCTGCGGCTGATGGAAATGATACAGGGTTTCATGTACCTCTTTCACGGTACGAAACGGCCGTTCAACTTTGCCGGTAGCACGAGCAGTGACGCGGCGGCCATCTTTTCCCGCTGGCATGTGGGTTTGCCAATTGGTACCCAATGCATCCATCACATTCTGGAAAACCCGGCTCTTGGACACCGGGCCACAATCCATGTAGATCATTTCCGGAATGCCTTGAAACGGAAAATCCGGCATGTAGGGTTTGGGCGCCATGGCATTGAACAGAAACCGCAACGCCGATTCGGCATCTTCACCGTAGACACAACGATATTCCTCATACCCTACTCCACTGCGGTCATCGACAATGCTGTATAGCATCAGGGTGGGCGCACCTCGGCTGGGTTCAATCCACAAGGGTGCTTTAACATGTTTAAGCTCGGAAGGCGACATATCGAATTGCCAGCAAGCGTTGCTTAATTCGGCCTGGAACCGCACTGCGGGGGGTTGTCGGGTCAATCGCGGTTGATCGAGTTTCCAGTAGCTCAGGTAATAATTTACTGTACTGGCAGTTAATAAACCTTTGGGAACACGGATCAATCCTTGTGGGGTTTCTAAGCCATATTTTTCCATCAGTTCGATGGCCCGGCAAGTGGAAACATGGCGGCCCTTCTTGTTAGTCGTCCGCAGTTTCAATGCCGCGATCAGTTCGCAGTAGTGCTCCAGTTCTGGTTTCGGTAGCACACGCGGTTTGCCACGGTCGCCGCGCTGGGCGGCCTTGGGTTTGTGTAAATCCCGGAGTGCGCGATAAACCGTGTCGGTGGAAACGGCGTAGAGTTCGGCGATGGATTTGACCTGGGCAGCTCGTTCCGGACTTTTTGGGGGCAATCGATCCAGCCGTTGGCGCAATGCCAACAGCGAGTCAGTTGGAATGGGGCTATGCCGCGTCGCGGGCATTGACACCCTGCTCCGCGAGATAGTTATACAGAGTGCTTTTGGAAATCCCCATGATTTGGCAGATTTCCACGATGCTGTGTTGGCGTTCTTTATAAAGGCGTAACGCTAGCTCGCGTTTTTTCGGATCAAGTAGCTTTGGCCGACCGCCTAGCCGTCCTCGTGCACGCGCTGCCGACAATCCCGCCTGGGTGCGTTCGCGAATCAGGTTGCGTTCGAACTCAGCCAAAGCGCCGAACAGATGAAACACCAATCGGCCACCACTGGTGGTGGTATCAATATTCTCTTGCAGGCTTCGGAGTCCGATGCCTTGCTGTTCCAGTTTTTCAACCAGGTGGATCAGATGTTTCAAAGAGCGCCCCAGTCGATCCAGACGCCAAACCACCAGCGTGTCATCTGAGCGGGCTATTTCCAGAACACCGGCCAGACCAAGACGGTCGGTACTAGCACCGCTCTGCTGATCCGTGTAAATCTTTTCGCAACCCGCTTTTTCAAGCGCGTCCCGTTGCAAGTCCAGATTCTGATCATCAGTGGACACCCTGGCATAACCGATCAACATTATTTCTCTATCCTCTAGTCCAATAAGTCTCAAGAACGGAGTATATCTGGAATTTGTTTTGTGGAATAGTTTTATGGACTCTGGAAGCCATATGGAACGGTGTCATGATATGGAAGATTAAAAAGTCCAGAAAACGGACGTATTCTGGACTGGACAATTTTCGAAGTCGGTGTCAGCAGCAACTTGGCCGACAAAGACACAACCCATACTTGTCCATTTGCCTCAATTACTTAATTGGCAGGCATCTGAGCCCAAGCCACCATTCAAGATAATATTTATGGTTGTTTATAAATAGCTGATGATTGGAAAACTGAGGGACAATAAAACCCCTTCAACATTTAATTCAAAGAAATGTCGCCTTTAACCATCGGCAAACTTGCCAAGCAAACCGAAGTCACCATTGAGACTATCCGCCACTATCAACGCATTGGTTTACTGACGGAACCAGAGAAACCCCAGGGTGGCTACCGATGTTATTCAGATGATGCGATTACTCGAATCCGCTTTATCAAGCGCGCTCAACAGGCTGGATTTACCTTGAAGGAAATTGCCACTTTATTATCTCTCGATGGAGCTCATTGCACGGATATACGACAACTCGCCGAGCAGAAATGCCAGCAGATCAATCAACAGATTAAGGATTTAACGGCTCTCCGTCAGGTATTGGTAACCCTGGTCAATGACTGTCAGGAGACAGCATCATTCGAGCGTTGCGCCATTCTCGATGCGTTTAGCGATGATGCTTCAACCAAGCCCTGATTCATAATGACATTGCCGCCCACTTGACCCTGTTCTAAAGAACAGGGTTTAGACTTCTGACCAACATTGGTAATTGTTTGGTTTAGGAGATTCACATGAATACAGACCCTGAAACACCTATTAACACCCCGTCATGGTTAGGTATCGGCGCCATTTTAGCCGCTATAGGGGCTTCGGCCTGCTGTGTCGGGCCTTTTCTATTTTTATCTTTAGGCATTGGTGGGGCATGGATGAGTACGCTTACGGCAATGGAACCGGCCCGTCCTTTTTTTATCACCCTGACCCTAGTCTTTATGGCATTAGGGTATCGCAAACTTTATCGGACACCTTCCTGTTGTGAAGAAGGTGCGAGCTGCGCCATAGCCAACATCCAACGCAAACAACGCCTAGTGTTTTGGCTTGGCTCTGCGTTCATTTTGCTGCTACTTGCCTTTCCGTGGGTAGCACCCTTTTTTATAGCTTGAGAGAATCGATATGACAATTAAAACCAGTTTGTTAATTTTGAGCTTGTCATCAAGCACACTGTGGATGCCGACAGCCTATGCTGAAACCACTGTTGCACAGCCAAACCAACAGCAAACGGTGACGCTGAATATAGAAAACATGACTTGCGCAATGTGTACAGTCACCATCAAAAAAGCCTTACAGAAAGTCGAAGGCGTACAAGCAGTAGCTGTCGATTACGATTCCAAAACGGCGGTGATCTCTTTCGATGGCACAAAAACCGATAGTGCAGCCCTGATCAAAGCCACGACGGATGCTGGCTATCCGGGTTCCATAGCCACACCTGTTTCTCGATAAAGTCGAGGATATGGTCTATGTCTGATTGTTGCAGCCCAAATACACCTACTAAAACCAAACAGATTTGTCCTGAATGCGGCTCCACTTGTAAAAGTGTCGGTATGCCTACGCTTTATCATCAGGTCAGGTTTCCCGAGAATGAGGCAATTATCACTGACAGCTATTTTTTTTGCCCTGCCAAAACATGCTCAGTTGGGTACTTTTCCAGTGCGGGCAACATCATTATTCCAAAACAGCATTTCCGAAGTTATCGAGCCATTCAAAACGACGGGCTTTGTTACTGTTTTGATATTGACGCCGAGCAGTATTTAACGGCGTTAAAAGATCAACGGGCAGAGCCGATCAAAGCTTTCGTCATGCAACGAACTCAAGCCGGGGAATGTGCGTGTGAAATTAGAAACCCGTCAGGCCAATGCTGTTTAGCGAATTTCAAGCGTTTAGAAAATGAGCGCAAAACAGATGTCAAATGATCGCTATAAACCAGTCATTCGGAGAACTGATTTTTTTATTTATAACAGACCAATGGACGGCTGCCGCCGATGGCCATCGACATATTTCAGTTGCAAATAATCCTGGTTTGCGGCGGATGATTGCAGGTCGGTATGAATGATTGCAGGTTCAGTTGCAAATAATCTCGGTTTGAATGGCCTTCAGTTGCATTTAATTCCGGTCGAAAATTGCGCTGATTGCTGGTTTGAGGGTTTTTGATTGCAAGCCGCTACAAGTAGTGAATAGTTTCCGGGTTTACATTCAGTGGTAACTTTGTCAAAAGTGGCGGTATATACTGAAGGATTAAATTCACCTGGTGTGATGCTGGTTGTAGGCAATGCAGTCGATCTTGATGTCTCAGTGGGTTTAATCGGAGAACCCGCACCCATCGATAGGGCAGCGAAATCAATCGCTAAATATGTAGCAATATCATTTATTTTGTTGATGGTGTCTGCATGGGTGATAGTTAGCAAACCCAAAGGACTTACGCCTACCGCCATATTGTTTTGGCCGATCCAATTTTTGCTGTATCGCAGCAAAAACACATTACGCAAATCTGGCAATGTCTCTCCACCTCGATTATCAACGAGGCTTACGGTGATTTGTTTTTTGTTGTCCTCAGTTTGGTCGGGTTTTGACGTACCTTTACTCTGAGCTTCGATTCTAGTAACTGTTACGTTAATCCGAATGTCCCGTTTGGGCATGTAGTAGACAATTCCATCACTAATACTTCTTCTCGAGTGACATATATTGACTTCTGAACCTATAGCGGCTTTGTCATTTTTAGCAGGGTCGGCTTCGCCACATATTACTTCAGAGGTAATGCTTGCACACCCTGTCAATTCCAAGCATCCTGCAAATACCAAAAGCCATACAAATATTTTTTTGTAGTTATAAAGCATAGCAACAATCCTCTCTTTTGTGACCAGAGACTTAGCTTTAGTTGTTTGATGAAATAGGGTAAGGGTAAGGGTAAGGATTCGTGAGAATTTAGGCAATAGCGTCCTTTATCATGTGCAAAAAACCTTAGCACATAATTTACGTATGGAATAACATTACGACGCTGTTTTTCGTACATTTTTTTGGGGTGGCTTGAGCAGCAATGGCGGCACTTTATCGAATCAGCAGGAAAATAGTTGTTCCCGACATAGGCGTAGTCTCGTCATGGCGAGCAAATCGCATTAGTTTAGCTGCTATTGCCCAAAATCGCACGAATCCTTACGGTCACACGGTCACCCTATATGTAGCGGTCCGATAACATCCGCCAGGAACCACATTAACTGAGAATTAAAAGAGGCACGCCGAAAGCCGCACGCAGGCCCCGATGACGGCCTCATTATACGAATGGGTTGAACACGGACACTTGAAAGCGTTCAAAATCCCGGATGTTTCGGGTGACTACAGTAAGCTTGTGCACAAGCGCACTGGCCGCGATCATAGCATCTTCATAGACCGTGTCCGACTGACGGTGCATCAGTTTCGCCCATAGCCGAAAGGTCACAGCGTCCATGGGCAATACATTATAGGTAGCTCCCACCTGATCGGCCCATGCCTCTATATCCGCAGCCTTGGCAGGGGCTTGCTCGCGTGTGATTTCAATGCCTGCTTGGATTTCACCGAGTGTCACAGCAGACAGGTAAAGTTCAGCATCGGCTACGCCTTCGATCCACGCTACTACCGCTCCATGGGGGCGAACCTTGCGCAACTCCGAAACAACATTGGTATCAGGGGGCCTGTGGAAGAACCCCCAAAAGTGTTCGTTCTGAGTTAAGCCACTTTCAAGTAGTAACGTTTTAAATATTCTTCAATCTCATAAAACTGATTTTAAATGTCTTTTTAACCTGGTGTCCGGAAAACTATCATTGGTGGCAATGCCGGAAAATGTTCGACAACAAGGTGGCAAAATGAGTTGTCGGACGATAAGATAGGAGGACTGGTGGGCGAAAACCTGTCATCTCTGCCGATCAGTTGCAGCGAGCGCGGGAACACATCGCCAACAGATTGAACGTCTGCGAAGACGCAATGGGGCTCAAGGTTGGCAAGACGGCTTTATATGCCGCACTGCAATCCGCCAGTGTAGCCGATTCCTGACATGGAGCAAACAACGATGAAAAGTAAGCAAGGCAGCGCCTTCATCACGTCCAGAAAGGGCTTTTGTTATCTCACGGTAAAAGTCGGCAGAAGCAATTTCAACATCAAGCGTATTCGCAACTACACGCTTGAGCCGCAGGAAAAGCGTGACATGCGCCGCTTGTACCCCGACTATCTCTTTGACTGGAAGAAAATCAATCAGCAGCTTGCCGAAAAGAGGGAGGTATGCAGAGCCTACCGCTCCAGGCGTCAAGCGCCCCGGAATACGGAGCGCACCTCAGACCCGTTCGTCATGGTGTCTTATGACCCAAGGACGCGCACAGTCTACGCATCCGATGCAGGCAATTCATTAGCATTGCTTGACGCTGTTCTACAAATTGAACGCGCCAATAAAAAGTAGTCCCAACAGCCAATGCAGTCGCCTTCTGAAAATGACAAGGGGCTTAGCTCAGAACGAACACTTTTGGGGGTTCTTCCACAGAGGCCCTTACAGGAAGGCTTTTGATCACAGCAAACACTACCGCGATAGCGGTTTAGTCCAAGAACGATTATGTTGAGCTTCACATAATCGTTCCGTTGGACTTCAAACCCCACTACCACTCGAAGACCCCGCATTACAACTCAATCTATAGGGCTGACTTGATAGCTAAAGCCGTCAAATGGGCCGATTGGCTGGATGCTCGGTTTGTGACTTATAACGCAAATAACTCCGATATACAGAAAGCGACACCATCGGCAACTGAAATAACGAAAACCCTTGTGTCTGCACCGAGTCAGCAACCCGTCAACACAGTTGCGAGGAATACTTCCGGATATGTCCCACGAAAACTCATCATTAACGGGCAACCGTAAACAGCAGTCTTTAAATTTTAGCGGCTAAAATTATGCCGTTTAGACACGACCAGCCAATCAACGCCAGGGATTAGACATTAACAGTGTCTTTTAAAGATTTACCGGCTTTAAAACTCGGCAATTTTGCAGCGGCGATGGTGATTTCTTCCCCGGTTTGTGGGTTGCGACCTTTACGTTCGGCTCGTTCCTTGACTTCAAAACTGCCAAAACCTACCAAGGCCACCGAATCACCTGCTTTTAAAGCGGTTTCGATGGATTTTATAATGCCCTCTAAGCCACGACCGGCGTCAGCTTTGGTTAGATTGGCGTGTTCAGCGATAGCAGTGATCAGATCAGATTTGTTCATGTAAGGTTGCTCCGTAAGTTAAAACAGTTAGGGTAAATGAGTTGTGTGGGTTTCTTAAACTAACTTTTAGGCGGTATATAAAAATGCACAGGCAATTTAATGGTTAATTAACCAAATGAACGCTTGTCACAAGCCCCCCCTGTATCAATTGGTATTCGTGGCTTACAGTTGTGTTATTGATTTTACAATCACCATTAAATTTCTTGGTAAGTTATTGAATATATATAGGACCGAAAGCTGTCTTTCTCTGTTTAAGTGTTAATGACTTTCTTAATTGGCACAATCGGATGGGCTCGGTCTTGGGGCGATCCAGGGTGAGCGGAAAAATAAACTTTTTGTCCGATCTCTACCTTTGAGTCGTAATAACTGTCTCTGTGAAAAAAAACGTCCGAGCCTTCTGTCGAAATATATCCAAATGATCCGTTAGTGGTAGCAGGGAAGGATTTCACAACTCCTATGCGCCGAGGAAAGGTGCTATAACAAACCGATGCGGCCATATCGGCAAGTTCGAATGCTGTCGGACGCTCTGTTGGGTTCATGCTGAAGCACTTTTGGATAATCGCCCAAAGGGTTTCTGTCAGCGGCTTAAATTGGTTAAGCGCAGAAAGCCTTGATGGATGCACTGGTAAAATTCCTGAAACAATTTTCGGGATTGCTCCAAGCCCTTCACCAAAAGGTGCTTGTCCCATCATGAGCCTATAAATTATTGCGCCCAAAGCCCATACATCGGATGGGGTATCAGCCTTCTTTGGGTTTTCAATTATTTCCGGGCTCATGTATGGCAATGCCCCAAACATTGTCGAGCTATTCAAAATAGTTGATTGAGTTTTAGCAGCTCGCTCCAGCTCCTCCTCGGCTAATTTTGCGATACCGAAGTCAGTTATTTTAAACTCGAGGCCTTTACTAGATTGCTCAACGATAATATTGCTTGGCTTTAAGTCGCGATGAACGACGCCAACTTGATGAGAGGCGCGAAGTGCCATTGATAGTTGGTGTAGGCATTGTGCTACCAAGTGGGAGTCCGGGTATGGCATCGTGTGCGTAATAAATTCTTCCAGGTTGCAGCCTGGAACCAGTTCTTCTACTAAATGGGCCCGCTCACTGCTCTCAAGATAGTCATAAGTCTTCGCAACATAAGGGTGGCTTATGCGCGCACTCAATGCGGCACTGGCCTTGAAGCGTTTACTGGCGGAGTCGTTTTTGGGGGTCTTTACAGCAACTTTTCTTTTTAAAATACGATCCGTAGCAACATAAACCTCTTGCATACCGCCAGCTGCTAAAAACTTTTCAATGAAGTAACGGTCCGCGATTAAGTCGGAAGGCGAGTAAATGTGGTCTGTCATATCTTCACCTCAGGATGGCTTACGTCGAACGTTACAAACTTACGGAGCCCGGAACTTCCAAGAGTAATGACATGCGATCCGGATAGCACCATACCTTGAACAGCGTTTTGGTTATTTACATACACATGACCAATAACCGAACCAACGTTGAAATCAAATCCATCGTAAGCAACTTCTATGGAGTTCACCTGATGAGAAGCCTTCACCGATTTGCCGATAGTGTCGAGTATCAAGGTTTGGCTAGAAGATACTAAAGTGGCTTTATGTTGGCCATATAAGAGTTCCCGTTGGAAGGCTATAGCAATTTCCGCAGCAGATGGCCTGTCGTTTGGAGGCACCGCCAGGCATTTGTCAATAAGGTGGGCAATCCTAGTATTGCTTAGCCCTTTATTTCCTATGCCATCAGCGGGAGCTAGAGCAACCGGTTTTTGTGGCCAAGGCATGGCGCAAGGAGGTAGATTCCCGGTTATCAGATCGAACATCATGGCTCCAAACGCATATATGTCAATTGGTTTATCAATTATCGGCGGCGAGTTAAATAGTTCGGGGGCCATATAGCCAGGAGTGCCAGTGAGGGTTACCGTTGAAGTGGGCAATGTGGTTGTCTTGGCAAGCCCGAAGTCGAAGATGCGAATATAGCCAGCTGCATCGTATTTCATGTTGTTCGGCTTGATGTCACGATGCACAACCATTCGGGCATGTATTTCTGCTATTCCTGTTGCTACCTGAAATCCAAGTTTATAAAATTCCTCCAAATTGAGTGGATTGAATGCAAATAATAATAGATCACTGCCAGGCAAGTACTCCTCAACGATAGAAATATCCGTCCCTGTGCTATTAATTAGCACGTCATAGATTTCTACAACGTGTTTAGACTTAGCTTCTTGCAGCGCAACTACCTCATCAATTAATCGGTTCAAATGGGCAGAGTGGTTTATCTTCTTAATAGCGACTTTACGTTGAAGAACTTGGTCTTCGCAGATAATTGCATGTCCAAAGCCACCAGAAATAGGAGGGAGAATAGGCTTGTAACGAGCAGGTAACGTCAATTGCTATCCTCTGTAATGTCATTGCTTTTTGGCTCTATTAGCTCTAAAACAATCTGATTTTGAAGCGTGGTCGCACGTTTTTCTTTTTTCCTAGTTCTCTTTGCGGGCTTGCTGGGAGGCTCATTCTGGCTTTTTACAACATTGTCATTTTGTTTATCATCATGGCCTGCATTTGTTGGAATATCGGCCTCGGCGCTGGCAGGAATATAAGTTTTATGATTGCGATTATGGGTATCGTTATCCAAATCATTCAGAAGGAGCATTTGGAAAGAACTTGCCGGAATGTCTAGAGTTATTTCTCGGACAGATTTTGGTAGCGTTCCAAAATCAATCCGCTCTGGTGCCAATATGACGGACGAGTTATCCGTGGATCCGCAGCGGCGAGAAATATCAACGAGGTTGCTAGCTAGTTTTGTTACGGGAAGCCCAGCTTTTAGAAGGCCTTTGATCATTTCATCGCCTATACAATGGGCTCCATCGGTAGATAACAAGAAATGTCTTGAACTGTTATCGTTAACTGCCGTACTTAAATCTATGACGTGCGGCTCAAGAACTGGGCCAATACCAATGAACTGAACAAGTCTATTATCTTGGTAAGAGTCTTCTTCCGCGCTTTTACCTCGATAATGCCTAAACTGTTCTCCTAAAGTGTCATCCAAGGTAAGCCGACGAAGAGAATGTTTTTCAACAGCGTAGATTCTGCTGTCCCCTACGTTGAGGCCTATTGCGCCCTGCTTGCCATAAAGGATTGCTGATAGCGTAGAGCCACCAGCTCCCTTCAGCTTTTCATGCACCCGTTGATTAGCATATAGAGTTGCCGCTACTAGCAGACTCTTTAGCCCGACAGATGCCTTACCGGAAGAGAGAAATGCAATGAATGCACTTATTGCTAGTGACGATGCTAAATCGCCGTCTTGCATACCGCCCATACCATCAGCTACTACGACCGCAGCTAATGGTGACCGAGCATAGCTCTGGTCCGACACATAGAAAAATGCAACCAAATCTTGATTGCTCTCTCGATAATCGCCTTTTGATGTTGCCAGTTCGACACCGTATTTAGTAATTTTAGAGAAGCCATCCTTGTCGCGCTTGCTGGTTAGCCATTCAAACGCGCTAGTCTCAATTGTACGCACTAGCGGAAAACGATCGGTCTTCAAATTTTCTTGGGGCATGTCATGCACTTAAGCTTGGGTTGGTCCGTTTCAATGTCTATTTTTGTCATTATACATATCGAATGATTAGCTGCGCCTGTACTTAAAAGATCATCGACAATGGCCCCTTGGACACATAAGATTTTTCACCGCACTTCTTTAGCTCGGTTGACTACCGAAGTTGGAGTCTTGATTAATACCTAACAAAAAATTTTCCAGATCAATCCTAGTCACCGTGTACGATTTCAATAACTGAACTAAGTCATGCCGATCAATTAGATTCACTCGGTTCGCTTCAGCTTGAGACTGCGCAGTTCTATTGAACCTTTGGTTGGTCGTAGCAACCTTGGTGAATTCGACTTTAGGATGTTTTATTCGATAAAGCGCTTCACCAGCCACAACGTCTTTTATAGCTTCCCATCCTAATGTAGCACTATCATTAAGCGAGCTTTTACATTGAATCAAGAAGCCGCTTGTGCCTCTGATTGCAACAACATCAACCCCTCCATCGCCACAGTCAGGCGTTCGATAAGTGGTATATCCCTGTTTAGCCCAAAGTGCAGCACAGAACGCCTCAAAAAATCGACCGTCGAATGTGGCAATATCGCTCTCGTCGACAAGAACTTCTGTAAAAGCACCAACTCCATCCGGACTACCAAGCTCGTCAAAGTCACCTGATGAGAGATCACCACAGCCATTTAGCATGTCATTTGACAACCCTCGTTTCCACTCCAACAAATTATCAAGCTTCATGTCGAATGTGGTGAAGTCTGCGGTTACCACAGGATAATAAACAAAAACATCCTTAGTTTGACCAATTCGATAAGCGCGATCTGTAGCCTGGTCTTCCTTCGCTGGATTCCAAGTTCGTGTGTAATGGATAACATGATTAGCACCTTGAATATTTACCCCAAAACCAACAGCGAGGGGGGAGAGAATAATTACACCGAATCCCTCTTTTTGCTGGAAAGCTTTTATACGCTTTTGTCGACTATCTGAACTTTTTGAAGAAGCAGATGTCGTTCCGTTGATGATGTCTGGGACTATGTCAAAACGGTGAGCAATATAGCGTTGAATAAGCCTCTGTAGATCATGAAACTCAACAAAGACAATCGCTTTGTCTCCCCGTGACTTAATCTCTGAAAGCGTTTCGAGAAGCCATGCCATCTTGGGTGCCTTGCGAGAATACTCTTCTAACGATTCCTCAAGATTGCTTCGTTGTCCAATTGGCCTAGGGTCAGTGCAAAGTTGCCGAAGATACTGAATCAATCCAAGATGGTTTTTAAAAGGGCTGTCAACACTATCGGTGCGTTGTTTGTAGAGGGAAACAGCATGACCATACAATTCTCGCTGCTTCGAAGAGAGTTTGAGCTCTTTACAGTTATCAACAATAATTTTCTTGGGCAAATCTTTCGCTACATCTGCTTTGGTACGTCTAAGTAACTGAGGTTCAATAAGATTACGAAGTTCTTCGACACGCTCTTTTTCTTCATCAGTTTCTGCCTCAATTGGTCGACGGTAACGCGTACCAAAATCGTTAAGTGCTCCTAGCAAACCTGGCTGAATAAAATCATACAAGCACCAGAGATCGGCAAGAGAATTTTCAACGGGAGTTCCTGTACAAGGGATCTTAAAGCGCACATTCTGCTTTTTTGCTGCCCGAGTGACAAGTGCGTTGGGATTCTTTATCTTCTGTGCTTCGTCACAAACCATGATTGACCATTTTTGTGCCGCCAATGAAAATTCGAGATCACGTAAAGTTTCGTATGTCGTGAGAACCACCTTTGCGTCTCCTAACCATCCAGGGGCCAGAAACCTTATTATCCCTTCCTGTAACAACTGTTGATCAATCTGACTTTTTGATATTTTCTTAGACTTTAAATCATCACCATAAAGCATCAGAACTGGCATTGATCCAGGCTCAAAAAACTTTTCAACTTCCTCTTTCCAGTTTTCTAAGAGCGATACAGGTGCAACGATCAGAATTGGATTGATGTTTGGATCTGCTTCGATACAACTTGCAATGAAACACAACAGTTGAAGCGTTTTCCCAAGCCCCATGTCATCGGCAAGAAGTGCTCCAAGGGCGTACTCTGGAGTGTTCATCCAAAGATGCTGAAGCCAAGCAATACCAACGCATTGATGTTCTTTTAACTGTGTCGATGTTTTCAGGAACGTCGGTAAAATAGGACTTGAATTCTGAGGAAGGGTGAGGGCTTCAATACGTCCCTGCTTACTCTCATCAAATTCCAGCGATTCTATATTAGGCTTAATGAGCAGCGACTTTCGATCTGATAGATGCTTTATCTCATCATCACTAGCCTTTGACTCTTTGTATGTACCTTTCTTAACGTCCTTTTTTGCTTCCTCAAGGATATGAAGAATATTTTCAGCGTCCCTTACCGAGATAGGCATTTCCAATCCGGAGAATGAGAATATTTCATCTCCTGAACGCTTAGCCTCTTCAATCTTTTCCTTCAGAGCAATCTGTTGGCTATCGTCTAGGGTGATAGCTACAGGCTCCTCACTACCTTCAGGGGTATGCCAAAGGCCGAAAAGCACATTCTCTGGAATCCATTCTGCGTCATTATTTTTTTTTGCGATAAACGGTGAGTAATACAATTTTTCTACACCGATACCCTCAATTCGACTGGAGTATCGAGATAAATCATAGACCTCTGAGTAGCGAATAACCAATTGCGGTTGTGACCACTCCTTATATGCCTTTTTAAGAATCTCTAATTGCGCGTCAGTATCACCAAGAATCTCAAGTTCGAAACCTTCCCAGACGCAACATTGATGATTACTTTCGATGCGTCCAGATAATTTGTTGATGAAGCGATCCAACTGGGCGACATCTGGAAAATCATACCGTTCGCTATTGACAACTGATACACCCATTTCTTGAATAATAAGTGACACACCAGTGATCAACCCTGCTGTATTTCTCTGGATGTTGCAGGTGAAGTGCTGGAAAGTAATCCCAGCGTCTGAACGAGCCTTTTCAAACTGATCTTCATCAAGAACTTTTGTCGCGTCTTCTCCTAATGCAGCAAATGGGTTTCGAATAAATGCCTCTGCTCGTTGTCCAGAAACCAATCGTGCAGGCCAACGACGAATTTCCTTCAGCACAGATTTTACCTGTGGATCGATAATGACATGGGTCATTCCTTGTCCATCGGGTATGTCATACCTATCAGGCACTTCTTGGAATCGATCGAAAAATTCGAGCCATCTGTTAGGGGCGCCGTCAAATGTTGGCTGAACTTCTATTGTTTTAGTCCCGCCAAAATCGGATTTATGTAACCCTAGTGTTAGCCGCTCAGGTGTTAAGACTACGGTTCTAAGCAGGAAGTCAGAAAGTTCCGTACCTGTATCTTGAGCATAGCGACGGATACTTGCCCAAAGTCGACGATTTTCTAGCCCTGATCTCCCAGAAACAGGGCTATTGTTGATATTCTTAACAGCAGAAACTAAGCGCCATAACGGCTCAGTTACGATAACTTCTTCACTACCAAGTTTCGCTAACCCGCCCGTGAATTCCGGTGGTTCAGACAACGCAACATTTTGTTCATCAAACCAGTTTCCAAACACTATTCGAAAGTGCGCATCTTCCAGTGACCCTTGGCTTTGCAAGCTTGGCCGTAACGCCTTCTCTCTCGGAAGCAATAAAAGTGAATTAAGCTCTTCTGAACTGCATTCAGATCGTAAACGGTAGTAATCATCCCACAAAAGATAAAGAATATTTTCATCGTAATCAGCATATCCCTGTTCCTCGACTTGAGCTAAAAACGAAACTGTTTCGTAGTGAATGCCAAATTCTAAGGGCTGGTAAAGCCATTCAGGAATCTGTGTTACAGGCTGAAACGCTAGGTGTTCCGTTGATATTTTGAGGACTAGCTCGTTGTTACCCGTAGTAACCCTTTCACTATTCGGTACTCGTTTTGAAAACCATTTCCACATTACCCAATCTCCTTCCACCAGCCTTTACTGGGCTTATACTTGAAGCCCCAGTTTTCTAGCTGATGCCGGAATACTTCTTTTACAGTCATTGGAGCTTCCACCCAGAGATTTCCACCTTGCGTAGTGTGGTCAGTAACTGAATAGCCATGGGTACGCGCTAAAATACGAATAGCCTCCAACGAAAACGAAGGTAACTGTTGAGCTGCAGTCGCTCGCCTAGCGTGCTGTTGATTCATAGGACTCGGCACAGCTGGACGAGCCCCAGTCAACCGCTGGATGGTCCATTCAAATTCGCTCTCCCAACCATGATGGTGATTCATCTTTGCCTGATGCCCAGAATGTTCGACGTTCTTAAGTTCATCACGAGTTCCTTCTAAAGATCCACTGCCTAGTTTGAAGGGAAGATTATCAAACTGAAAGACGTGCGAGGCATTACCATGCTGACCGAACTCTACGAAGAGGCTATTTCCAATGCGCATAAGAAAAGCATTATTGTCTGCAGGTACTCCTTCAAGTGACATCCACTGCCCTTTCATGTGTTCTCTAATGCGCTTGTAGTCAGCCGTGTTGTTCTTACGCGCATTTGCGCCAAGGGCAAAGTACACATCGGTTATCACGTCGACATATCGCAACCAAAAATCAAGGCGATCCCGACGAGCTTGGCCATCAATGGCTAGTAGAGCAAAGAAGTCTTCAATAGAGCGAAAAATCAACCACGTTTTAACCATTTTCATCACTGGCTCGGGCACCCAGGCGAGCCAAGTCTGTCTTTTAACTTGCAGCATAGGACTTCCCCAATATTTTAATGAGAAATCCCTTAATTCGATGTTTTCCGATGGGCTTAAGCCCTGGTGATATCGTTGCAGCAGCTGCCCCAATCCCTTGTTCCGAATAATCTCTGATGGCTCAAGTAAAGTAAGCAATTGTTTAAGGTGTTCTTGGAATTGAACATCACTTTTCTTAGTGGCGGCCTCAATTTGGGCAAGAATAATTTCCTGAAGAACCCACGAACGATCAGTTAAAGTAAGTTTTTCTCTGAGTACATCTATATCCCGAGTATCACCAGATAGCAACGCATCACCATAACGGAGACAGGGTGTATCAGTTAATAAATTTGAGTGCTCCCCAAGTATTTTTGACCAATCGGAGGGAGGCTCCTGCTTTTGAACGAATTTCAAATTTCCCTTAAGATAACCCTGTAGAGTTGTCCAATTAGACCGCCCATCAAGGTTTGATGAGACCAACCCCGGATACTCGAAATAACCTAACAAAAGGCCTTGGTAGCAACGTATGAACTTTCTCGGTTCTCGCTTGTAATCATCAACATGTGTGAGCAATTTCGGGAAAAGTTTACGGTCTTCAATCAGGCAATACTGACCTAAACCATAATTATTAGAGATCCCAAAGCAGACATATTTCGCCTCGCGATAATTTGGTAAACTCCCATCTTGGCTGTAAGACAATACGGAAATTCCTATGGATCGTTTATCGCCAGGACCGGCAGACCCGAGTTCACCGAACTGCTTTCTAACTGCGCGACCTACGTTCTGAATTGATGCTAAATCGCCCCAATGATCAACATCGAACAAAGATTCGTTAGTTTTATGAAGCAAGTTCCTAAATTTGTCGATGTGATTCATGTTTGACAATTAAATAGCGCAAGCACCAAAGTTACCTTGCGTGACTTCTGCCTTTGGTCGGTTCTCGTCAATGGCGAGAAACTCAAGACGAAGTTCAATGCGTCGACTTTCCTCAAGCGTCGGTTTAGAAGAGTTGAATGAAAACCCGCCCACCAGAAAAAGTTCCCTGACCTCCTCTTGTTCTTTATTCTCAAGTGGACGCTCATCTGAACCTGGCTTATCAAATAGGGCACATAACACGCGTTGGCTGCGCTGCATACTCAAGTTAAGATTGTATAAATAGGTACCCCGTTGATCGGTATAGCCCTCAACAACAATTTGTTTAAGAACTCGCTTTCCTAAGTCGTCTCTGGCGATGGCGAGTACTGTGGGCACGAAGGCCCTGAGCAGTTTGGCTTGATCGCGAGTCAGCTGATAGCTACCGGTATCAAAGCGGGCACGATCACCAAAATCTACGACTTGTCGCTTACGATCGACAGTTACACCAAAAGAAGCGGCAGCCTTCTCTACTTTATTCAAAAGCTGCTCAATATCCTGTTCACGTTCCACTTTTTTTCGTTCTGCTTCAGATACTGTCTTAGTTACTGCAAGCAGGGCAACGCTCATGACAAGCACAAAAAGGACCATAAGGGCCGTCATCAGGTCGGCAAAGGAAATCCAGAACGGCTTCTCAGCCTCATCGTTCTTGCCTCTCTTAAGAACAATACGCTTGCCTATCATTCATCACCTCCTTGGAATATCTTCTACAACGTCTCCGAGCTCTTTGACGGCAGATGAAAGATAGGAAACCGATTGTGACATCTCCTTGTGGAATTCCGAATTACCCTTTTTTAGGGTCGCTTCCATTGAGGATGCAAATTCCTGATGTGCATTTGCGAGCTCGGCACAAACTTCCTCAAAGAATCCGCTAACATCGCCTTTTGCTTGTTCGAGTTGATTCGCAGCTGCTTCTAATTTTGAAACCAATGACTCAGTAACTGATGCTTCGCGACGAGCATTTTCAACCGTCAACTTTAATTCGGCCACCATTCGTGCTACTGCATCACGGGCGGCTTGGTAATCATTTACAGCCGCTGATACGGCTCCAGCTGCTGTTGATAGAGCTCCGCTTGTGGAAACCATCTTGTCTGTAATTCCAACTGTTTGCTGAAGTACTCCTGTGACTCCATCTCCTGCCTTGGCAAAATTTGATGCTGCCGAGGAGAGAGTGTCAGCTCCATAATTCATTTTATTGACAGTATCTGACGTCACTTCTCGCATTGAGGACACGCTTTCCCGCATTGATTGGACAGCTTCGGTTGATTGTCCAGCCAGTGTTTGCACCTGAGTCGAAAGGGACGACAATAGTTGGTCAACTTGCAGAAGTAGATTGCGCTGTTGCTCTTGATGGAATTCACTCGAAACTCTTGTTTGGTTTTCTAGCTGCGTAACTGCACCGACAAGGCTTTCGTTAAGACCGTCAACGGTAGTGCGCACTTCGCTACCAAGGTTTGAAACGACCATGGCTGCATGTTGTGCGAGCTCACTTTGTTTATCAGCATGGGAGTCTGACGCATTTTTAGCCTGCTCTTCAAGCTGCCCAACCATCTCTGAAACTTTGGTTCCGAGAAGATCAAGTGTCTCTTGCAGTTTCTTAGATGTTTCTGACTGCGAATTTCCAACAAGCTCACGAATCTGTGAAACAAATTCACCCATCTGAGTGTTAAGAGCTTGCTGTCTTGCTTCTAGTGAAATCAATGCTTGCTCAACTTTGTCCGCCATGGCGTCCGCAGTATTTCTGCCTGCAGAGTCCAAATTAGCAGCTAATTGGTCAAATTTTCCAACGGTTGTCTGCATGGCTCCCATGGTTTGGACAAGTAACTCATTCATCCCTTTCATTTGTCCGCCAAATACATCTTCCATCTTGCTTGAGAAGGTAACCAAGGCTTCATTCAAGGCTCGTGTTACGACATCGCCATTAGTGTCTGAGCTATTGTTCATGGCCACCGACATGCGTTCTATGGGTTCTTTAAGAGAATTAGTTATCGCGTCAGCAATCTCCTGGCCACTTCTTGTAGTCGTCTCTACTTGGGCCGTAGAGGTTTGACGTATTGCCTCAATATGTTGGCTGGCCAAATCCGTCATGATCTCTCTCAGGTCTGCAACCAACGCATCTTTGAGCTGTGTTGTCTGTGTCGCTGATGTTTTTGCAGCTGAAAGTAGCTCAGCGAGATATTCCTCACCTACTCCTGCTTCATAGAGGCCATCAATAAGTTGGCACAAATCTTCAACGCGCTTGTAACACTGTGAAGCTAAATATTTTTCGATGAACGTAGTCACCATTGCACTCAAGATAGCAATGGCAGAGACAATGAATGCCTCTGAAACACCACCAAGTAGATTACTTAGGCCTTCTCTTACTTCATCGGGATTATCAGAGATTGTTCCCTTGAATTTTTCTAGGCCATGAAGCAACCCAGAAAACGTTCCGATGATGCCAAGCCCAGTCATAATTCCAGGACTATGTTTGAAATAGTCAGTCTTTAAGTGGATATCGACAATAGTTTGCGATGTGAAAAATGTTTCAGCTGGAACGGTAGAACGCCAGCGGACAGTTCGAAGTTGCCCTGAGTTATCAACCTCCTTTTGTGAATGAAGCGTTTCGCTGAACTCACTCCATAAGTGAGAAAGCGTAGGATGAATCATGACATCTTGAGCAATTCGATTTGGATCAATCGACGCTCCATTAGCGCTAGCCTTAATACTTTCTAATGTAACCACAGCACGGTTCAATCTGAAAAGAAGTGAAATGCCCGGTATTAGAAAGCGAAAAATGAAGAAAAGTACGAGCCCAGCTAGGAACGCGAATAAAAGTTGCACGGTTCCGGTGAGGTTCAGGAGTTGATCGATCATTTAAAGTCCATAGATGTTTCGTCTTCTCGATCGCCACTTGCCATAAGGGATCGGTCAAACTCGATTTTGTTGTTAATAATCTGTCGTACAGTGTCGGTAACTGAACCTTAAGCCTAGTTGCAATGATTTTAGTCTGTTATTCCAAAAGCTTTATAAGCTTCATCGCTGTAAATTCCTAACCCTTTGCCGTTTAGGGGTTTATTGTGCGAGAATTGGGAAATTGCATCTAGCAGTGCCGCTTTTTTAAAAGGTATATGAATAACGCTAGCAGTTTCATTATCTATGCGTGTTGCAAGCGCACCTGGCCAATGTTTTCTTAAAACAGATGGATTTCGAATAGGTGTGCTGTAACCGGTATAGGCGGCAATGATTGGGATTTTATATGTATCTACAGCCTTTTCTATTTCAAATGGCACCCAGTCATCATCTAAAAGCGTTGTTTCGCCGATGATTAGCACCATATTTTTTGAATTTTTTAGCCTTTCTATTAGAGACCTTTTCAAGGTTTCTTTTTTACTTGAATCACGAACTGCCGATGCTTTGTCATGGCTGTTGTTCATGGTGAATTCGTTGTCTGTTTTTGCAGTCCACGCTTTCATTAAGTTGTAGTAGTCAATATCGGACTTGCTTGGAATGTTAGTTCCATTTGCGTGAAAAGCTACATAAGTGCCGTTGCGGTATGCCATTATTTTGGTTCTATTTCTGTCATTTTTGCCTTCCTTTTAAGCGTTTAAGGTAGAGAAAATTATATCATAATCAATATGTTAGTTCTTAACTTAATGACATTGCGGCCTATCGGGATATCGTGTTGCATGAGGAAATGGATACGGTGATCTGGGGCGTGGTGACGAGCGTGATTCATCCGGTGTGATGTCTATACTGGCGTTATACGACGGATTAGGAGTTGGTTAGAGCAAAGTGGGTGTGCAATACTTGGAAGTTAACGACCCCCTAGTTAACATCCGACGCTTTGCGCACAATGTCGGCAGGGATTCAATGATCTGCCATTCAACGTTTGAGGTAAGCCGCGCGGAGGGCGCAGCCCAGAGTACGTGGGCTTGATCGAAGGGTTAGGTCTCACTGCCCTTGCGCTGCCTCGTAGTAGCGCCTCAGGACAGTACCGATCTCTTCATTGAGCGGCTCGTAATCTTGTGTGATCTTGTCGAGGTGGGAGCGCGCTTCCTTCTCAGAGTGTGCCATCAGGACGCGTTCGGCAGTGCCGGTCAAGTGCTTGACGCTCACGCGTAGGTCATCGTCGGCGACGCGCTCCACCAAGATGAAGACTCTTCTAAGAGCAAGTCGGACTCCCACAGAGACTTCTTCGGAGAGCACTATCTTGCTCCAGTCCTGACCCGCGCGATGCGCCAGATGGTCTTCGTGGTAGCAACGAATGACGAGTCTGAGGACGTCGTGAACGGCTTCCTGTAGCTCAAGCAGTGTTTGCCTCTGAAAGGCTCTCGCTTGTTCGGACCGTTCCTCGCGACTCTTCGCGCGCTCAAGATCGTGCGAGCTTCGGGCGGCCAGCCAAGCAGTGGCGATGCTGGCGGCAGCGCCGATGACCGTGCCGAGTAGGCCCCACATTGCTGAAGAGTCCACATGTGCTCCTTGTTGAGACCTAACGTTTGGTTAAGGGGCGGGTTGAGCGAATCGAGCGGTTTTAACCATTTATTATGTTCTTATTCTGAGTAGGTGATGCTCTTTGATTCTAAGACGTAATATAGAAACACCTAAACAAAATACTGATTTTGTATACTTTACGAAGCCCTTTGCTCGTGCCTCCCACTCTTCTAGCACGACAGGACTATGGTTTTTGATAGCATTGTTTTTACCGCGGCCTTTAAACATTTCACCTTCGAATTTTTTAGAGGCTTCTATGCAACAATTTATTTCAGCAACATGGTCTTCTATTTCGCTAGATAGGAAGTCTACTTTTTCGGTTGAATGTGCAAATTTATTTCTAAGTTTTCTGATCTTTGCTAAATCTTCAAATGTGTCTTTAGATATTAATCCAAATGCATAACAGATCAGCGATTTCGAAGAAAAGCTGGAGAGAGGGCCGCTCAGGTCAAATATCTCATTTATTTGTTTTCCAGATAGTCCGTTTCTTTGTATTGCATCTTTAAGCAGCTCGCTTAGATCATCCTCTAATATCGCGGCAGCCACTATCACGGCCCCGCGATCCGACTCGTTAAGCAGATCAAGTTGGGATTCTTTGCTGTCCATGTGAGAACCTAACAATTTATTAATCTGTTACCAGTATATCTACCAAGAAACCTGGGTTGCAACACCAGATTTCTGAACTGCAAGGATTTTCCCCCTCCGTATATCATCCAAACTGAGCCAATAGATGAAATTGGAGGTTGCCATGTTGACTGTTAAGTAGTGTTCTGTGGTCGCTTTTAGCAGAAAATTTACACTGGATTTCTGCCAAAACATCCCCTCCAACACCCACGGCGTCGCAACCTTCCCTCCCCCGCCTGAAAAGCTCAACTCCACAGCCTCATCCCCCGGCCTCAACCAAAACAGCACTACCACCTCGCCCCGGATTGCTGTCAGATTCAGGCTATTTTTGCCCATCCCCTCGAATATGCTGTGCTCAGCATATTTCGGGGGATGGGCAAAAATGGGTGTTAATCAACAAAAGGCTCCAAAGTTTCATAGAAATTTGCTGAATGCCTTATCCAGCAAGGCTTTCAGATTGTTTTTAACCTCTCAAAAATAATCCGTTCTGACCGTGTAATTTTTAGGAGATCTAAACTTCCAGACTTTTTCGTACCAAGAATAAAGAGCTTGTGTTAAATATAGGCCGACGTAGAGGCTCATAGAGCGACGCAAACTAAGTGTAGGTCCAAATGGTATCATTAGTTTGTCCGCGTGCCCCACATTTGCGGTGGCTTATAAAGCCTGTGGAACTTTAGAGCCTTTTTTTATTAACACCTATCATTGGAGGCCACTATGCCATTACCCCTTATCCCGGTAGTTATATCTGCGCTTGCAGCTGGCGGAACGCTCGTACCTCATGCAGCCGGCGGGTTGATTGTGACGTCAGCAAGCGGCTATGTTGCGGGCACTTATCTCAGCACAGCCACTATCACGGCACTCCTCGTAGGTGGTGCTACAGCTTTGGGCGCCGGAGCCGCTGTAGTCTCCGGGTTTGCTGCGACAATCATTGGAAGTGCAGGCATTTTCGGTACGACGATCGGCGCGTCAGGGGTTACAGGAGTGCTGATGTCTTTAGGTATCCTTGCTTCAACACCGATCTGGGTGCCAATAGCTATTGCCGTAATGGTTGTAGGTGCCTCATACGGTGCCTTTAGGTACCACAAACTCCGCAAGAAGCTGCTATCTACGCCGGAAGGAGTTGAGGCGCAGTTCACCGAAACCGAGGCAAAAGTGATTGAGTGGCTGCTCCGCAGATTTGCCAAAAAAGAGAAACGCGACGACGCCTAATTGTAGCGGCCTGCATACATAATCCATAAGACCTGCAAATAACCGCATTTTCGGCCCGAATTATTTGCAAACAGCCTTGGTTGCACCCGTAAGATTGACCTAAAAAGCCTTATTCAAATATTTGATGCTCATACTTTAGCGCCACCTGTTCTACTTATTTTCTTTTTCGTGCGGCTTCAACGTCATCTAAAAATCTAGCTGTATTTCTTACTTTTTCCCGATACTCTTTGATATATTCTCTCCTTTCCCTTTCGATCCGTATTTCTTCTGGTTCGCGCTCCACCTTCTTATATTTACATGGTGGGCTATTCTCAGGTTTATCTGTGTAATAGACGTGGCCGCTATGGTCATAACATTTAAAAATTTCAGCATGGACATCGCTGCAGAATAAAATTAAAAAAATATTTAATATTTTCTTGATTGACACAATCTTACCTCTTAATTTTAAGTTCCCACACCATCACAATCGGCCATTTTTCCAGAACATACAGACCATCCGGATCTTCATCTATCTCCATATAAGCAACCGTCTTTTTGATATCTGCATAGCGCACAGCGCACGTCTTCAACGGTCTCTATCTGTTAATGGCTCAATTCTGTTGGCCATTGACACTATCTCGAAGCCCAGGCCATTTTTTAAGGCCCAGGCGTGAAAAGTGGCTTTAAATTTGGTGACCGTAAGGATTCGTGCAAACATGGGAAGTAGCGTCTAGGCTATTTCTGCCCAACGCCTCGAATATGCCAAGTGCCGAACGTTGATTCCAAAGAAAATGGGTCACTTGGTTTCCATTTACTCTGCATATTCTATACGCCTCTTGGAAAGGCAATCTATTTGTCCGGCACACAGAACCGTCAAAGCGAAGCTGGTTTAGTAAGTTGACGAGTGCTTGAGATGTAATAAGCATACCGTCGTCCTTCAATATGTACGAAGAAAGAAGGCAATAATATGCAGATCAAAATCAGTGGATCGGATGGTGCAAACGTGATGATTTTTATGCTGTTACTGCTGTTCATGGGTCAGTATACTCTGCATATTTCTTAACTCCGCATATCCTAGAAATGGGAAAAATAAGAAAGAGTTAATATACAGTAGCCCGTAAGTTCAATTACTTACGATACTAACCATACGATTTGGCTCAGTCGGAAAAACTTAATTCTTTTCGCAGAAAGAGACTAAATTACAAAAAATATCAATAATATAAAATATTAGAAATGCATAATATTGTCCATTTCGAGGCGTTGGGCAAAAATAGCCGTTACGTACCTTTATGCAGAATAACCCCACTTAGAGGCAGTTCAAAGGTGCCCGCGCTCATCAAGGTAAAATGTCTGAAAAATGATCATTAGTTGCCAATTTTCAATACTCCACCTTAAAACTTGGACTATCCTCCGGCCGACTATTGCGCTTGTCGTAAAGCCGGGTGGTTGATACATTGGCGTGTCCCAACCACTCCTGGACTTTGGCGATATCGGCTTTGTTATCTAGCGCATTGGTGGCCGCCGTTGCGCGAAGCGAGTGCACGCAAAAGCCGTGGGTATCGAGTGTAATGCCAACCTGTTTGGCGTAACCCATGACCACATCCCGATACACCGAACGCGGATTGAGTGATTTGGTCAGATCGCCGGTGGTATTGTTTTTCACCGGTCGATACAAAGCCCCTTCCAGATCCGAACCATGGCCTGCCGTTTCCAGATACTCAGCGATCAAGCGTTGGGTTTTCGGTTCCACCGGCACGAAGCGCTCTTTTTTCCGTTTACCATGAACATGAAACATCATCACGCCACTGCGTCGCTGATAATCTTTGACGCGCAGATTGCACAGTTCCTGCCGGCGCAGACCATGATAGAGCAGGGTAGCCAAAATAGCCCGGTCACGTTGTCCTTTCACCGTGTCTTCCGGCGGCGCTTCCAATAACTGCCGGGCCTGGTCATTACTCAAGGCCGGGGTTTTGCCTTCGTTGTTATTCGCCGCCGGTCGTTTCACGCCTTTGACCGGATTATGGGTCACGGCGTTTTTCTCACATAAATACTCAAAGAGGGAAGACAGGGCAGAGAGCTTGCGGCGAATGGTGGCGTCGGAGAATTTTTTCGCTTCAAGGGTTTTACGCCAGGCAATGACATGGGAGCGGGTGACGGTCCGAAACTCAGCCGGTTGGCGGATGCCGACAAAGTGCGCGAAATCGCGGATGTCGTTTTGGTAGGCCTTGCGGGTTTTCTCGGAATTGATGTTGGCAAACCATTCCAGTTCCGGTGGCACGTCAGATAACTGCTGAAACTGTTTTGCCGTCAGTGCGCGTTCTGGGTTCTTGAGGATCAGGTCGGCCATGGTGGTTTATACCTTATATATATAGGTGCAAATGAGGCAGGATTTTGAGTGTGTTTTTAGGTCCGATAAAATAGATTATAGGACCTAAAGTGGGCAAGTCAACAGCTATCTAGCTGACTTTCACTTGGATGAATACGGACGCTAAGAGGGTATCAAATAGTCAGCTGACTTGGCCTAGGATGAAAAGGTTTATTCAGTAGTGCTACGAAAAATAGAGTCAACTAAACGACTGCCAGCGCCAACAAGTTTGGCTAACACTCGAAGCTGTTCTCTACAGGCGATGTTCGATGTCTTATCCGGGTAATTTAGGGCATGATCGACCTCCCCCATACCTCCTCAAAAAGTGTCCTGATGAATTTCACAACAAATTGGAGAATCTGATCTGGGTCGAATCAAGTAATGTACACTCGTATAAAAGCTTTCTTTAATCGAGACGCTAATGCCAACATCTTCAAAGAACTTCTTCGATTCCGGGTCCCATGTATAGGCACATGGCGCCTCTGGCAGACACCAATCGTTGAGTTCATTGACCTTTCTTAATATTTCATTATGAATTTTTGGAAATTGATCCTGATAAATATGAAGGACGCGCTGCATCTCAAGGAAAGTTTATTTGTAACTAAAAACTCCCATACCGACTAACCCCTGCCCCTTGATAATTGGCATATATATGCTGGTAAACCAACAGACTTCTAATATCCAACTCCTCATCCGGATAAGGCTCTTGTGGCAACCATTGTAAGCTGTGATCAATCATAGTTTTTACTTGCGCGGCAACTTGAGTGCTTTCCCGCCAGCGTTCGATTTTCAGCTTTTCCTCTTTCAAAGTTGCCAATGTTTGTTTAGCCACTTCTTTTACTTTCTTCTCTTCTGCTGGGGTTAACTCAGGCTTTTTCAACAAATCGAAAATTGCTAATGTTTCCTCATCCAGTTCCTCACGCATCGCCCGTTCCATTTCCGGCGCCAAGTCGTTTTGCATGAAATCATTCAAATCATCAAAAGCTTTCTGTACGGCCTGAATATCTTTGCCTTGATTGTACTCTTCGATGATTATTTTATATTTCTCGTAAAACTCTAAGCGAATCGGATTTTGCTGAACCATTTGTTCCAGTTTTTTCTGAATGGCTTCTTGAAGATCAAACACGACTGCATTCTTTTGATTAGACCTGGCAAACGCGGCTCTCAGCTTGTCGAAATCGAGTGAACTCAGATCGACATAGTCCACATCACGCACTTCATTGTCGCGGCTGGTAATACTGATATTTACTTCTTGCTGTAACCGGCGGATAACCGCAGAAATATCGGCCTGCTTGGTTTTTTGATTGAGTTGGTCGTAAATCGCCTGAATAGCGTTGAACGCTGGCAAAAAGGGCTTGGTTTCTGGCTCTGGAAACAAAGCCATATATTTACGAAACACATCACGCGCGGCAACCTCATATTGGGTTCGGGTGGTTTCATTCAAGCAAACCGCATTGGTTGCTTGCTTAAGCTGTCCTAATTTTTCAACTGCCGATGCAGCATGAATCAATTTATCCAAATCAAAGCTAACATCCAGCAAAAAATCACGCACAACGTCAATCGCTTTGTCCAAGTCATCAACTAATTCGATTAGTTTTTCGACAGAACTCCCTTCACCATCTTCACCATTTTGGCCTGGCTTGGTTTTCCCGCCGCCGTCACCATAGACCGAATACGCTTGCTCCAATTGCTTATAAACATTGCCATAATCGATGATCAGTCCGTTTTCCTTTTCGTCATCGTAAACCCGGTTAGCCCGCGCAATGGTTTGCACCAGGGTATGGCCGTTGATGGGTTTATCCAGGTACACGGTCGATACGCACGGCACATTAAAACCGGTAATCCACATCGCACACACAATCACCAAACGAAACGGATTGTTTTCATCCTTAAATTCCGTTTCCAAATCCCGATTCACCATTTTTTTACGGTGTGGTTCAATATCCAGGCCGAGGTTGGCAAACTTCTGGACTTCGTTTTGCTCGCTACTGACCACCACGCACACTTCTGTTTCTTCAACCCGTTTCAAGTGATGCTTCAGTTTCAATGCTTCCTGCTGATCTTCTGCTTTGGCAAGCCGCTGCTTCAGTTCCGCCACATACGCGGGCCAATATTTCATCACCAAACCATGCATACGCACCGCAGTCGGTTTATCCAGCGCCACAAACATGGCTTTACCCTGATAACCCCGCTCGTTGAAATGCCAGACCAAATCCTTGGCAATCGCATCCAGGCGATGCTCAGCCGTTAAAATGGGATAATCGCGCTTAAACGCCCGTTCCAATTTACGCCGCTGGTCGTCATCCAACTCGGTATCGTTGATGATGTCGGCCATGCGTTGGTCAAGATCAGGATTTTCAATGGCCAGTTTCTCGCCGCGATTCAAATAACGCACCGGCAAAGTCGCGCCGTCATCAATTGCCCGCTTAAAGTCATACACCGACACATACTCACCAAAAATATTCCGGGTCAGTTCCTGCTCGTCTTTAAAAATCGGCGTACCGGTAAATCCCAGATAAGAGGCATTGGGGATACCTTTAAAACGCATATTGCGAGCAAACGCGCCGCCTTGGGTGCGATGCGCTTCGTCAGAAATCACAATGATATTGCTGCGATCGGTGATCAGCGGATAGTCGGTTTCTTTCTTGGGATCGATGGAAAACTTATGGATCAAGGTAAACACATAGCGATGATTTTCTGCCAGTAACTGGCGCAAATGCTCGCGGCTTTTCGCCCGCACATTATCTTCCGTCACCGCACCCACACCACTAAAAGTGTCGTACAACTGGCCTTCCAGTTCGGTTCTGTCCACCACCAACAAAAAGGTATAACTGCCGCCCAGCTTACGCAGCATTTTCTGACATAGAAACACCATGGAATACGATTTGCCGGAACCCTGCGTATGCCAAAATACACCCAACTTGCCTTTTAACACCTCAATATTCGCTGACTGATCCATTACCTTATTCACGCCGATAAACTGATGGTTTTTCGCCATGATTTTGGTAATTTCCGAACCTTCGCCATCAAACACTAAAAAGTTCTCAAATAAATCCAATACCCGATGCGGTGCACAAGTGCCGCGCAACAAGGTATCCAGACTCACCACGCCTTCGTCATCTTCTTCGATGCGCTTCCAATCCATGAAAAACTTATACGGACTGGTTAACGTGCCAACCTTGCTATCGATGCCATTGCTCAAAATCACAAACGCATTGCAATGCAGAACTTCCGGGATGGTGTCTTTGTAATCGCTCAGATTATTGTCAAAGGCATGGCGTAAATCGGTGTGATGCGCCTTCAGCTCGAAAAACACCAACGGAATACCGTTAACAAAGCCCACCACATCCGGGCGGCGGTTATACAGCTTACCCACCACCTCAAACTGCCGGACGGCCAAAAAATGATTGTTGGCGGCATCATCAAAATCAAACACCTTTAGGCGTTTTTTCTGCAACACGCCTTTGTCATCCTGATAACTGACCGGTACGCCTTTCACCAACAGCTCATGTTTTTCTTTGTTAATAGCCGCCAAATGCTTATCCGCTGCAGCTTCGCTCAACACATCCACCGCTTGCTGATAGGCGGTGTGCGGCAAATCTGGATTCAGCAACCGCAAAGCCTGCAACAAATAACGCGCCAGAATCACTTCGGCTTTATTCGCACGCCCCAGCAAACCGTCGCTACGATCCGCTTGAGTTGCCAAGGTTTCTTTAGTCCAGGCGGTAACCACCGTCCAACCCAGTCCTTCCAGTACTTCCTGTGTCGCAGCCTCAACCAGGCCGTCTTCCGAATATTCGTAACTCATGGCAATAATCGTATTCCATTAATAATAAGTTCGTGATAAACCTTGGGTTCATGCTAATCAAGCATTCAACACTTGTTAACTTCAGTAACAACACCAACGCTTGCATTTAAATAGCAACTGTCTGATTTATAGCTGCTATTTCATGATTTCCGAATTACAGTTAAATAAGATCAAAGGAACTGCTACCAGCAACTACTACACAAGCAAGACTACGGGGCAACTATAGTTAAATAGCAACTGTTTGATTTATATCTACTATCTCCGGATTTCCGAATTACAGTTAAATAGGATCAAAGGAACTGCTACTAGCAACTACTACACAACCAAGACTACGAGGCAACTATAGTTAAATAGCAACTGTTTGATTTATATCTACTATCTCCGGATTTCCGAATTACGGTTAAATAAGATCAAAACCTGCTACTAGCAACTACATAGCTAAGACTGCTGCTAGCAATCAAACCCAATACGGCAGGTACACCGCAAATTTCTTGGAACTATCTGGATCTTTGATTTTGATCTTACCCGCGCTTAAAGCGTCTTTAATCAGTAAAGAAATTTGCGGGCTTTGCTTGTCATGCATCCCAAACCGCTTTCTCAAGGAGGCATTATTCATCCCGCCAGCGCCATAATACTGAATGATGCTGTGCTGGTAACACGCTTCGATGCGCTCTTCACGGGTCATCTCGGCAAAAGTTTTTGGGCTGTACAGGATGACCTTGAACGAACTATCGGTTTCTTCCATTTTCAGTGGCGGCAAACCAAATAGCTCAATCGCGGTAATCGCCTTCTCAAAACCGGAGCCGCGCTCCTCGCAAATATTAAAGCGTCTGAAGGCAGCGGCCAGCACTTCATTACGTGATTCCGGCGTGGCCCGGATCAAGCGATCAATCTTCTTGCCCGGCAACAACTTACCGGGGTTGGATATTTCAATCCGATCCGCAAAAATCTCAATCATCGGCCCGCTGCCGCGAATCGTAAAATCCTGATGGATCAGCGCATTAGCGATCAACTCGCGCAAAGCAATCTCAGGATACATCGAAGCATCGGTACGCAAAGCATGTTTAATCACCTCGCTGCCCGGCAAAATGCCTTTCAAAAACTGAATAAGCCCTTCAAAGCCAATTGCGTAACCCTTGTTATCAGGAAACTCCTTACTGCCCTGGGTTTTGGTTTTGCCTTCGTACTGAATCACCCGCACCGCTTTACGCGCCAAACCATCAAACTGCGACAGATTTTGCGCGGCGGCCAGTGCGCCAAAGTTGGTAATGTAAAACCCCTTGCCATCCACGTCCTCAATCATCTTTTCTTGTTGCAGCCAATAGATGATTTCCTCGACATTATTGGGCGTCGGCTTTTTCAATAAGGCATGAATCCCGGCCACATCCAACAAGGTCATCACCTCGGTGGCGTTTTTCAAGATCGAAGCATGTAACTCTTCAAACACCGGGGTTTTGCTGTTCAACATCAACGCCCCCACGTCCTGCCGCGATGCCTTGCGGGTACTGCCGCCGCTACGGATAAAACTGTCCTCGATACTTTTATGTGCCAAGTGTACCGGCTTTACCGCGCTCTCCCTGATATGCACAAACAACAAAGGGCAATCATTAAACAACTCGATAGCGTGATCCATACTCACCAACGGTTCCACCCCGGCCCGGCAAAGATTCGCCAACTGTTCAACAATCTTGTCAGTACTCGCTTTGTCGATACCGACCACCTTGCCGGTTGCATCTTCCAGCCCAAACACCAGAAAGCCGCCGCCGGGTAAATTGGCAAAGGCGCACAAGTGCTGGCACAACTTATCCTTTTTCGGCGACAGATTGGATTTCCAGTCCAGTTCGTTCAACTCCTGCGGCACCGGCGACAGACTGCTTTGCAGGTAAGCGATGGCTTTGCTGGTCCAGGGTTTCATGCGCATAGCCTCAAACCCAAAACAGGCAGCGGCAGGGATAACTGGAAACTCAGGCGGCTCATACGGTTTGCGGCACTTGCGTCGAAGCTGACAGATTGCTGAACGACTCTGGCAAAACCAGCTGTTCGACATCGATCATGCCGGTCATCAGACGCGGCAGCAGAATGTCACGGGCTTCTTTGAGGAGTTGGTTTTGCGACTGATACATTGAAATAGATTCGTAAATAGGTGATGAAAATTCATCATATTTGATTAGTACATCTTTTGTTGGTACCACCACCTTAATGAGTTCAGCCAAATCAGTTCTTGAAAGCTCCTGTTGATTGGTTGCACCTTTACCCAAATTTTCAATAAAAGACTCAATATGTTCTAAAGCCCTTCCTAAATACAAAGCGAATATAGGCGTACTAGCCCGAACAATAGTGACATGGCTATCAACAGTAGCAAAACCTGGTGTTGCGAATATTTGAGCAACTCTACCTAAAGTTCCAGTTCCAGTTGAATTTATTAAAATATCAAGCTTATTTATTAATTTGTCATCTGGAATTCTTTTTGCTTTGGAAGTTAATCTAGCTTCTTCAAGATTAACATAATGGTTTCTGATGCATTTCTGATTTATTACACAAAAACCATCATTCTCAACATAATCAGGAGAAACCCCTCTATTTATATATGACGTCACATTACCAAGCTTTTCTTTCTTCCACCCCACCGGCAAGCCCGTTGCCGAATCCAGCGGCGTGGTTTCGTGGCCGGGGAATTTCAGGCGCACAAACCATTCTTCGTAGGTGATTTGCGCCATTTCTTCCAAGAGCTTGATGCGTGTTAAGTTATTTTCAATCAGGTAGTCATAGGCAGACAAGATGGCGGCGATATTTCTCTGTAAATGAAGGGGCGGCAATTCCACCTTACACTTATAAATTCGCTCCGGCGCGGTGTGTTTAACTTTCGCACCACTTGCACTACCAGATATTTGTTGCCTGACTATTTGGGTATTAAATAACTTATAAACAAAAAACAAATCCGCTTCGGCATCGTTTTTAATTGTGACGAGGCCTAATCGTTGATTATGTAGAAAACGATCATTTTCGGGAATTATTGCAGCGCTACCAAGCAGCCCTTCACCTTGTTCAGTCATTGCCACAATAACATTACCTTTCGATAACAAATATTCCGACGGATAATCTCCAGAATAAAACCGATCTTTATCCCCCCTTGCCTTAAATCCCCCTTCTTCATAGAAATTGCCTGGGGTTAAAACTATGTGCTGACCAACATCTGAAAAGTGTTCACTTTTAAAAGCCCAGCCATGCTTAACTCGTAAGATTTCACCTAGGGTGATTTGTTTCCATTTCATACAGAAATGCCTTGAATTAAGCCCATCAATTCATTGGCATTAGTATTTAAACAAGCCAGTTCCTCTCGAATTTCGCTTAACCTATTTTGATAATCAAAATCCTCATCTACCTGAATGCTATAGCCCACATAGCGTCCCGGTGTCAGGCTGTAGTCGTTTTCTGCCACTTCGGCCAGATGGACAATTTTGCATAAGCCTTCGACATCGGCATAGTGGCCGTCGGGAAAGTAGTGCAACACATGCTGCCAGTCTTTCAGCGCCTGTTTGTAATCCTGTATCGGTTCGCCGACCTGGCTTTTGCCGTATTGGTTTTGATATGCGTTGATGGCTGCGGATAATTCGCGCAGCAGTTTGCCTTGCTCATCCAGTTGCTTTTTGCCAGCGCTGTCTTTTTTATCCAGGGCTTTTTTGGCGGCATCCAGTTGGGTTTTGTAGTTTTCCAGCAGTGCCGCCAACTGGGGCACAGGATTTTCAAAGGCTTTCAATAAGGCGTGGCAAGCGGCGTAATCGGCATCCTTAGCCAGGATCACGCTGTGCGCCAACTCCAGCTGTGCGGCCTTAAAGTTCAAGGCAGTGTTGTTAAACAAGCTGCCGGCACACTGTTGCCGTAACTCATTGACCGCCTCGACTAGACTGGTGGCTTGCTCAATAGCGTGGGCTTGAAGTTGCGTGGTGCATATGTCGATGGCCAGCAAGTCGCCGCGATAGGCGTTCATGATGGCGGTGAAAGTCAACAACTGGCCGGGTGAGTAGTCGTTGATGGTGGTCGTGACTTTGCGGAAGGTATTGCGCGCATCGATCATCAGGATTTTGTCGCGGTTTTCCTCGCGTTTGCCGCGATCCAGAAACCACACATGACAAGGCAGCGAGCGGGTGTAGAAAAAATTGTTGCCCACGGCCACGATGCAATCCACCGCGCCAGTTTCGATCAGCTTTTGACGGATGGCTTTTTCGCTGTTACCGGCATCGGTGGCCGAGCTGGCCATAACGAACCCGGCCCGGCCTTTGTCGTTCAGGTAGTGGTAAAAATACTGTATCCATAAATAGTTACCGTTGTCGGCCTTGGGAATGCCCACGTCTTTAAACAGGCGTGGGTCGTTTTTAACGTAATCCTTATCCTTGTCAACCTTGTTGACGTTAAACGGTGGATTGGCCATCACGAAGTCGCATTGGCCGATCAAGCCGTGCGGATCACTATAAAAGCTGTTGCTTTCGATGATTTTGCCTTCTATGCCATGAATAGCCAGATTCATTTTCGCCAGCTTGGCGTTATTGGACTTTAATTCGGTGCCGTAGCATTTGATGGTTTCGTTGACGTTTTTGCCGCCGTGTTCTTCGATGAAGTGGCCGGTTTGCACAAACATACCGCCGGAGCCGCACGCATTGTCTTGAACGATGCCGTGGTCGGGTTGAATCATGTTGACGATCAGTTGCACTAATGACGGAGGGGTGAAGAACTCGCCGCCTTCCTGAGCACCCGCACCGCTCATGGAAAACTTCATCAAAAAATATTCGTAAATGCGGCCAAACACATCGCCGGTCAGGCTTTTGACCGAGTCTTTGTTGAATATCCGGATTAGTTCGCGGAGTAAATCCGGGTCCAATTCCTGATAATTCTTCGGCAAGATGCCAGCCAGATCGGTGTATTCCTCTTCAATCAAGCGCATGGCGGTATTCAAAGCTTCGCAAATGCCAACGCCTTCCGGCAAATTGGCCAGATAGTCGTATTGCGATTGTTCGGGCACCAGCATGGCTCCCGCAGCCAAAAAGTGTTCTTTCGTCAGTTTCACTTTGCCGCGCGGGGTTTCCGGCAAGCTGGCTTCCAGGCTTAACTTGGCTTGTTGGTATCGGTTTTGCGCATAACGCAGCAGAATCAAACCTAATACGGGGTCTTTGTATTCTGCCGCAGTCAGTTTGGAATTGGCCCGCAAATTATCGGCGCTGGCCCAAAGTTCGGTTTCAAGTTGTTTGATTTGTTGCTGATTCATGCAGTTGTTAAAGCTTCCTGTAATTTTGATGCGCTCGGAGTGCGCTCCATATTATTCTAATCAGTAGGACGCTGACCTTTGATATTAGACACGTTTGTCAGGTTAATTTGACCACAATTTTGCCGCCTTTCCAGGCGTGGTAATATTAACAAAGATATTATTGCATACTGTGCAAGTTGCGTAGCCCACACTGGCAGCATTTATCCATCTAAGTCTAAGTACATACTATTTTGTCCTAAATGGAAATATATAATTGTGTAAACCAGTTGATTTCGATTACGAACAATTTGAGGCAATTCTTCATACCCATCCAAATGTCTGGATAGATTGCTTGAAGGGTAAAATAACCACTTTTCAATAATCCATTATAGGGCGGTGCCATGGATGCCAACGATCTTGCTCAAGAATTTTCTAAGCAACTAGCGGCAGGTTTTGGGGCGATCTTTGTAGGATCGGGAATTTCTAGTGCTTCAGCAGTGCCAAACTGGATAGGATTACTTGGTGGGATGGCTCGCACTCGTCTTGGGTTGATCATCGATGCTGAAGATAATCTGCCATTAGTGGCGCAATATATCGTTAATCAAGCAAACGGTAACAGAGGTCCTCTCGTCCAGCATTTCAGAGAGGAGCTGACGAAACACTATCCGCTTAATCAATACCACACAACATTAGCTCGGACGAATGTAAAAAATCTATGGACGACAAATTACGATACGCTTTTGGAGGATGCTTTTCGTCGCTACTTTCACGTTAATGTCAAAGCCTCCGATGATTCCGTATCCCGAAGTGTTGAAAATTCCGAAATTGAGGTGGTCAAGATGCATGGATGCATTGAGAATTCACCGCATGACGATTTGGTCGTTACACAGGAAGACTATGAGACATTTTTTGATAGAAGACCTGCGATGGCACGCAGGCTCGGCCAGGACCTGCTTAACAAATCATTCCTTTTCATAGGGTATTCCTATGAAGATAGTGACATCAATAATATTCTTGTCGAGGCTAGGCGTTTAGCTCGCAACGCCACTCGGCAACACTTTATTATTTTATTGCGAAATCAAGATGCAAAAAAACAACAGCGGCAGGATCTTTGGCTTGGAGACCTTGCGCGAGTTGGAATCCAAGCATGCCAGATTGACGAATTTGGCGAGCTTCAAAAGATATTGGATCGTATTGCTTTAAAGTCCAGAGGTAACACAGTATTTGTCACTGGCTCACATAGTCGGAATGAAAGAAAGCAATCTACACGCCTGCAATGCATTGGCCGGTTACTAGCTCAGGAAAGCAATCTTGTGCTTCTTGATGGCCAATCCGCTGGTACAAGCCGGTTTGTTGTGTCGGCTTATCTGGAGGAGTGCATACAGAGAAAAGCGGATATTTTAAGGCGGCTAAGTGTGTTTCCCAATCCCTATGCTGCGAATCCAAATTTTTCGAACGATAGAAATCTTATCCCTATCCTTAAGGAATGGCGTTCACAATTGCTAAGGTCTGCTCAGGTAATGGTTGTTTACGAGGGTGGTATGGGTACAGAGGCGGAGGTAGGTGTCGCCCTTGATTTAGGGTGTCAAATTATTCCTGTTCCGGAATGCAAAGAGGATTTGCCGTGGCGGTTATTGGATCAGAATCAGGGGATACAGGATGCGTTGAGAAGTATTAATGGCGTTTACTTGGATAAAGCTCTGCGTTGCCAAGTAGAACCAGAGGACGTTATGAATTGCGTCCGAACTATTTTAAATCATTGACCTAGCCAATGATTATTAAGGTCCAATCAGCTTCAGGTTGCTTCGAAGTAGGCCTTGGTCTAAAAACTCGTGTGATGGCTCTTGTTGGAATTAGTCATCCCCGGCAACTTCCAGATCAAATCGCAAAAATTCGAGCATTAACTACTATGGATAACGCTCCCGACATCATCGGTGACCTCAGTATTTGTCCAATAATGCAGGATTTGCCATTGTGGAAATGGATCGTTAAGGAGACGCCTTTTGTTGCTGCTTGCCTGCCTGTCTATACGATTAGTAGCCATGGTGGTCGAATCGACCCTGCGGAATTGTTAGACAAATGTATAGAGCAAATGGAGGGTGGTGTTGGGATATTGACGATTCATCCAACTCCATCTGAGGATATTCAAAGTCTGGCGCTAAATCGTCTTGTACCTTGTACTTCCAGAGGAGGAGGCATCATTATCGCCGATGCAGAAAGCCGAAATTGGAGAAGCGAAAATGCCTACATAGAAATTCTACCCCAGTTGATTCATCATGCAAAAATTAATGGGACTGTCTTAAGTCTTGGTGCTTCCTATCGATCCGCCAATATTTTTGATTCATGTGACGCCGCCCAACAGGCTGAAATTGAACGTCAAATTGAATTGGCAAAAATTATTTCAAACGAAGACGTTGGTGTAATCATAGAATCTCCTGGCCACGCACGACCAGCTGACATCAAGAGGCTAGCGTCAATACTACGAAAGAGCGGCTTTCCGATTATGCCTCTCGGCCCCATACCAACCGACACGGCTATAGGCATGGATCATGTATCAAGCGCTATTGGAGCTACGCTTCTTGGTCTTGAAGGGTGTGCCCACATCCTTGCAGCGGTTACGAGAGAAGAGCATACGGGAAGAGTGCCATCATTAGAATCTACTATTGAAGCAGTAATGTCAGCTCGAATCGCTGCCCATGTGATCGACCTCCACATTCTAGGTGATGATGCTGCAGATTATGCGATTGCGAGTGCTCGCGCCGACAATAGAACTTGTATCATTGGCAAAGAGACCCCAGGATGTGACCGTTGCAAGCATGCATGCCCACTTTAGAATCTAATTTACACTTACATGCCTTGGATACAATCATAGCCATGATTGATATTAATCAGCTGTCTAGGAGATTCTCGAAATTTCAAAATATGCGCTAAAGTCTGACGTAGAAAAAGCCTGGATTTTGTCCGGGCTTTTGCATTTTATGGAAGTGTGGCAACAGGCATTTAGCATGAGCGTAGAAAATCTAACTCTTGTCTTCGACGGTTCATGTGTTGAGAAAGGCGAAATAGAAGTGCAGGACCTAGCGCCTACGTTATTGGGGTTGTAAGCCCAAACCCAGGAATTTTGGAAGTTCAACTATAACAATGCCTTATAAGGCAAAGATGCAGCTAACAGGGGTTAATTGAAGGTTATGTCGACCAGCATGGATACCGTAAGGAATGCTTCGTAAATGAGTAACAGGAAGGACATGAAAAGCAAAATCGAGGCATTGAATCTTTTTTGATTTTCACAATGAGTTTTCTTGTGCTCTTTCCCGATCAAATTGGCGGTTTTTTGACTACAAGATAAACACTCGTTTTTCTTGAAGTTAGGAGTGCCAAGCCAGTTATACCGACTGTTACAGGGCAATATTACTCATTTACGAAGCATTCCTTACGGTCGGCCGATCCGAGATGAAAATGCCGGATAAGTGCAAAAAAAACCGATTATGAAATCAAGAAAAAGCACGTATCTCCTGTTTATATATCCGCTACCAACTTAGATAACCGCTCCTGCCCCGCATGCGTATAAATCTGCGTCGTCGCAATGCTTTCATGGCCAAACCAAGTCAGTTATTGGTTTTGGAAATCCTCAACGCCTCTTCATACTCAGCCTTAATATCAAACCCGGCATCCTGTCCCGGCGCGATGCGTTCCAGCGCAGCATACATGATGCAAACGATATTAAGACCGGTGTAATTCCCCGGTATGGATCTGAGCGGGTAGGTTTTTTTGGGATTATTCACATCCAATCCACTTTGCCCGAGCGTTGCGGTTTCGAGCGCTACGCCGGAAATCTCCTGGTCTGACATGCCTTTGAATGTCTCCAGCGCTTTTAGACAGTAGTTGACGGCAGCTTGATTAAGGCCCTTGGTTTGGCGGAATTGGTCATAGGCAATGCCCCGCAAAATGTCTTCAGCACGCTCGGCCGCTTTCGAACCGGGTGCCGCTTCAATGACTTGAGTCAGCAACGCCGCTACCCGTTTTTTAATCGCTTCGTCGCTATGAATGGCCAACAAGTTTTCCGCCAGTGCCAATAATGCGATAGGGTCATTAGGACCCGCTCTGACCGCATTTTCCAGCAAGGCAGCGGCTTCGGGTTCGTTGAGCTTTGACGCAATATAACCGGCGGTTCTCAGTGCATACGGATCGTTCGGCGCCAGTTTGACCGCCGTTTGTGCTGCTTGATTGGCTTCAATGATCTGACCATTACGCAGATAGGCAACGGCAAGCGCAACCCAGCCATGGACATAGTCCGGTTTGATGCGGGTCAGGTTGGCCAACAACTCGATAGCGTTGGCAAAGTTGCCCTCATCGCTGTAAACCATGCCCAGGTTGTAAAGCACGATCGGGTTGGCGGGGTATTGTGCGTACAGCGCTTCAAAAATGGCGTGGCCTTTTGGGTAAAGGCCGCGCTGCAGGGCGTCCAGACCCGCCTCTGATTGTGCTTTTGCCTCGAGATCTTCGGTAACGATCAACGTATCGTGATCAATGCTGACCTTGGGAAATAGACCATCGACACTGGACTCTTCGGCGATGTGTTTTATCAGGTAGTCTTTAAACCCTTCCGCATGCCGATCTTGGTAGGCTTCCGGCAAGGCCGACACATCATATTCGGAAATTTTGATGAACACGGTGCCAGGGGCAGGGGCAGGGGTTTTCATAGTGAGGGGGTTATCCATTCAAAACGGTCTGTTAAAGCCAGGCGCTTAAGCCACGCGTCGACGAGTTCGCTATCGGTGGCATCGGCCTTGCTGCCGGTCACGTCACCCACCAATCCGGTACAGACGGCTTCAAAGCCACAGTGCTTATAGGGTTCAAAAAAATCGGTGCGATTAAACAGGTAGTCAGAAGCCAGAGCCGTAGCTCCATTGATGGCTTGATGACTGTGTAACAGCCAATCAGGGAATTTTTCAGGTTCGATGCTTAAAGACTGTTCGCCCGCGTCTTTTTCCACTAAAAAATGCGTTAACTGACTATCTCTTAACTCCGGATAGTCTTTGTGAATGTGTGCCGATAGCTTTATCAGCGGCGCCGCACTGCGAAGTTGACTGCCCAATCCCATTAACATTTTGTCGGCGAACATTTTGGCAGTGTCGGCATCGTAACCCAGAGCCACAAACTCAGCTACCGTTTTAGCCAGGCAGTTTGCCGGAGAGGACAGGTGCTTAGACTCCCGTTGTTCATAATACCGGATAGCCAGCGCGCATTGCACGCCAACGAGATACGGGATGTCGGGTCTTTTGGGATTGACTGAAATCCTTAACTGACTGGACCACTGCGCTTCGCTTAAATGCAGCACCGCCCCGACAGTCAGGGTGTCGTCCCATGTCACCCGGACAGGTAAACGGCTTATTTTTTCCGCCGCTTCAATGAGACCGGCCGCTTGTTCGTAAGTTGTATCGGGCATGCGCCTGTGAGTTTGTTTGAAATTAATGGTGTAGTTTATCTTTTTATGGCCTTGATAGCCTTATTTCCGATGGTGTATCAGGAAGAGGCTGGGCTGGGCATGACTCAACGATTCGCAGATTATTAAGCAACACCAAGAGTTCTCTCCCATTCATATATCCGCCACCAACTTACTCAACCGCTCCTGCCCAGCATGCGTGTAAATCTGCGTCGTCACAATGCTTTCATGGCCAATCGGGGCTTGAATATCCAGCAGCTGCACGTCCTTTTCCAGCAAGCGCATGGTGTAAGTTATATATCTTTTTTCGCGTTTGGTAACTGTCTTGGAGTCATGTAACTATTCAAAGTCAATTTGAAGATACAAATTCAAGTCGGGGATGAATTTGAAGTCCTTGGTATTCAGCGTGTACAGCGTCGCATCATGGCTAATCGCGGTCGCTGCAATCAGCATGTCCGGGATCGAGGCTTTATGGCTGAGCGAATAGCTCCGCATCAAGTCAATAAACAAGGTAGAAATGGCCGGATTCAGGCCATAACAATGGCACTGTATAAGATGGCGTTCAATTTTGGCTAGCTCTTGTCTATCTCTAGCGCCGTAAAACAGTTCAGCTTTGGTGATAACGCTGACCGCGATATTGGCCGGTCCTATCGTTCTGAGTGTTTGAATGATAGCCGGATTGCCTTTGTAAAATTCAATCAGAATATTGGTGTCACAGAGAATCATCAGCGCCGATCCGGCCAGGATTTTGCGCGAATACTGGCTTGGTCGATATCTTGATGTTCCCAAATGCCTGCATAGTTAAAGAAATCGTCCTCGGATGCAGGTTGCGCAATGGCTTCCATTTCTTTCATCACTTCGTCATGCTCAATGACTTCGCCACGATCAGCGGCGGTTATGCCTTTTGTGATTTTTTCAATGTGCTTGGCATGGGTTTTCAGGTATTCGCGCAAGGCTTGGTTGACCAAGTAATTGCGGGAACGATCTAACGCTCCGGCCATGCTATCGAGTTGATGCACGATCTCTGTTTCAGCTCTAATAGTAAATGCTTCAGTTGCCATTATCGCTACTCCGGTTTATTGTGGTTCATTTGTAGTCATAGCTTATACTTTAATATATAGGCCATCCACTTTTCTTTGATCACTAAAACCACAAAATAGAGTGGTACCATTTCCTCTCCTTAATGGCCCTTAACTTATTTCCGGCTGTTTTTGCCTCTTCCTCGCTATCAAACCAACTTTCCAAACAGTGCCAGGTGATCCAGCCTACCCCACTCCCTAACCAACGATCAATCCCCGAAAACGCCGGCCGTGACGAACATTTGATAAAACCTGTCCAGGTTTTATCGGGATCGTGGCGTTCGAGGTAGATGCAATCCCTGTTTTCTGTTTTGAAGTTAAATATCCGCCACCAACTTGCTAAGCCTCTCCTGCCCAGCATGCGTATAAATCTGCGTAGTGGCAATGCTCTCATGACCTAATAGAGCCTGAATATCCACCAGCTGCACGTCTTTTTCCAATAACCGGGTAGCGTAAGTATGCCTAAGCTTGTGCGGCGTAATCTTCTTCTCGATGCCGGCTTTGTCGATCAGCTTCTTTAAATAAGCTCTGGCGGCGTGGGGTTGCGGTGCTTTTCCGCCGGCTTTTTTCGCGAAGACATAATCTTCCTGGAATTTTCCGGCCACCGATAGAGCCAACACCCGGCCAAACGACTCCGGTAGTGGTACCTGTCGCTCTTTGTTGCCCTTCCCTATCACGCGAACGTGTTTGGCTACGCCATCCACCACGCGGATATGCTGGATTTTCAGACCCAAGGCTTCACTGATGCGGAGGCCTGATTTTTGAATCAGTTCAAACAGGCTATTATTGCCCAACCCCTCGAATATGCTGAGCTCAGCATATTTCGGGATATGCGGAGTTCAGGAATATGGAAAGTGGCGAACGGAGGAGCCGAACAACATGGGTCGTTCGGCTCCGAACTACTCAGCATATTCTAGCCGCCTCGTAGAGAGGCAATCAACTGGTCCGGCGCACGGAACTGACCACGTTTAAGCGTAAGCGGGACCATCGCACTCATCGCCTCAAGTTTTTCGGTCGGATCAGCGCGTAGATAGACTTCGGTCGTCTGGATATCCCCATGTCCAAGCCACAACGATACCTTTCGGATATCGCCTGTTGCTTGCAATACCACCATCGCGGCGGTGTGACGTAGGACATGAGGAGATATCCGTTTTTTCTCAATAGATGGGCAACGTTTAGCAGCCACTTCCACATGTTTCTTCAGCACATACTCGAAGCCCGATCTGGTCATGGGTTCTCCGTGTGCATTTAGGAAGAGTTCTGTCGCAGCTGGTTGTCCTCGCACGGCAAGCCATGCACGCAGATCGGAAGCTGCCTGCTTCCAGAGTGGCAATAGACGTTCTCGACGCCCTTTACCGAAAATGCGTACATTGGGTGATGGTTGCCACTCCAGCGCCTGTAATGGGAGATGAACCAGTTCGGATACTCTCAGTCCTGCCGAAAAACAGAGGTGGATCATAGCTCGATCACGGATACCGTCGCGGCGTTTCAGATCCGGTACATTGAGCAGTGCCTGCATTTCGTCTAATGACAAATAATTGATTAGCCGTGTATCTGTTCGCTTTGCGGGAATGGCTAAGATACGTCGGCTCTGCTCTAAGAGAGCGGGTTCTCTATATTCCATAAAGCGCATAAATGACTTGATCGCAACGAGCCTAGCATTGCGTGTGCGCGGGCTGTTGTCGCGCTCCGTTTCCAGATATTGCAAGAAATCCATCACCAAAGCGGCATCGAGTTGCTCAAGGAAGAGCGCGGAGGGTGTCACATGCAACCGAGCGGCGGCAAATTGAAACAACAGTTGAAAAGCGTAGGCATAGCTGTCGCAGGTATGCTCGCTCGCGGCTCGTTGTAGCGGCAATCGTTCTTGTAGAAATGCGGTGATATGAGGGGCGATCGGAGTCATGGTGTATTTTCCTCGACGAAATGTTCGCAGGCGCGAACGATGTGATCCATTAAGAGCGGTGAACTTTCTAAATACCAAAACGTACTGTTTGGGCTGGCATGACCCAAGTACGTCATCAACGCCAGCGTGTGGCGACCGACCTGATCGCGACGATCCGGGCCGTCTACGAGTGCATTCGACGCGAAGGAATGACGAAAATCGATTAGCCTTGGTCGTGGCAGCCCAGATTGGCGAGGGAGACCGGCCATCTTCAGGAGCTCTTTGAATGTGGCATATACCGTCTGGCGGCACATCCCACGACGCCACTTCGAGATAAACAAATGATCATCAGTAGTGGCGAGTTTAGCGCGTTCGACAAGATACTCTTCCAGTGCTAAATGCGTCGTGGGATGGAGCGGCACTATCCGGCTTTTGCCAAATTTCGTTTTCCGAATCAGCAGCCCATCCGCCATAATGTCCTTAAAACACAAGCCGAGCGCCTCGGAAATACGCAATCCCGTAGACGCAAGTAACCCAATCAAGGTGCGATACATCAGTGGACGAAACGAATCTGCTGGCTCCAGCCGTGCTGCCGCACCCATCAATGCCTGAATCTCTGCTTCGGTATAGAGATAGGGAATTGGTCGATGACGTTGAAAGCAAAATACACCTTGTGGTGGAATTTCATGGCGGTTGTCGGCGGCATAGCTAAAGCGGGCAAAGCGAATAACCGCTTTCAAGCGGATAGCGCGCTGTGATTCAGTTCGTGCCTGTCCTGCCCAAGCGATAGCCGTCTGTGACTTTACATGCGTGTCTCCCTGGGCAGTGGCAAATCGAGCGAAGTGAAACAGATAAAACGCATCGTCTGTGAGCTTAAAGCCCGCAGCGCGGCGTACGGCCAAATAAGTATCGATGGCATCTTTTAGCATGATGCTCCTCCCGGCCACGAACGCGTGACCTGCTGCAACAAGGCTATGTCCACTTTCGCGTAATGAGCCGTAGTCTCAAGACAACTGTGCCGCAATACCTCGCCGATCACCTGGAGCGACGCTCCCTGACGCAGCATCCCTGTAGCAGCTGAATGACGCAGGACATGGGCGCCAAACGATGGTGCATTGATTCCAGCACGCCGTATCGCTTGAGCGGCAACTTGCTTGACAACATGCCGGGTTATTGGCATCCAGGGAGCGATTGCAGTGATGAAGACACGGTCAGTTTTAACCGATGGGCGTGCACTCTCAAGATATTCCAACAAGGCATCACCAACCTCCTGTGGCAAAGGTAGCTTCGCCTCTCGTCGGCTCTTGCCAATAACGGAAAATGTTCCCGCAGACCAATCGATATCAGGAAGCGCTAGTTCAGCGACTTCACTGGCTCGCAATCCCAATCGAGCCAGTAGTAAAAGGATTGCTTTGTCGCGGATGCCGATTGGCGTGGTACGATTAATATGGGCAAGGACACGATCAACCTCTTCTGGAAGTAAATAACGAGGCAACCGCGCAAGTGGCCATTCGGCAAGAGCCGGAATCGCTGCCTCAAGGCCTGGCTGGCAATGCCCCATTGTGATCAAAAACCGAATAAACATACGAACTGCCGTCACTCGCTTCTTAGCGAGTGCATGACTGCGCCCGAGAGCGTAGTTCAGGATAAAGGTATGCAACGCGTCTGCGGTGAACTGTTCAGGATGTTCGCCGAGCGTTGATAGCAGTTCAACGATATGCTGGCGGTAATTGCGTAGCGTTGAAGACTGCACTCCGTGGTGTGTTTGCATCCAGTGTTCAAATTGACGGAAGAGCTCCGGTTGTGTCGTCTTCGGTGATATCTCGGTGACGACGATTTTGTTCTGACTCTGGAGAAACTCGACAAAGTGATGTGCACCCAACCAGTATACCGAGTGCTGACCTTTTGAATAGCGCAATCGACCGCGTGTAGCGAGGTAATCGTGAAAATGATTAAGTGCGTTAACTGGAAATGAAGTCAGGTTGCCATAGGTGGCATCAACCCAGGCCGCAAACTCGCTGACGCCCGGAAGATATTGGCATATGACTTCATCGTGGAACCCGCACTGAGCTAACCAGTCAGTGAACTCATCCAAATATGGTCCAGCAGAGCTGGTGTAGTAAGTGGTAAGAGTAGTCTGGCGTTTAAGATATGTTGTAAGCATACTGACCTCCTTAAATCGGTGAGATGAAAGACGGCAATAATATGCGGATTAAATCAGTGGATCGAATGGCGCAAACGTGATGATTTTATGCGGTTACTGCCGTCCAGTGGCAATTATACTCGGCATATTCCTGAACTCCACATATCCCGAAAATGTAAATTCAGCCTAAAGGCGGCTCCTTTTCCAAACATGCGCGGGCAAAGCCATCCCTGGCCACACGGCTCAGGCATCTCTGCCATTGCCGCCCCGTCTTTCTTCGCACAGCCCAGTTTGATTCCCTATACCATGCTTGCTATCCCATTGTCGTGTACCGTTGGCACCAGTATTTGAAGTTGAAGCCCTCTCTCCAAAGCCCGATCCCTTCTTTTCCAGGGTTTCTTTGCGGACATGCGGACTTGGTTTCTTGGTTTTCCAATCAACTTACGCAAGGGGTTTTGGCGGCTCGATGTCGTCGACTCTTGCCTTAGGCAAATTGGGGGGGTGGGGCATGAAGTGATAAAAAGTGTCGCAACTTGCGACACTTTTCAAATAGCTTGGGAAAAATGCCTAGTCTTCGCTTTGAATCAGCTTTTCGACGAAATCTTTCAGCTTTTGCTCTTGTTCGGCGTTCAAGACGCTTGCATTTAGCTTTACGGTGATGTGCTTTTCGGTTCTGGCGATATTGCCGACCTTCTTACCGTTCCGGATCAAATTATGAGCATCCTGAATATGACTGTCTTTTTGCTCATAACCCTTGAGTTTGCGTGCTATATACGTGGTGATCTTGGTTTGGTCGAGATCACTGCTCAACAGCAAATCCCATGCCTCAGCCAAATAATCGTTGACGGCTGGATTGTCCTTGTTCTCGTTCAATAGCCGCTTTATGTCGCTGGCCGCCGATCTTGACAGCAAGCGCGGGTTTTCATTGAGATTGGTAACGATGAATTCGGGAAGGTCGTCATAGGCGTAATAGCGATACATATCCTGGCGGTTAAGTCCTAACGACTCAGCAAGCTTTTTCTTGGTCGGAAAGGCATTTTCGACCTGCTTTAAAGCAATACCGATTTCGTAATCGCTCAAATCCTCCCGGTCGATATTTTCTGCCAGTGCGAATACCGCCATGTCGCTATCCGATATACCCATGACCACAGCATCGATATGACGTCGCTCGATTTGCTTATGCGCCCGCCAACGTCGTTCGCCAGCGGCGATTTGATAGGTGTCGCCGAATTTCCTGAGCAGAATCGGCTCCAACAAGCCGACTTCGGCGATCGACTGGGCCAGTTTGTCCAGTTCGTCTTGCGGAAAAATGCGTCGCGGTTGATACGGATTCGGCTCTATCTTGTCGACTAGAACGGAAACTAGCTCCCTGCCTTGGTCAAAATTTACAGACTGTTCCGCTGACGCATGACGCTGAGTATTCTCCTGCAGCTTTTTCTCCAGCATCTTTTTAATGTCTTTAGCCACTGAGCCGGTCCTTATACAAGATTGAGTTGTTTGGCGATCACATCGGCCAGGCGTTTGAATTCGCGCGAGACTTTACAGGTGCGGTCTATGTCATGAACGCTCGTTTGCGCCATCGCGGACTGGTTAACCTTGGTGCTGGTCGAAATACGAACATCGATGAGCTTGCCGATGAGTTCCTTGGCCGAGGCCTCGATCAACTTGCAAACCGTTTGCCTCGCATCGTGGCGGATCAATAAAGCGCCGATCAATTCGAGTCCTGGGTTGATACGTTTAATTTTTTCGACTAACTTCATTAGATCGGTAACGCCGTACATGCCGTACTGTGAGCCAGACTCGATCGGAATAATCAGATGCGTAGCGGCGGCCAATGCGTTGCTGGTCAGTAGCTTGAGGCTAGGCGGGCAGTCGATCAAGATGACGTCGTAAATCCCGTGAAGATTTTTTATCTTTTCCCGCAGCTCTTCGGAGGGACGCGGTACTTCATCCTTGAGCTCGTCTTCGGCCTTGCCGAGATTGAGCGATCCGTAAATCAGCGAGACGCCTTCGATGTACGTATCGTCATAGATCGATTGCGGCAATTTCTCGACATCGGACAACAGCAGTTCCGCGCAGGTGACCGGCACTTCGCTCGGGTGCTTCTTGCCGATATGCAAGCTGGCGTTGGCCTGTGGGTCGAGGTCAATCACCAGAACGGACAGATCCATTTTGGCCAGTTCGGCGGCCAGATTGACGACCGTTGTAGTTTTACCGCACCCGCCTTTGTGGTTGGCGACAGCGATGACGACTGTTTTTTTATTCTCGATCGGTTTCATTTTTGTGTTCGTTTTAATTTCATTTTGTGTGCAGTATAAAGATTATCGATCGCAATGCAAATCTTGCATTGCGCCAATAAGTCGCTTATTTATCGAATAAATACCGGAATTATGGCCTTATCGAAGTCGTATTTATTTTTTCACTGCGTTCAATATGTGTTCGATAGGCCGATTTTCTCATTCATTATCTACGGTAAAGTGTCTCAACTTGCGACACTTTTTAATTCACTCGGAATGAGGTTGTGTTATTCCATGTGCCTCTACTTGTGACACATTCGAACAACATCACGACTCGTCGGCCTGTGGCGGCGCCTCGTTAGCAATTAGTTAATCTGCGTAAGGGGAGCAGAGCAAAATAAGCGGCTTTGGCCGTTTCTCATTGAGACAACAGCATACTTGAATTGACCGAAACCCCAAAAAATACGAGAGCTATCTGATGGAAATTCATTAAGGAAGTATTAGGGGGTTGTAAATCGGAACCACAGAAAATTTTGTTACACCGAATAAACCTATTTTGCGTATTCCAGCAACCAGATTCCGATACGAATCCATCCGAAGTGAATGTCGACTTGTGAGAGTGGCGAATTGTCACAATCGGCCAAATCGCGGACCCTGGCCGCTACGTTGAGATCGTAAGTTAACGCTCTTGAATAGATACCCGCTTGCCAATTTAGTTATGGATGCTTAGTTGCAAGACCTGGACATCACCCATGGGAATTTAGGCCGCTGGATTTACGTTTTTAAATTGGCTATTTGCATTCTGGGGTTGGAAATCAGAATGATTCATGTTTTTTAATCGCGCAGTTTTGTGCAAAACCTGGTTGGGCTGTCAATGCTCGTTAACGGCCAATTTCAACCGTTGGTTATACCAAAATTTATGGAAATTGAATGCCTGTTATCTGTGCAATACCTGACGCTGACATTGAGCGAATGATTCTAATGTGTATCATTGGCTTCCAATACCCATCGGCACTCACAAGAATAACTCACCAATCGAACGATTTTTCCGGCAAGGGCAATACACCGATAGTTTATGCTTTGCCGCAGTTCAAAATCCTATGAAACAATTTTGTCGTTTGATTAAACGCACCCAAATTTTAGTTGTACATATTTCCCGCGAGAGCCCAAAATAACTCTTACGGCACGTTGGCATGAATAATTGTTTGTGTTTGATTAACGTAAATCGCGCCTATCAATACCAAATTAACTATCACTAGAATAATCGCACATACGGTCCCGTGCCTAAGCTTTCCAATATGCGTAAGGGCCGAAGAGAGGTTGCCCGCAGGATGGCTAATTATCCAAAACAAAAGTGGTATAAAAATAATAATCAGTAAAAGTGAAGCAATCGTTAGAGCAGAATAGTTCTTAGACGTCTCAAATATACTATACAGTGCAACCAAAGAGCAGATTACGGAGTTAATTGCTCCTACCCTAATCTCCCAATCCCGAGCAATATGTAGCTGAACACTATTTTTAATAAGATATTTGGCATATAACTCTGTAAACGTCGAAATCAAAATTAAATATATAGCAAACAGAGGTGGAAGATATGGATAGAAACTCATGGTTCAACCTCAATTGAAACAGTCAGACTCTCTGCTTCATTTGGGTCTGGCCAAGAAATCGACACCTCTGCAAAAACGTTTTCGTGTCCTGCACCACAAGCAATGAGCTTTACATGCTGGAACTCTTTACTTCCTCCTTCTGGAAGGTTGGCTGATGCATACCACTTAAGACATGTATCAATTGGATTCGCAACACCCGAATCAAAATATACAGAGTATGGATTACTCGTAATCGACCCAGTACATGAGATATCGGCATCATACAACTGAAGATTCTCTATATACACATGATGGTTAAGGTGGGGGTTGGTGCCAATTGTGCAGATAGTTGTTGAGCCTTGACCGCTAAATGCTTTGAGGTAGAGGCCTTGCACACTCTTACTTTTGCTACACTTCTTCTTGTTCATCGCAATAACTGACCTTGATTGTGACCGAGAACGTCCGAAAGCACTTCAATCCCTACTGTTGACTCAAAATCCAGTCCCAATTCTTGACTCATATCGGAGCACTGCCAAATCCAGTCCCATAATTGAGGGGAAACCTCTCTATCACTTGATAATCTTATCGATACTTTTGGGCTTTCGGTATAAAACTTAGGATTGCCAACGGCGAAAGAGAACGATTCAGGAGAAAAATATGAATATTGCAATTGCAGATCAAACCTTCCGAAACTAATAACATGACTGTGAAAAATGGAGCGATAGTCTTCCGACTCTAAGGCATTGATCGTTACAAGATCGTCTTCGTTGTCTGGATCAGATACGACTACCTTTGCAGATCCACTTATTTCGATTCTGGTAAAATCCGAATTGCTCATCCCCACAATTGCCCTAGGGAGTTTTGAAAAAAGCTCTTCGTCGAGCTTGTCAAAATCTAGATGGCCAGTCCAAGCAAGTGTGTATGTGGGGGTAATAGGTGAAAGAACGACTAATAGAAATGGGTGCTCGCGAACAAAAATTCGCGAAACACCATTTTTATCACCGACTTGCTTAACCTCAAAATCATCTTTACTCATTCTCGCTCCTCCCACTAGAGGTGCTATGGTACATCAAGGTCCCTTTTCGCGTAATCATGAACTTGTATGACCGTCAGCTTAGCAGACATTTTAGGTCAGTCAATTTTCGGTTATGCCGGTGACAGACAGGACAGGAATGGGTCGGCTGCCGACGATCAAATCTTACCTAACCTAGCCAAGAGCTATCCGACAGTCAAATTCCAACCACTTGATCAAGTTCAATGATCAAGTTTGTCAGCCTTCATTCCAACCTCATTTTGCAAATAGCCTTATAGAGAAAGACGCGGTTTTTCGGCTTCTTTCGTTTTCAATACCTTGTCGTCAAAATTGGCGATCAGCCCCACACCGCAGCAGCCGATAACCCGTGCACGCACGAGCTATCGGCCGCTCCGGTGTGGAGCCGGGGTGTGACCTATTGTTCTTTAGCGTCGAGAGCAGGCGTAACCCGGCTCCCGGTGAAATCCTAAAGGGATTCCACCAGCGCCTCTTTTTCTGCGGACACACTTCTCTCGACGGTGAGCATAAGGTGCTTGGGAACAGCCTCCCAGCAGGGCTGCAGGTAAAAGAGCGTCAATGCGCTATTTGTTTCGACGCCGCGCGAGGCGAAAATTTGCTGAAATTACGCCATGCAGGTGGTGTCAATCGGGCTGCCATACATTTTCTATGGACAGGCGCTGCCTGGTTCTGAGCGGTTTCAACGAGAAAATCCAACGAATCCCAACTTTTCCTAAATGGAATTTGGAATTGTGGGGTTAGTAAGCCGCTGTTTCTTTTCGGAAATTTGGCTTGGAATGAACAAAGACTAAAGTGTCTATGTTGAGAAAAAGCGGCGGGGGAAAAAATTTTGGCCGATTTCCAGGCAGGACGCAAAGGCGCCGTCTTACGGACTAATCTTGCGTGCAAGGGTTAAAAATTCACCAGATCAACTGGAAGTAGAATTTTTGATTGATGTGTGTCACGACCCAAGACCTGTAATTACAAGTACTTGAAGAACAACGTAAATTTCTGATTCAGAAAGCTTCTGCGCTCAGCGGGCGCAACTGGGGCGCGATGATTTTCCGGCTATTTTGCCGGTAAAGAAGGGTCCCGGTGGCTTCCTGCCGCCTTAGCGGTCCGGGGGATCTCGGATCTGTTTAGCGTGCTCCCGTAGCACGACTTATCGGGATAGAGGCATCCTGCTGCACAAAACCCATCAATGAATTTTTATTCTCAATCGAGATAGGCACTATTGTCAACAGATAACGCATCCAAAAACGAAAGGGGCCGAAAAACCGCGTCTTTCGGTCGAGCAAACGCGTTTGGCTGTGAGTAAACTCTGGGTGTGGAGTTGCGGATGACTTGCTCCGCCATTACTGCGTAGGAGGTGCGTATATGGTGAGGTATTGATGAGGCGAATGAGGAAATACTGAGTACTTTCTGCGTAGACATGGCGGGAATGATGTGTTTCGTGGATGAACTACTGAGGACGAGCTGAGCAAGTGTGATCAAAGAGTAGGTTATGGAAAAAAGTAAAACGATTGAGATTTTGAAAGCATTGGCGAGCGGCGCGGACGGGCGTTCGGAGTCCGCCAGACTGGCAGACATTATCGAGGATGTGGAAAACGCGTTGAAAGGTGGTGTGAAAAGGCGGGCAGTATTAGATGCGCTTCATGACCACTATAACTTCAAAATGACCATGAGCGGATTTGAAAAAGCGCTTAGGAAATTAAGAAATAAAGAAAGTAAGGGAAAAATTATTGATCAAAAAAGTAATTATCCAGTTTCAATGGCATCAACTAATACCACTAATCAACTGGCTCAATACATTCATCATGAGACTAAAAATACAGAACTGGTAACGAGCCATTCATCAAGTAAGTCGATGGATTTAGATTTGGAAGAAGAAGAGGACGAGGGTAATTGGGAGCCTAAATCAGGTGAATTGGAATTCATGAAAAACCTAAGAAAAGATCCGAATATTGCCGAACTGTATGAAATACAAGAGAGGTACAGAGCAGAGCAGAAAGAGAAGAAAAAGAGAGAGCGGGAACCAGCCAAACTAAAAAATCAATCCACTTATTAATTGTGAATTTAAGGAATGAAACTATGAAAGTCGTTGTAATGAATTTTTCAGGCAATGTGGGCAAATCAACCATCGCGGCACACCTTTTAAAACCCCGGATGAATGATGCCAAAATATTCAGCATTGAAACGCTCAATCAAGATTCTTCGCGAGAAGGCGTGGATGTGGAAACTTACAAGGGTCGGCAATTTAATGCATTGATGGAGGAAATTATTTTGGAGCAGGATTGCATCATCGATGTCGGAGCGTCGAATGCGGAAGACTTTTGCCAATTAATGCGGCAGCACAAAGGCTCTTCACAAAAATTCGATTATTTTGTAGTGCCTACGGTTAGCGAGAAAAAGCAAATCTACGACACCATTAAAACCATAGAGAATTTGACCGAGATGGGAATTCCTCGAAAACGGATCAAAGTAATTTTTAACAAGGTAGAACCCGATGATGCGATTGAACAGCAATTTGAGTTGATATTCGCCAGTGCAAGTCAAAAAAAGCATTTTACGGTTCATCCGGACTGGGCTTTGGTACACAACGAGGCCTTTGAAAATTGTAAAGAACTCGGTGTGCCGTTAGCGGCGATCCTCGCGGATAAGACCGATTACCAAGCGCAAGGCCTGGCGGCGAAAGAAGCGGGTAAGGAGGCGGAAGCCAGGCGATTGATAAAGCTGTGTTTGCTGAAGATGACCGCCATGAGCGCGGCAGAAAACATGGACCAGGTTTTTGAGGCGATGTTTCGTCAAAAAAGCGAAGGAAATTCGGCATGAGGGTGGTGATTCTGAGTGGCTCGGGTAATGTCGGAAAGACTGTCGTGGCTGAGCACTTGCTAGCGCCAAGGCTGGAAGATGCGTTGCTCATCAGCTTTGGTGGTGCTCACGTGAAGAGGAACTCGGGACAGTGGCGGCATCGCGACGAGGTTTCAGCGGTGTTTGCAGATTTACTGGAACACGAGCGCTGCATCGTGGATGTCGCGGGCGGTGCGACACCGAGCCTATTGGTCGGGATACACCGGTTTGCGTCAATCCACGAGTCTATTGACTGCTTTATGATCCCGGTTACGAGCAGCGCCAAAGTCCAGATGGAAACCATTGCCTTGCTGGAGCGACTGGCCAATAGTGGGGTAGAAGCCAACAGCATTCGTATCCTATTTAATCGAGTGGAATCCAATGTCGCGGACGAATTTGGTGTTTTGATCGGGCATATCAATGCACACGGCGGAGCCATATTAAATCTGAAAGCAGCTATTTTCGACAATGAACTTTTTGATATTTTGACCGAGGAAAACCTGACGATCCGACAAGTTTTGGAGGATGAAACCGACTACAAAACGCTTCTGCGGGAGAACCGGCGGGGCGAGACAGATCAATGGGATGAATGGGCAAATAGGTTCGGGATTAAATGTCTTGCCAAGCATATCAATAACTATCTAGATAGTTGCTATAAGGAACTATTTTCATGAGTAACATGAATAAAACAAAAGATGTTCGAATTGCGCGAGACGCGCTAATTATTGAAGCTATAGGTGAAGTCAATGTGCTGATACAACGGCTTGGTGAGCTTGAAGACAAAACAGCTCCGTTCGTTATTAACTTGGAAAGCAAGTTGATCGAGTTAATTTCTCGCGTGGACAACCAGGTAACCGAACAACAAATGGAACTTGCAGCGGTATCAGAGAGGGAAAAAAAATTATTCCAGCAAAAGCTGAACGCGTCAGTGGCGAAAACCGTCAATCGCATGGTCATGCAACGTGCGGATGGCTTGTCAGTGCGATCGCAAGTATTGATCGCTCTGACTATCGCCATTACGGCATCGGCAATCAGTGTTTACGGATCGTATCGGTTGTTTGGTAGAGAACAGGATGAGCAGGCTGCCATCGGAAGGGCCGTGATGGTGGTGTGGAATGAGTTGGACGAAAGAAGCAAGTCGAAGATTGAGCAAGCGTATTAGTGCTGATGGCCTGTTTGAAACCCCATGAGCTTTTTGGGACATACTCATGCAGTCGTCAATATCATCGGAACGCCAGCGAAAGGACACCCACAAGTCGTGTCTTTTAGGGCAACAATCAGGATATCGATCATTTAGTGCAAGCGCACGGCGTCAAAACTCCAGAAGCATTTTGGAAAGTCGTTATCCGTGGCAGTGGCCAGGACGAACGCGCGATTGCCTGGATCGTACCGAACCGCCAGGAAGCCAAGCGCGGCCAACTGGACCGGTATTTAGTGACGGTTGCTGAAATAGAGCGGGTGACCGGGGAGAAAATACCGGTTGCGGACTATGCAAAGCATGAAAAGCCGGCCCGATCGTGGCTGATCCCGAAAGGGTGCGATAAAGGATAATTATATATTACACATATTATGATAATTACCATAATTATGTAATTATCATAATTACACTTTTAAAAGTGTAATAGTCTGCTATACTGTCTTTAACTGATTACTTTTGAGGATCAAATCATGTCTACGCCACGCTTAACCGAGGAAGAAATACACGCCGCTTGCGCCGATATCGCTGGCCAGGGTGAGCGCCCGACCGTCTTGAACGTATACGAAAGGCTGGGCAGGGGAAGCTTGACGACCATCACCAAATATTTCAACACATGGAAAGAAAGCGACGAAGCTCAGGCATTTAAGGCCGATGAATTGCCGGTTACCGTCAGACTTCCAGAAGAGCTATCGAAAGAGGGCGAAGATCTTTTGAAACGCATGTGGAATATCGCTAAAAGCCTTACTGATGCAGAACTTGAGATTCAACGCGAGGCGCTAAAACAAGCGGAAATCACTAACCAGGCGAAGGTCGAAGAGGCCTTCAAGTTTTCCGAAGCACAAGCTATGAAAATTGAGCGTTTGGAAGACCTCATTTCAGAATTGAAAACCCGCTTGACCGAAGAACAAAGCGATCATGCCGGAACGGTTGTACAGTTAAACGAGGCTGAAAAAGCCAATGTCGGTCTGCATAAAGATAATGACCGGCTGAGTTATGAGGTTGCCGGACTGAAAAGCCAGGTTGCAGGCCTTGAAGAGACTAACAAAGAAGCCATTCAGGAAAGACAAGCGCTGCAAAAAGCTCATGAGATGGTGATCAAACAAAAAGATCAGGAAATACGGGCTTTGGATGTGCAGGTTCACACGGTTCAATCGACTTTGGATGCCGCCGTCTCATTACAGAATGAATTAAAGACAGAGCTTAAAGATAAGGGGGCTGAATTATCCAAATGTCTGTCAGAACTGGAAAAGATGACGCTACGCCATGATGCTTTGACTATTGATTTGTCTACCACCAAGACTGAAATGAAAATCGCTGTCAAAGTCGCCTCGGATGCGGAGAGGAAAGTATCGAACCTGGAAGGTCAGCTTGAGGTTTACAAAAAGCTGGATAAAGGCAAAGTGAAGTCCGAGTAAAGCCGTTGAGGATCCCCTGTAATAAATCTCACATTGGTTGGATAAATTTGATTACCCACTGTATTTCACATAGAGCCCTTTAAGTTATCGAAATTAAGCTTTTTTTTATCTTGTCT